>JAILBG010000030.1:0-16760 GCA_024681215.1 Clostridiales bacterium
GCCACGGTCATGCCCACCATGGGGTTGTTGCCCGCGCCCAGGAAGCCCATCATTTCCACGTGGGCAGGCACGGAGGAGGAGCCGGCGAACTGCGCGTCGGAGTGCATGCGGCCCATGGTGTCGGTCATGCCGTAGGAGGCGGGGCCGGCGGCCATGTTGTCGGGATGCAGGGTGCGGCCGGTGCCGCCGCCGGAAGCCACGGAGAAGTATTTCTTGCCGGCTTCCCAGCGTTCCTTCTTATAGGTGCCTGCCACGGGATGCTGGAAGCGGGTGGGGTTGGTGGAGTTGCCGGTGATGGACACGTCCGCGCCCTCGTGCCACATGATGGCCACGCCCTCGCGCACGTCGTCCGCGCCGTAGCAGTTCACCTTCGCCCGGGGGCCGTCGGAGTAAGCGGTCTTGCTCACCACGGTCAGGGCGTGGTCTTCCTTCACGTCGGCGGACAGATAGTCGTACTTGGTCTGCACGTAGGTGAAGCCGTTGATGCGGCTGATGATCATGGCGGCGTCCTTGCCCAGGCCGTTGAGGATGACCCGAAGGGGCTTCGTACGCACTTTGTTGGCGTTCAGGGCGATCTTGATGGCGCCCTCGGCGGCGGCGAAGGATTCATGGCCGGCCAGGAACGCGAAGCACTCGGTTTCCTCGTCCAGCAGCATGGCGCCCAGGTTGCCGTGGCCGATGCCCACCTGGCGCTGGTCCGCCACGGAGCCGGGGATGCAGAAGGCCTGCAGGCCCACGCCGATCCACTTGGCGGCCTCGGCGGCGTTCTTCGCGCCTTCCTTCATGGCGATGGCGGCGCCCAGCTCGTAGGCCCACTTCACGTTTTCAAAGCAGATGGGCTGGGTGCTTTCCACGATGCTGTACGCGTCCACGCCCTTGCCGTTGGTGAACGCCTTGACTTCGTCGAAATTCTTGAATCCGTACTTGTCCAGAACAGGCTGCAGCTGGGGCATGCGGCCTTCGTAATTTTCAAACAGGGCCATCTGTCGCACCTCCCATTATTCTTTGCGCGGATCGATCCACTTGACCGCGCCGTCTTCAGCCTTGAACCGGCCGTAAGTACCCAGGTTCTTTTCGTACGCTTCGTTGGGGGCCATGCCCTTCTTGATGGCGTCCATCATCTTGCCCAGGCTCAGGAACTGATAGCCGCAGACCTGATCGTCCTTGTCCAGGGCCATCTTGACCACGTAGCCCTCGGTCATTTCCAGATAACGGGTGCCCTTCGCTTTCGTGCCGTACATGGTGCCCACCATGGAGCGCAGGCCCTTGCCCAGGTCCTCCAATCCGGCGCCCACGCGCAGGCCGTCGTCGGAGAAGGCGCTCTGGGTGCGGCCGTACACGATCTGCAGGAACAGTTCGCGCATGGCGGTGTTGATGGCGTCGCACACCAGGTCGGTGTTCAGCGCTTCCAGGATGGTTTTGCCGGGCAGGATCTCGCTGGCCATGGCGGCGGAGTGGGTCATGCCGGAGCAGCCGATGGTCTCCACCAGGGCTTCTTCGATGACGCCGTTCTTCACGTTCAGGCTCAGCTTGCAGGCGCCCTGCTGAGGCGCGCACCAGCCGATGCCGTGGGTGTAGCCGGAGATATCCTTGATCTCCTTGGCCTGGATCCATTTTCCTTCTTCAGGAATGGGCGCGGGGCCGTGGTTCGGGCCCTTCGCAACACAGACCATGTCTTCAACTTCCTTCGTGTATTGCATATTGACTCGGTACCTCCTGTTCAGGTGATTTGGGTAACCCTATAACCAATTCAGTATAGCATAATCCCCGGCCGGTCCGCAACTGTTTTTTTCTCTTTTCCGGGCTCCCTCCGCTCCTGGAAATCCCTGTCAGGCGCGGCCCTGCGGCGGGCGTTTGCCGATCGCCCGCGCCGCCCGCCGTCCCCGCCCGGAGCAAAAACCCCGCGGATGCCCCCGGATCCCGCATTTTTTCGGTATTCCCCGGGCTTTTGCGTTGCGAAACGGGGCAAGATATGATAAGATAAACCGTATTGATTTTGGATTCCGGGAGGAAATGGAACGTATGGACATGAAACGGCGCATTGCGGACCTGGCCGGGGAAATGCTGAAAAAGGCGTTCCCGGAGGCGGAGGGGCTGCCGGAGGACCTGTATCCCCTGCTGGAGGTGCCCCCGGACAGCGGCATGGGGGATTACGCCTTCCCCTGTTTCAAGCTCAGCCGCGCCCTGCGCCTGGGCCCGCCCGCGATCGCCCAGAAGCTGGCCGCCGCCCTGACGGACGGCGCCGTCGCCCGGGTGGAATGCGCGGGCGGATATCTGAATTTCTTCTTTAACCGGGAAAATTTTGCCCGGGACCTGCTTTCCGCCATCCTGGCCGCCCCGGAAAAATGGGGCGGCGGCGACGAGGGCCGGGGCAAGACCGTGTGCGTGGAATATTCCTCCATCAACATCGCCAAGCGCTTCCACCTGGGCCACCTGAGCACCACCGTCATCGGCAATTCCCTCCGGCGGATCTACGATTTCCTGGGGTGGAAGACCGTCTCCATCAATTATCTGGGGGACTGGGGCACCCAGTTCGGCAAGATGCTCTGCGCCTACAAGAAGTGGGGCGATAAGGAAACGGTGGAAAAGGGCGGCGTGGACGAAATGACCCGGCTCTACGTCCGCTTCAACGAAGAGGCCAAGGAAAACCCCGCCCTGGAGGACGAGGGCCGGGCCTGGTTCAAGAAAATCGAGGACGGCGATCCGGAAGCCCTGGAAATTTTCCAGTGGTTCAAGGACGTGACGCTCCGGGACGCCATGAAGGTGTACGACGTGCTGGACGTGCATTTCGACAGCTACGACGGCGAAAGCGTCATGGCGAAGCGGACGGGCGCGGTGATCCGCGCGCTGGAAGAAAAGGGGCTGCTCAAGGATTCGGACGGGGCGAAGATCGTGGACCTGGAGCCCTGGGGCATGCCCCCTTGCCTGATCCTCAAATCCGACGGCGCCACCCTGTACCACACCCGGGACGTGGCCGCCGCCATCTACCGCAAGGAGACCTATCATTTCGACCGCAGTCTGTACGTCGTGGCCTACCAGCAGGATCTGCATTTCCGCCAGCTGTTCAAGGTGCTGGAGTTGATGGGCTGCGATTGGGCCGGCCAGTGCAGCCACGTGGCCTTCGGCATGGTTTCCTACGAGGGCCAGGCCATGGCCACCCGCACGGGGCACGTGGTGCTGCTGGACGAACTGCTCACCCGGGCCCAGGAAAAGGCGCTGGAGATCATCAAGGAAAAATCTCCCGGGCTGGAAAACAAGGAAGAAGCGGCCCGGCAGGTGGGCGTGGGCGCGGTGGTGTACGCCACGCTGCAGAACAACCGCATCAAGGATATCGACTTCTGGTGGGACCGGGCGCTGAATTTCGACGGCGAAACGGGCCCCTACGTGCAGTACACCCACGCCCGGTGCCGCTCGGTGCTGCGCAAGGCGCCGGAAGGCCTGCCCGCCCCCGATTACGCCGCCCTGACGGACGACGAGGCCCAAGCGCTGCTGCGGCTGCTCTCCCGCTTCCCGGAGGCGGTGTCGGAGGCTTGTTTGCGGAACGAGCCGTATCTGGTCACCCGGGTCACCACGGAAATCGCCAAGGCCTACAACAAATTCTATTACGAGCACCGCATCCTGGACGACGACCCCGGGGCCGCCGCCGCCCGGGTGCAGCTGACGCGGGCCTGCGCGGAAGTGATCAAGACGGGGCTGTACCTGATCGGCCTGGCCGCGCCGGAGCGCATGTAACCCTATCGCTCCGCGCAACATATACAGATGATAAGATCCGAAAGGAGGCGGCGGCATGAAATTCACGAAAATGCACGGCATCGGCAACGACTACATCTATGTGAATTGCTTTGAAGAGGTGGTATCCGATCCCGAGCGCCTGGCCATCGTGATGAGCAAGCCCCACTTCGGCTGCGGCAGCGACGGCCTGATCCTCATCGAGCCCAGCGACACCGCCGATTTCGGCATGCGGATTTTCAATTCCGACGGCAGCGAGGCCGGTATGTGCGGCAACGGCATCCGCTGCGTGGGCAAATACGTGTACGAGCGGGGGCTGACCGACAAGACCGAGCTGACCATCGACACCAAGGGCGGCCTCAAGCAGATCAAATTGCAGCTGGAGGACGGGAAGGTCAGCCGGGTGAAGGTGGACATGGGCACGCCGGAATTGAATCCGCGCCTCATCCCCGTGGATCTGCCCGGGGAAATGGTGCTGCGCCACCGGCTGCAGATCATGGGGCAGACCTGGTTCATCACCTGCGTCAACATGGGCAATCCCCACGCCGTCCTTTTCGTGCGGGACCCGGAGGTGGTGGATCTGCCCACCATCGGCCCCATGATCGAGCATCATCCCCTGTTCCCCCGGCGCACCAACGTGGAGTTCGTCCGGGTGATCGACCGGGGCATATTGCAGATGCGGGTGTGGGAGCGCGGGGCCGGCGAAACGCTGGCCTGCGGCACCGGGGCCTGCGCGGCGCTGGTGGCGGCGGTGCTGGCCGGGAATTCGGACCGCACCGTACAGATGAAGCTGTCCGGCGGCAATCTGCAACTGCACTGGAGCGCCGAGGACAATCACGTGTATCAGACCGGCCCGGCCGAATTCGTGTACGACGGGGAGTGGCTGGGGGACTGAGCCGGGCAGGTGGATGGCATGGATCTCCCGAAAAGAAAGCGGAACCGTCTTCCCCATTTTTCCTATTCCGCCAGCGGCGCTTACTTCGTCACCGTCTGCACGTCGCCCCGCAGGAACGTATTCTGGAGCGGCGGCGCAAACGAAGAACGGACGGAAAAGCCGTCGGATGCCGTAGGGGCGGATATCATCCGCCCGTTCTGCCCGCCGCTCACCCGGGCGGGAAAGGCCGTCGATCAGGCGATCCGCGCGATCCCCGATCATTACGCCGGTGTGGAGGTGGATTGCTTCTGCGTCATGCCAGACCACGTGCATCTCCTTCTGCTTTATGCAGCCGGCGAAAACGGGCGGATGATATCCGCCCCTACGCTGTCCACGGTGATCGGCTCCATGAAACGGGCCGTGACCCGGCAGCTGGGACGCTCCGTCTGGCAGAAATCATTCTATGACCGGGTGATCCGGACGGAAAAGGAATTCAACGCCGCCTGCCGCTATATCGCCGAAAACCCGGCGAAATGGCGGGAGGACCGCGACGGCGGCTTTCCCTTTCCTGACGGAATGTGATCCGACGCGGATGGCGACCGAAGGCCTGACCGGCCTTCGACGCATCCGGTAAAATACCGCCACAATTCTTCTGCTGTCGGGAGGTACGCTTTTATGAAAATCAACACGAATCTGGCCAAGCTACCTGCGGGGTATCTGTTTGCCGAGGTGGCCAAACGGGTGAAGGCGTTTTCCGCCGAAAACCCGGACGCGCAGATCCTGCGCCTGGGCATCGGGGACGTGACCCGGCCCCTGGCCCCCGCGGTGGTGGCGGCGCTGAAAAAGGCCGCCGATGAAATGGGCACCCCCGAGGGCTTCCACGGCTACAGCCCGGATTTCGGCTACGATTGGCTGATCGACGCCATCATCGCCGGGGATTACGCCCCCCGGGGCGTGGAGATCGCCCGGGACGAGGTGTTCGTTTCCGACGGCGCCAAATCCGACGTGGGAAATCTGCAGGAGCTGTTCGGCCCGGACGCGCAGATCGCCGTCACCGACCCGGTGTATCCCGTGTACGTGGATTCCAACGCCATGGCGGGCCGCCTGGGGGATTACGTGAACGGGAAGTGGACAAACCTTACCTACCTGCCCTGCAACGCGGAAAACGGCTTTGTGCCGCCGCTGCCGGAAAAACGGGTGGACGTGGTGTACCTGTGCTATCCCAATAACCCCACCGGCACGGTGCTGACCAAGGAGCAGCTGCAGGTGTTCGTGGACTGGGCGCTGGAAAACGACGCCCTCATCGTGTACGACGCGGCGTACAAGGCCTTTATCTCCGATGACGCCATCCCCCGCAGCATTTACGAGGTGCCCGGGGCGAAAAAATGCGCCATCGAGTGCTGCTCCTTTTCCAAGACCGCCGGCTTCACCGGCACCCGCTGCGCCTACACCGTGGTGCCCGGGGAGGTGACGTACGACGGCGTGCGGCTGAACCGGCTCTGGGGCCGGCGGCAGGCCACCAAATTCAACGGCGTTTCTTATCTCACCCAGCGGGCCGCTCAGGCGGTGTACAGCCCCGAGGGGCAAAAGCAGATCCTGGAGACCATCGCCTATTACCGGGAGAACGCCCGGGTGATCCTGGCCGGGCTCAAAAAGGCCGGTATCCTGGCCTTCGGCGGCGTCCATTCCCCCTACGTATGGATGAAAACGCCGGACGGCATGCCCTCTTGGGATTTCTTCGATCTGCTGCTGAAAAAGGCGCAGGTGGTGGGCACCCCGGGCGAGGGCTTCGGCCCCGCGGGGGAGGGCTATTTCCGCCTCACCGCCTTCAACACCCTGGAAAACACCAAGGCGGCGGTGGAGAGGATCGTCAGCGTTCTGTAAAGAATCGGGGACGCGCGAAAGCAAAAGCGGCTTCCCCATTATTTTCCGTATCACAGGAGGGATCCCCATGATCCGTGCGATCGTCGGCGCCAACTGGGGCGACGAAGGAAAAGGAAAAATCACCGATATGCTGGCGGAAAACAGCGATATCGTGATCCGCTTTCAGGGCGGGGCCAACGCGGGCCACACCATCATCAACAACTACGGCAAGTTCGCCCTGCACCTGCTGCCCAGCGGCGTATGCCACGGCCACGTCACCAACGTGATCGGCCCGGGCGTCGCGCTGGATATCGAGGCGCTGCTCAAGGAGCTTGCCATGCTGGAGGAGCGGGGCGTGCCCGCGCCCCGGCTGCTGATCTCCGACCGGGCCCAGGTGCTGATGGAATACCACGTGGCTTTCGACTGCTACGAAGAGGAGCGGCTGGGCAAGGCGTCCTTCGGCTCCACCAAATCCGGCATCGCCCCCTTCTATGGCGACAAGTACATGAAGATCGGCCTGCAGGTGTGCCAGCTGATGGACCGGGACATCCTCCGCGCCCGGCTGGAAAACGCCGCCAAGCTGAAAAACGCCATGCTGGACAGCCTGTACCACAAGCCGGAGCTGGACGTGGACGCCCTCACCGAAAAGTATTACGCCCTGGGGCAGAAGATCCGGCCCATGGTGTGCGACGTGGCGCAGTACCTGCACCGGGCCGTGAAGGACGGGAAACGCATCCTGCTGGAGGGCCAGCTGGGCACCCTGCGGGACCCGGACCACGGCATTTTCCCCTTCACCACCTCTTCCTCGCCCCTGGCGGGGTTCGGCGCGGTGGGCGCGGGGCTGCCGGTGACGGCGTTCGAGCAGGTGATCTGCGTCACGAAAGCCTATTCCTCCTGCGTGGGCGCGGGGCCCTTCACCACGGAGCTGTTCGGCGATGAGGCGGAGGAGCTGCGCCGCCGGGGCGGCGACGCCGGGGAATACGGCGCGAAAACGGGCCGCCCCCGCCGGGTGGGCTGGTTCGACGCGGTGGCCACCCGCTACGGCTGCATGATCCAGGGCGCCACCGACTGCGTGATGACCAACCTGGACGTGCTGGGCTACCTGGACGAGATCAAGGTCTGCGTGGCTTATGAGATCGACGGACAGCAGGTAAGGGATTTTCCCGTGACCCCGCTGCTGGACAAAGCGAAGCCCGTCTACGTCACCCTCCCCGGCTGGAAAAAGGACATCCGGGGCATCACCAGGTACGAAGACCTGCCCGACAACTGCCGGGCTTACGTGGAATTTCTGGAAAAGGAAATCGAATGCCCGCTGACCATGCTCTCCAACGGCCCCAAGCGGGAAGAAATCATTTACCGGTAAATCGGCGCGCCGGCTTGAAAGGGGATGTTGCAGAAGCCAATCTGCAATATCCTCTTTCGATCATATGGAGGATCCATTTGATCGAAGGGGCTGTGCAACAGCTCTTTTTGCTTATTTTTCCTGTTGACAACGCCGCCCTCCGGGACTATAATGATCCTGTAAGAGAACAAATGTTCTTATTCTGGGCCGAAGGGGACGGACGGAGCGATGGGGCAGGCGGGGACGGACGGGAAGCGGCAGTACATCTGCATCGACCTGAAAAGCTATTACGCCTCGGTGGAGTGCGTGGCCCGGGGGCTGGACCCGCTGACGGCCAATCTGCTGGTGGCGGACGAAAGCCGCACGGACAAGACCATCGTGCTGGCCGTGAGCCCCGCCCTCAAGGCCATGGGCGTGCCCGGCAGGCCCCGGCTCTTTGAGGCGAAGGAGCGCATCCGCATGTTCGAGGCGTACGCCCACACCCGGGTGGATTACATCATCGCCCCGCCCCGGATGGCGGAATACCTGCGCGTCAGCGCGAAAATCTATGAAATTTACCTGCGCTACGTGTCGGAGCAGGATATCCACGTGTATTCCATCGACGAATGCTTCATCGACGCCACGCCCTACCTGCATCTGTACCGGCGGGAGGCGGAGCGGCAGCATATTTCCCCGGCGCATCTCATGGCGGTCACCATGATCCGGGACGTGCTGAAAACCACGGGCATCACCGCCACGGTGGGCATCGGCACCAATCTGTACCTGGCCAAGGTGGGCATGGACATCGTGGCGAAAAAGCAAAAGCCCGACTGGGACGGCGTGAGGATCGCGGAGCTGGACGAGATCGGCTACATCCTCGCCCTGTGGACCCACCGGCCCCTGACGGATTTCTGGCAGATCGGCCCGGGCACGGCCCGGCGGCTGCGGGAACGCGGGCTGTACACCATGGGGGATATCGCCGCCGTGTCCGCCGGCAACGAGGAAATGCTCTACCGCATGTTCGGCGTCAACGCGGAACTGCTCATCGACCACGCCTGGGGCGTCGAGCCCACCACCATGGAGGACATCAAATCCTACAAATCGGAGGATCACAGCCTGAGCACGGGCCAGGTGCTCCCCCGGCCCTATCGGTACGGGGAGGGGCGGCTGGTGTTCACGGAAATGGCGGATCTGCTGTGCGCGGATCTGCTTTCCAAGAACCTGACCTGCGCGTATCTCGCCTGGTGGATCGCCTTCGACCCGGAATCGCTGAACGCCTATCCCCAGTATCAGGGGGAATTGACGCTGGATTACTACGGGCGGCTGCAGCCCAGGCACGCCAACGCCACCGTGTGCCTGCCTTTCCGCACCAACAGCAGGCAGCAGATCCTGGAGCGGCTGATCCCGTCCTTTGAAAAGAAGGTGGACCGGCATCTGCTGCTGCGGCGGCTGAACATTGCCGCCTGCGAGGTGGAATACGACGACGGCAGCTGCCAGACGGACCTGTTCACCGATTTTAACGCCCTGGAAAGGGAAAGGCGGCTGCAGCGGGCCATGCTGGGCGTGCGCAAAAAATTCGGCATGAACGCCATCGTGAAAGGCATGAATTTGCTGGAGGGGGCCACCACCATCCAGCGGAACATGCAGATCGGCGGGCACAAGGCGGGCGGCCCCGCCGTGGAGCCCTTTGAGAAAGGCAGGGAAAAAACATGACCGCCACCGCGATCCCCTTGTCGGACGGCGAAATGCAGTACGTGGTGGACGGGCGGCTGATCCCCCTGCAGTTCCCGTATCTGGGCGTGCTGCTCCAGGGCCGTCCCCGCCACGGGGAGGACGCGTTTTCCCTGCGCCATCCCCGGATGGAGCGGGGCAAGCGGGCCAAGCTGTTCGCCCCCTACGACGCCCTGGACGGCTACAGCGAGCACATCCGGCAAAAAAATATCCCCTACGCCGGGAAGCGCTTCCCGGACGAAGAGGAAACAGAGGAAACCAACCGCCGGTTGCTCCTGCTCCGGGCGATGACCGCCAATTCCCGCCTGGCCCGGCGCAGCCGCCCCGCCGTGACGGCGACGTATTACGTGCCCTGCGCGGACGGGCATCACGGTGCCTGCGGCCGGCTGGGGCAGTATAAAACCGTGACGGGCGCGGTGCGGCGGGTGGACCCGGTGAGAAGGGTCCTGCTGGTGGAGGATACGGCGATCCCCTGGGACGATCTGCTTTCCGTGGAATCGGAAACGCTGTTCGGCGGCGGGGAATGAAGATTCGCCCGGCGCGGGCATCCTGTGAGAAAAACGGAGGGGAAAAACCATGTGCGGACGGTTCTGGGTGGAGGGCGAAAGCGAAAACGAACTGCTCTCCCGGATGATCGAGGAAGCGGCCCGGCGGCAGAAAGCCGTCACCGGGGAAAGCGGCATCGCCGCGGGGGAGGTGTTTCCCGGCGCCGCCGTGGCGGCCCTGGCGCTGGCAAAAAGCGGCGAAGCGGGGGCGTATCCCATGCTGTGGGGCTTTCATCGCCCGGACGGCAAGGGGCTGATCATCAACACCCGCAGCGAAACGGCGCTGGAAAAGCCCCTGTTCCGCGCCTCCATGCTGGAGCGCCGCTGCCTGATCCCCTGCTCCTGGTATTTTGAATGGGGAGATGCGTCTGCCGCGCCGTCCCTGCAGATCGGCGAAGCGGAAAAACCGCCGCGGCGGACGCCGGGCGGGAAAACCAAGTACGCCATCCGCCCCCGGACGCCGGGGATCATGTACCTGGCGGGGATCTACCGCTATGAAGCGGATCGGCGCCTCCCCGTGCTTTCCGTGCTGACCAAAGCGCCGTCGCCGGAGATCGCCTTCATCCACGGCCGGATGCCCGTGATTTTTTCGGACAGGACCCACGGCGCGTGGCTGGACAGGAAAAACGACCCCCGCGAGGTGCTCCGCAGCTGCGAAACCGCCATGGAGTACCGTCCCGCGTGAGGCCGTTTGCCGGGGATCAGGCTTTCTCAGGGCTTTCCGCCAGGTATTTTTGGAATTCCTCGGTCATGGACCAGTAGCGCACGCCCCAATTTTCAAAGCTCCATTCGTCCATGTATTCGTTGCATTCGTAGTCGATGTACCACAGCAGGCCGCGCTGCACGATGAAGTTGGTGGGGAAATAATCGATATTCAGCCCGGCGGCGCGGGCCTGGGCCGCCATTTCCCGCGCCTGGGGCAGATACGCGTCCGTCGGGCGGCCGCTTTTCACCAGAGAAAAAACCGTGTCCCCTTCGATGTATTCCTTCACGAGCCGCTCGGCCCCCGCATCCCATGCGATCAGCGCGGGGATGCGGATGCCCGCGGCCCGCAGCCGCCCGTAATCCCGGAGCTCCGCTTCCATTTTGTTGCCGAAGCGGTAGTAGGCGCAGGGCTCGTGATTGATCTGCTTGACCACGAAGGGCGCGCCCTCCCGCAGGGCCAGGTAGGAATACCCGCCCTTGCCGCGGCCCAGCAGCCTGCCGATCCGGTACGCCTGCCCGGCGATCACCCATGTTTCCCCCATGACGTTACGATCCCGAGGAGGAGAAGGACGACGAGGACGAAGAGCTGGCCGCTTCCCGGTCCCGGATCATGTGCTGCAGCGTCACCAGGATGGCCACCACGGCCTGCTCGTGCTTGGACTGGTAAATATCCACGCAGTATTTATCGTGGAGAGACACCCATTTCTGCCCGATCACGGCGATCACGTTCTCATTGGCGTCGTACAGTTCAAAATTCAGCGCCAGTATGTTCCCCCGCAGCTGCCAGCCCAGGCCCTCGATGTTGGTGATGTCCTTGACCAGGTGGAACAGCTCCGTGGACAGTTCAAATCGGGTCCCGTCCGCCATGGTGACGAAATGCCGCTGGTGGAGGGTGAGGAGCTTCCTTTCGATGTGGGCCACCTGCCGGCCCTCGGCGTCCGTCACGTCCGTTTTATCGTGGATGGAGGGGAATTTGGTGTTCGCCTGATACGCCACGTTTTCGCTTTCGTCCACGATGTCGATGTGGTGGTGCAGGGTGAATACCTTCGTGGTGGTAAAGAGCGAACGGACCGGCCGGCCGAACCGCTCCACGTTGTTGACGTTTGCTTCCTGCCCCGCTTCCCGGAAGCGATGCACTTTGGATAATACGCCCATGACTGTTTCCTCCTATATTATTGGCGGTCCGGCCGTTTCCAGCCTTACCGCTGCTTTGCGTACCAGTTTTTCACCACCTGCTCCGCCTTCTTGTCCGCGATGGAAAAGCCCGTGTCCTGGGTGCGGCGGGGCAGAAAGGTGTACCAGTCCCACCAGAACCAGCCCGCGAACCAGGGCTTGTCCCACACAGCGCGGAAGCAGGATTCGTAGAAATTGGCCTGCTCGTCCTCGTCGCAGGGGAATTCCCTGTGGGAAAAATCATAGGGCATCATGGCGCAGCCCCGGGCGCTGCGGCAGCCGATCTCCATGAAGATCACCTGCTTGTTCAGCCGCCGCGACAGCTCCGCCAGGGGCGCAAGATGCTCTTCCCAGGCCGCGCGCATTTCCTCCGCGGACGCCCCCGGGGCGTCGGCCACCCGGTAGTAGGCGGAGGTGCCGATGTAATCCACCGCGTCCCACCAGGAAAGACCGGCTTCCCTGCCGTGGTTGGTGTTGTACACCAGCGGGCCGTGATAGATCTTCCGGACCGCGGTGACGGCGTTTCGCCAGTGGGCCTCCTCCGGCTCCGTGCCCAGCATTTCGCACCCCACGCAGAACATTTCGCACCCGGTTTCCTCCGCGATCTCCGCGTAATGGCACAGGAACGCCGTGTAGCAGGAGAACCATTCCTTCCAGTAATCCCGGTCGCCCCATTCCGGCCGGGGAAAGGCGATGTGCGCCCGCCACACGCCGTCCATGCTGTTGACCATGGGCTTCATGCACACCTTGAGCCCCCGGGCGTGCAGCTGGCGCACCGCGGCCTTGATGTCCCGGTCGGTGACGGTGAAGCGGTAATCCGGGCGGATCAGAGTGGAGTGGAAGGAATCCTGCATCACCGCGAAGGCCAGCGCCGCCCAGTCGCCCCCCAGGGCGGCCAAACGGTCCATGGAGAGGGCGGCCTCCGGGGCGCGGTACATGCCCCGCCGGCCGTCGTATCCGTAAGTGAATCCTTTGATGAACATGCGCGTCACGCTCCAATTTCCGTTTTTCCCCTCGGATGGTATTATACGCCCTGCTCCGGGCGCGGGCAAGGGGGATTTTTGCTTTGCACCGGCCCCGCTCCGGGTGGTATAATCAGTGGGGAAAAGAAAGGAGGCGGCGGATATGAGCCGTACGGAAAGCGCGATGCGCCAGGATCCCCTGATCGCCCGGGCCGCGGAATGGACGCGGGCGCTCTTCCGGGGGGAAAGCACCGGCCACGGGGCGGACCATGCCCTGCGGGTGTGCGAAAACGCCCTGCGCCTGGCGGACGCGGAGGGGCCCTGCGACCGGCAGCTGATCGCCCTGGCCGCATTGCTGCACGACGCGGACGATCCGAAGCTGTTCGCCACCGAAAACAACGCAAACGCCCGGGCGTTTCTTGGGGAAAACGGCGTCCCAGCGGAACGGGCGGATCGGATCTGCCGCATCGTCAACGGCGTTTCCTTCAGCCGCAACCGTCTGCGCCGCCCGGACACGCCGGAGGGCCGCATCGTGCAGGATGCGGACCGCCTGGACGCCCTGGGCGCCGTCGGCATCGCCCGCACCTTCGCCTACGGCGGCGCCCACGGCCGCAGCCTGGAGGATTCCCTGGCGCATTTCCGGGAAAAGCTGCTGCTGCTGCGGGACGGGATGAACACCCCCGCCGCCCGGGAAATGGCGGAGGAGCGCCACGCGTTTCTGCTTTCTTTCCTGCGGGAGATGGAAAAGGAACGGGGCGAATGATCCCACGAAAAAGCCGGGGGACGGCCGCGGGATGAGCATGCTCATCTTCGGTCCGCCTCCCGGCTTTTTTGATCCGGAAAACCGGTTTGATCGCTTATTCTTCCCTGAGCACCAGATGGCGGGGCACGCCGTTCACCATCACGGGCACGTCGTAGCCCTGGATCAGGGGACGCACGTAATCAATGAACTGCTGGGTCACGCCGTTGCCCTTTTCATTGATCCACTCCCGGGGGACCACCTTTTCGGCGTTGGCGATGTTGTGCACGTCGTACACGTCGTTGCCGCTCTGATAGGGATTGTCGTTCACCCGCTTGATGAGCACCATCACGCCGGAAATGCCCTTGTCCGCGGCCCGCACGGTGGCGCTGCCCGCGTTGAACGCTTCGTCCACGTCCACCTTGCTGGCCATGTGGGAGGCGGCGCGCTGCAGGGTGGAGAATTCGATGGCGCGGGTCTTGCAGCCCAGCTGGCCCTGAACCACGGAGGCCAGATACGCGGCGGTGCCGGACATCTGGAGATGGCCGAAGGCGTCGGTGGTCTTGGAGCTGGAGGCGTATTCGCAGACGTACTTGCCTTCCGCGGTCTTGATGCCTTCGGATACCACGGCGGTGACCACGTCCTTGGTTTCCAGCAGCTTCTTCACTTCGTCCACGAAGCCTTCGATGCTGAAGGGCAGCTCGGGCAGATAGATCAGGTCGGGGCCGACGCAGTCATCGCCCTTGGAAAGCGCGGCGGCGCCGGTCAGCCAGCCCGCGTTGCGGCCCATGATCTCCACGATGTTGACGTTCTTCTTGTTGGCGAAGGCCACCGCGTCGCGGATGATTTCCTTGGTGGAGGTGGCGATGTACTTGGCGGCGCTGCCGAAGCCGGGGGTATGGTCGGTGATGGCCAGGTCGTTGTCGATGGTCTTGGGGCAGCCCACGAACTTCCGCGTGGAGCCGATCTTCTGGCCGTAGTCGTACAGCTTGCGGATGGTATCCATGGAGTCGTTGCCGCCGATGTAGATGCACACTTCGATGTTCAGCTCGTCCAGCAGGGCGAAGATGCGGTCGAAGATCGCGTTGTCCTGGTCGATTTCCGGCAGCTTATAGCGGCAGCTGCCCAGGAAAGCGGAGGGGGTGTGCTTGAGCAGCTCCAGATCCAGGTCGTTGCGGATCTGTTCGGCCATATCCACGTACTTCCCCTGCAGGAAGCCCTGGATGCCGTGGCGCATGCCGTACACTTTGCCGTAGCCGAGTTCCGTCGCGGCCTTGAACACGCCCGCGAGGCTGGAGTTGATGACGGCCGTGGGGCCGCCGGACTGACCGACGAGAACGTTGCCTTTCATGTCTTTTCCTCATTTCTTTTTTCTTGTACAGCCGCCGGAGCACTGAAAAATGCCCGGCAGGCCGCCCGTGGTGCGCCTTTTTCCGGGGCGGAGCGGACAGGCCCGCGCCCTTCCGGGGCGATCCTTCCGCCATGCCCCGCGCCCGTATCGGGGGCCGGCAGGCAAAAGGATCATAACCTGAAAAATTATACTACCGTTGCGGCGGCTTGTCAATCCAATTCTCCCCTGCGCCGCCGGGCCGCCGGGGTCCCTTACGCTTCCCGGGGCAGCGTCACGGCCTCGGTGACGCCCTCGCTGAAGGTGGGATGCGGGCGGATCACGGAGGCCAGCTCCTCCAGGGTGCTTCCCCGCGCCAGGGCCTGGGTCATTTCGCTGATCAGGTCGGACGCCCGGGCGCACATGAGATGCGCCCCCAGGAGGCGGTGGCTTTCCCGGTCGTAAACCACCTTGATGAAGCCCCGCTCCTGCTGGGAAAGCAGGCTTTTGCCGTTGGCGGACATGGGGTATTTGCGGCTGTCCGCCTGCAGGCCCGCGTCCCGGGCGTCCTCCAGGGTCAGGCCCACGGAGGCGATCTCCGGGTCCGTATAGATGCACGCCGGGACGATCAGCGCCACCGGGGGCGTCCTGCCCAGCATACGGGCCAGGGCGCATTTTCCCTGGGCGACGGCGGCGTGGGCCAGCATCATGCCGCCGGTCACGTCCCCGATAGCGTAAATTCCGGGGCAGCTGGTCTGAAAATGCTCGTCCACCAGGATCCGCCCCCGGTCCTGCGCCACGGAGAAGCCGCCGGAAAACAGCCCGTCCGCACAGGGCCTGCGGCCCACGCAGACGAGGATCCCGTCCGCTGAAAGCTCCAGGGGCGTATCCCCCTGCAGGCAGAGGCAGCGCAGGCCCGCGCCGTCCTCCCGGATCTCCTGCACCCGGGTATCGCAGTATACCTGCATCCCGCGCTTTTTCAGGAGCATTTTCAGGCTCTGGCTGATTTCCTTATCCATGTTTCCCACCAGCCGGGACGTGGCCTCCACGATGGTGACGGCGCTGCCCAGCGAGGAAAAGACGGAGGCGAACTCCACCCCGATCACGCCGCCCCCCACGATCAGCAGCCGGGGATAGACGCCGTCGGTTTTTTCCAGCAGGGTGTCGCTGGTTTCCACGTGGGGGCAGGAAATGCCCGGGATGGGGGGAAGGGCGGGCTGGGAGCCGGTGGCGATCAGGATGTTTTCCGTTTTCAGCAGCGTTTCGCCCTCCGCGCCGCGGACGCGAACGGTGCGGGCGTCCACAATGTCCCCGACGCCTTTGAAAACGGGGATCTTTTTCTGCTTCAGCCGCAGGGCGATGCCGTCCCGCAGCTGCCGGACCACTTGCTCCTTCCGCGCGTGCACCGCGGTGAAATCGCAATCGGCTTCCCCGGCCCGGATGCCGAAGACATCGCTGCGGCGGATGGCCTCCAGCAATTCCGCCGTGTGCAGCAGCGATTTGGTGGGGATGCAGCCGCGGTTCAGGCAGGTGCCGCCCAGCTCGTCCTTTTCCACCAGGGCCACCCGCATGTCCGCGGCGGCGGCCAGGGCCGTTTCATAGCCCCCCGGGCCCGCCCCGATGACGACCAGATCAAATTCCTGCATGGTGCCCTCCCCATAATGTCAAGTAGAATTTGTAGTAAAGATGCGGGTTTCCGTAGGTTGTCATCGTCCAGAAGAGCCGCTGTGATGGACATTCCTGCGCATCAGAGTGCGGAAATGGCGGTAGTGGGATAAGCCGAACACAAAC
>JAILBG010000034.1:0-2167 GCA_024681215.1 Clostridiales bacterium
GGTGAATACCGCGCCCTCGCACAGCCACTGGCCGTAGATCTTGCCCCACAGGGCCTTGCCCCAGCCGGTATCGGAGATGGTCAGGTGCAGCCGCCCGGGCTCCACGCAGTGCCAGTATTTGGCGGTGATGAAGTGGCCCATGGGATAAGTGTGGCTGTGGGCGACCAGCTTGGGATAGCCGGTGGTGCCGCTGGAGAAGAACATCACCATGGGCTCGTTGCCGCAGGCGGTTTCGGCGGTGCGGTCGAAGTGGGAGGAAAATACGGAGTATTCGCTGTCAAAATCATGCCAACCCTCCCGGCTGCCGCCGCAGAGCACCAGGGTTTTGACAGTGGGAGACACAGGCAGGGCTTCCTCCACGTGCTCCGCCGCCTTGCCGTGGGCGGTGCACAGGATGGCGGAAATCTCGGCCTTGTTGAAGCGGTATTCGTAATCGTGGGCCAGCAGCTGGTCCGTGGCGGGCACGCCGATGGCGCCTAACTTGCACAGGGCCATCATGGTGATCCAGAAATGATACTGGCGGCGAAGCACCACCAGCACCCGGTCGCCCTTCCTGATGCCCAGGGAGCGCAGATAATTGGCGGCCCGGGCGGACTGCTTCTTCATATCCAGGAAGGTGAAGCGCCGCTCCTGCCTGTTTTCGTCCAGGTGGAGCATGGCCAGGGCGTCGGGCTTTTCCTCCGCCAGGGCGTCCACCACGTCGAAGGCGAAATTGAAGGTGTCCAGGTTGGTGAAGGAAATGGACTTGAGCGCGCCGGTTTCGTCCTCCACGCAATGCGCGAATTTCTCGTAAACAAAGTGGCGGTTGGCGGGGGTCTGGCTGGCCTTGATGGTTTCCATCACCTGGCGTTCTTCCACTTCCTCGCCGGGCAGCACCACCGCCAGGAACACGCAGTCCCCGCCCTCGGCGGCGATCATCCCGTGGGGCGTGGAGGAATCGTAGTAGATGGAATCGCCCTCCCGGAGCAGCTCCACATGCCCGCCCACCTGCACCTTCATGGCGCCGGACAGGATATAGTCAAATTCCTGGCCGGAGTGGGTGGTGGTGTGGATGGGCTGGTCCTGCAAGGCGGGATCGTAGGTATAGCGCACAAAATACGGCTCGGAAATCTTCTTGCGGAACATGGGGGCCAGGTTGCGGATATCGATGCCCTTTTCCTGGGCGGTCACCTCGCCCGCGCCCTTGCGGGTGATGGTGTAGGAGGACAGGGGCGCGCTGCGGCCCTCCATCAGGTCGATCATGTCCACCTTGAAGGTCAGGGCGCATTTATGCAGGAAGGTAAAGGGAAGGTCGGTGAGGGCGTTTTCGTAGGAAAGGTACATTTCCTCGGTC
Source organism: Clostridiales bacterium (assembly GCA_024681215.1). Lineage (GTDB taxonomy): Bacteria > Bacillota > Clostridia > Christensenellales > Aristaeellaceae > RUG563. The sequence goes on from JAILBG010000034.1 coordinate 1,334, forward strand.
ACTTCGGTCATCCGCGCCATTTCTGCCACGGAATAGCCGCTGATTTCGCGCAGCTCGCGGATACGGGCCGCCACCTCGCGCACCTGGCTGGACATCTGGGTCGTTTCCATGGGCTTCCTCCGTTTCCGGGACGAAAAAAACTCGTCCCAAAGATTGATGCTTTGAGACGAGCTGAATTTTCAACCCGCGGTACCACTCAAATTGCGCTGTGAAAGCGCCACTCTACAGGCTCGTTTTCCAAGCCCTGTGCCCTGACGCGGCCTCACGGAAGACGATTACTGCCCCTTTGCTTTTCTTGCGCCGCCCGCTTCTCATCATGGCACGGCGCGAAGCACAGCCCCGGGTTTCACCGCTTCGGCTCAGAAGGGATGGGCCATTGGAGATTCTCCCGCTGCCGGTTTTCAGCTCCCCCGGCTCTCTGGAAGCGATCGGACCTCCGCCGTCTTCGTCATCGCCTTTGCTATGGAATTGCGCATAGTTTACCACCGGTTTTTCCCCTTGTCAATACAGAAACAGCGGAAAAACAGTTGATTTCTTTACGTGTTGCCGGCGCGCTGTTTCCGTTCAGCGCTTTTCCCGGACGATGCGCGCCAGCAGCAGCGTCCACAGCCCCGGCAGCAGCGCTGCCAGCCCGGCGATCAGCGCAAAGCCCACGTAGCACGTCAGGCCCAGCCACGGCGTATCCCCGGTCTGAAACAGACCCTCCACCACCGGCCGGAGCGCCTCATACTGCCGCCAGGCCAGCAGCCCCACCAGCGCCGGTAGCAGCACGCACAGCAGGACCCCCACGCAGCGGGCCAGGCCGCAGGGCTTGCGGACCGGCTTGGGGCGGGC
>JAILBG010000060.1:0-2370 GCA_024681215.1 Clostridiales bacterium
ACCGGCTTCCTCCATGCCCGCATCCGCGGAACGGACGGGGGCAATCGGCGACTTTCTGTTCATTTTTCAGCGGCGGGCGGCAGGGCATCGCGGCCCGCCTGCCTACGCCGCCATTATAAAACGCTGTGAATAAAAACGCAATGGCTAAGCCGGAAATCCCGAAAATCCTGCATGGAAATGCGATAGAAAAAGCATCCGCCGGCTCAGAGCCCGCTGCGGGCGGCCTCGCAGATGATGCGTACGCAGGTATCGTAGCCCAGGGCGCCGCTGTCCAGGCAGAGATGGTAGTTCCGATGGTCGCCCCAGGCCTTCCCGGTGTAATGGGTATAGTAGTTCCGGCGGGCCTTGTCCGTCTTCTGCATGGCCCGCTGGATCTCCGCGGGGCTGTCGCTGCCGATGAGCTTTCCCACGCGTGCGGACCTGTGCGCCTCGTCCGCGAAGAGGAAAACGTCGAGGCTGGGGATCCCCGCGCCGCGGAGCACCGCGTCGGCGCAGCGGCCCAGGATCACGCAGGGCCCTTTGGCCGCCAGCTTCAGGATCACTTCGCTCTCCGCGTCGTAGAAGTCGTCCTTCCGGTCATAGGAAATGGGCGTGATGGTGCGGAGAAAAACCTCCGCTTTGCTGATGGCCTCCTCTTCGGCCGCCAGCTGCGCGGGATCGATGCCCAGCGCCTCGGCGCTGCCGCTGATGATGTCCTTGTCGTAAAACTCGATGCCCAGCTCGGCGGCGACCCGCCGGCCCACGGAGTGGCCCCCGGCGCCGTATTCCCGGCTGAGGGTGATGATCTTCATGACGTTGACCTCCCTGACCGTTTTCCCCAGGATTATACAGGAACCTGCGCCTTATTTCAACGGTCGGAAAAGGAAATTCGGGCCGCCGCCTTCGGGGAAACATAGGGCCGCCGTTCCCGCGCATAGGATGGACGGAGAACGGAATTGGAGGGAGTTCCATGCGTTTGCTTTCGGCAAAACGAAGGAGGACGAAGAGGAGCGGACGGCTCTGGGGCCTGGTCGGCGTCCTGCTGGCCTCAGCCCTGATCTTCGCCGTTGTGTGCAGCCCTGCGGTGGTGGGCGCGACGGCCGCCACCAGAAAGCTGCCGGTCTACTGCGTGCAGCGGGACGGAAAATACGTGAGCCTTTCTTTCGATGCGGCCTGGGGAAACGAGGATACGAAGCAGCTCATCGACATCCTGGGGAAATTCGGCGTCAGCGCCACCTTCTTCGTGGTGGGGGACTGGGCGGAAAAATACCCGGAGAGCGTGAAGGCCCTGGCGGAGGCGGGCCACGAGGTCATGAACCACTCCAACCACCACGACCATTTCAACAGCCTTTCCACGGAAGAGATCCGCGCCGACGTCAGCGCTGCGGCGGATCGGATCGAGGCCGTCACCGGTCTGCGGCCCACCCTGTTCCGCTGCCCCTTCGGGGAATACGACGACCATGTGATCGCCGCCCTGGAGAGCATGGGGATCACCGCCGTCCAGTGGGACGTGGACAGCCTGGACTGGAAGGACTACGACGCGAAGACCATATACGCCCGGGTGACTCAGCGGGTCCGGCCGGGGAGCATCGTTCTGTTCCACAACGCGGCGAAGCACACCCCGGAGGCCCTGGGGGACATCGTGGAATACCTGCTGCGGGAGGGCTACAGCATCGTGCCCGTTTCCCGGCTCCTGCTCAGCGGCAGCACCACGGTGGACCACACGGGCCGGCAGCTGCCCGCATGAGGGCGCGGCGGAAGCCCCGCGCCGGCTCGGAGGCGCGGGGAAGGGAACGGACGGCGGGCAGCCTGCTGCTCTGTCTTGGGATCCCCCCGGCCCTGGGTGCGGCGGCCGCTCTGCTGACGGCGGAGGGCATACGCGCCTACGGGGAAATGGCGAAGCCGCCCCTGGCCCCGCCGGGCTGGGTCTTCCCCCTGGCCTGGACGGCGCTCTACCTTCTCATGGGCTGGGCCTCCTGGCGCATCCTGGGGGCGAAGGCCCCCGGCGAGCGGCGGGAAGCGGCGCTCAGCCTCTACGCGGTGCAGCTGGCGGTGAATTTCCTCTGGCCGCTGGTCTTTTTCGGCATGGGGCGGTACTGGCTTGCCTTTTTCCTTCTGCTCCTGCTCCTGGCGCTGGCGTTCCTCACCTGGAAGCAGTTCCGGCGCATCGACCGCATCGCGGGCCTGGCCCTCGCGCCGTATCTCCTCTGGCTCTGCTTCGCGGCATATCTCAATTTCGCCGCAGGGATCCTCAACTGACGGACGAAAGGTCCGCAGGGGCTTTCCCAGCGGGCCTTTCAGAATGTCAAAAAACTCAAAAAACAAGGTTTCGACAAGCATGGGGGGATTGTGCGGGGGTACGGGAATCCCCCCGCACGTTCAATCCATGCA
>JAILBG010000062.1:0-6847 GCA_024681215.1 Clostridiales bacterium
GGCCGCGGGCGGCTGCCGGAAAGGCCCCTGGAGCCTCTGCTGTCGGCCCTGCGGGCCCACGGCGCGGCCATCGCCGGGGACCGCCTGCCCCTCCGGGTGTCCGGCGGGCTGCGTCCCGGGGATTACGAGCTGCCCGGCAGCGTCAGCAGCCAGTATTTTTCCGGCTTGCTTTTCGCCCTGCCCCTGCTTCCCGGGGACAGCACGCTGAAATATACCGTGCCGCTGGAATCCGCCCCCTACGTGGAAATGACCCTTTCCGTGCTGCGGCAGTTCGGCATCCGCACAGAGAAATTGGAGCGCGGCTGGCGCGTGCCGGGGAACCAGCGGTACAGCGCCCCCGGGGAAGCCGCGGCGGAGGGCGACTGGAGCGCCACCGCCTTCTTCCTGGGCGCCGACGCGCTGGGAAGCGACGTGCGCATCTGCGGCCTGGACCCCGCCTCCCGTCAGGGAGACAGGGCCGTCGCGGGGCTGCTGCAGAGGATCGGAAAGGAAATCGATTTCGGCGACACCCCGGACCTGCTGCCCATCGTGGCCGCCGCGGCCGCCGCGTCGCCGGGGAAAACCACCCGCCTCACCGGGGCTGCCCGGCTGCGCATCAAGGAATCGGACCGGCTTTCCGCCATGGCGGACGTGATCCGCCGCTTGGGCGGCAGCGTGGAAGAGTTGCCGGATGGGCTGACCGTCCGCGGAAGGAAGCTGGCGGGCGGCACGGTGGACGGGCACAATGACCACCGCATCGTCATGAGCGCCGCCGTGGCCGCCACGGTGTGCGCGGGGCCCGTCACCGTCCTGGGGGCGGAGGCGGTGAACAAATCCTATCCCGGCTTCTGGCGGGATTTTGCAGCGTTGGGAGGAAAGGTCCATGTCTGATTTCAGCATCGGGGAAAGGCTCCGCGTCACCCTGACCGGCCAGTCCCACGGCCCCGCGGTGGGGTGCGTCATCGAGGGGTTCCCGGCAGGACAAAAGATCGATCCGGACCGCATCGATGCGTTCATGGCCCGCCGGGCGCCGGGACGGAACGCCTGGAGCAGCCCCCGGCAGGAGCGGGACATCCCGGAGATCGTATCCGGCCTGAACGCCGACGGGCTTTCCTGCGGCGCGCCCATCGCCGCCCTGATCCGGAATACGGACGTGCGCAGCGCCGATTACGGGGAAAAGCGCGTCCCCCGGCCCGGCCACGCGGATTTTGCGGCCTGGGCCAAGTACGGCCCCGCCTGGGACCGCCGGGGCGGCGGCCAGTTTTCCGCCCGGCTCACGGCCCCCCTGTGCTTTGCCGGGGCGCTCTGTCTGCAATTCCTGGAAACGCGGAGCGTCCGCGTTTCCGCCCACATCGCCCGGATCGGGAACGTTTCCGACGCCGTGCCGGACCCGGTTTCCCCCGCGCTGCCCCTGTATCCCGACGGCGCGTTCCCGGTGATCGACCCGGACAGGGGCGCGGCCATGCAGCGGGAAATCGAGGCCGCGCGTCAGCGGGGAGACAGCGTGGACGGGGCGGTGCGCTGCGTGGTGACGGGCCTGCCCGCGGGCCTGGGTGGGCCGTACTTCGGCGGCATCGAAGGGCGTCTTGCCCAGGCGCTGTTCGGCATCCCGGCGGTGAAGGGCGTTTCCTTCGGCGATACGCAGCCCTTCGGCAGCGAGAACAACGATCCTTTCGTGATTGAGGACGGCTCGGCCAGGCCCTCCTCGAACCACGCCGGGGGCATCCTGGGGGGCATCACCACCGGCTTGCCGCTGGTTTTCACCGTATCTCTGAAGCCCACCCCCTCCATCGCCCTGCCCCAGCGCAGCGTGGACCTGGACGCCATGCAGGAAACCGTCCTCTCCGTCCGGGGACGTCACGATCCCTGCGTGGTGCCCCGGGCGGTGCCCGTGGCGGAAGCCGCCGCCGCTATTATCCTTTCCGACCTGATTCTGCAGGGAGCGTGAACGTATGGAAATGAACCTGAACGAGATCCGCAGCCGGCTGGACGCCATCGACGACGAAATGATCCGCCTGTTCGTGCAGCGCATGCGCCTGGTATCGGACGTGGCGGCGTACAAGAAGGAAAACGGACTGCCCATCCTGGATACGGGAAGGGAGCGGCAGATCGTCAACCGGGTGTCCCTCCAGGCGGGGGAAGACCTGGAGCATTACGCCAGGCTGCTGTATCAGACGCTGTTTTCCGTCAGCCGGGCGTACCAGGCGGATCAGCTGCAGTTTTCCTCTCCTCTGGTCCAGGAACTGGAGGAGGCGGCCGGGCGCATCCGGCCCAGGATGCCGGGGCGGGTGATGGTGGCCTGCCAGGGCACGGAGGGCGCGTATTCCCAGAAGGTCTGCGACCGGATGTTTGAATTTGCGGACATCCTGTATATGAACACCTTCAACGACGTGTTCAACGCCGTGGAGAAGGGCATGTGCCCCTTCGGGGTGCTGCCCATCGAAAACAGCACCGCCGGCTCCGTCACCCAGGTGTACGACCTGATGGAGAAGCACCGCTTCCATATCGTGAAGGCCGCGCGGCAGCGGGTGGATCACTGCCTGCTGGCCCTGCCGGGAGCGCAGCTTTCGGACGTAAAGGAGATCGTTTCCCACGAACAGGCCCTGCGCCAGTGCGGCGCGTTCCTGGCCGCCCATCCGGAGATCCGGGCGACGCCCATGGAAAACACCGCCGTCGCCGCGGCCCACACGGCCCGCTCCGGCCGGCGGGACCTGGCCGTCATCGCCTCCCGGGACTGCGCGGCGCTCTACGGCCTTTCCCTCCTCCGGGACGACGTGTGCGATACCGGCAACAATTTCACCCGCTTCATCTGCATCGCCAAGGACCTGACGGTGTACGAGGGGGCCAACAAGATCTCCCTCATGCTCTCCGCCGCCCACCGCCCCGGATCTCTGTACCGGCTGATGAGCCGCATCGCCGTCCAGGGGCTGAACCTCACCAAGCTGGAAAGCCGGCCCATCCCGGGAAAGGATTTTGAATTCCGCTTCTTCTTCGATATCGAGGCCTCCATCCGGGACGCCTCCGTCCGCGCCCTGATGGGGCAGCTGCAGGCCGAGGCGGACCAGATGGTGTTCCTGGGCAATTACGAGGAGATGCGATGATGGAATACGGCCTGATCGGGGAAAGGCTGGGCCACAGCTATTCCCCCCTGATCCACCGCTGCTTCGGGGCCTACGATTACCGGCTCTGTCCTCTGCCGCCGGAAAAGGTGCCCCCGCTGCTTGAGCGGCGGGAGTTCAAGGGGCTCAACGTCACCATCCCCTATAAGCAGACGGTGCTGCCCTTCTGCGACGGGGTCTCCGATACGGTGCGGCAGGTGGGCAGCGCCAACACGCTGATCAACCGGAACGGACGCCTGACCGCCCATAATACGGACCTGCCCGGCTTCCTGTTCATACTGCGGAAGGGCGGGATCGCCCTGCAAGGCAGAAAGGTGCTGATCCTGGGCAGCGGCGGCACGTCCCTCACCGCCCAGGCCGCCTGTCGGCTGGAAAACGCCCGGGAAACCGTGGTGGTTTCCCGGCGCGGGCCGGTGACGGAGGAAAAGATGGCGTCGCTGCACCCGGACGCCCAGGTGATCGTCAACGCCACCCCCGTGGGCATGTACCCGGATACCGGCTTATCCCCCGCGGATCTTTCCCTGTTCCCGAAGCTCGCCGGCGTGGCGGACGTGATCTACAACCCCAGCCGTACGGCGCTGCTCCGGCAGGCGGAGGCCCTGGGCGTGCCCCGGGTGGGCGGGCTGTGGATGCTCGCCGCCCAGGGGTATTACGCCGCGCAGCTGTTCCTGGACAAAGCGCTCCCGGAGGCGCTGATCGAAAAAGCGTACCGCGCGGTGCGGCGGGAATGCCTGAACCTCATTCTGATCGGCATGCCGGGCAGCGGCAAATCCACCCTGGGCCGCATGGCGGCGGCAAGGCTGGGCCGCCGGTTCGTGGACCTGGACGCGGAGATCGAAAAGCGCTTCGGCCCCATCCCGGAGATCTTTGCCCGGCAGGGCGAAGCCGCTTTCCGGGACATGGAAGCCCGGGCGGTGCGGGAGTTTGCGAAGGAAAGCGGATTGGTGATCGCCGCGGGCGGCGGAGCGGTGCTGCGGGAGGAAAACCGCATCGCCCTGCGGCAGAACGCCGCTGTGTGCCGCCTGACCCGGCCCGTTCCCCTGCTGAGCACGGAGGGTCGCCCCCTGTCCGCCGGCGCGGCGGCGCTTTCCGCCATGGAAAAGGCCCGGGAGCCGCTGTATCGGGAAACCGCGGATTACACCGTGGAAAACGCCGGAGAAATCAATGCCGCGCTGGAAAAAGTACTGGAGGGTTTCGATGAAAATACTGGTGATTAACGGCCCCAATCTGAATATGCTGGGCATCCGGGAAAAGCACCTCTACGGCACGCGGACCTACGCCGATCTGGAGGCGTTCATCCGGGAAAAGGCCGCCGGACTGGGGATGGAAGTAGAGCTGTTCCAAAGCAATCACGAAGGGGCCATCGTGGATAAGATCCAGGCCGCTTACGGCGTCATGGACGGCATCGTGATCAATCCCGCCGCCTACACCCACACGTCGGTGGCCATCCTGGACGCGCTCAAGACCGTGTCGCTCCCCGCCGTGGAAGTTCACCTCACCGACATCAGCGAACGGGAGCCCTTCCGCCGGATCTCCTACGCCGGCATGGCGTGCCAGGCCCGTTTCGCCGGCCTGGGCTTCGAGGGCTACCAAAGGGCGCTGGAATCCCTGAAAGAAACCCTTTCTGGGGATTGACCCGGCAAAAGAAAAGTGCTATAATCGCTGCATCGGCGCTGAAGGAGAACAAAGCCTCCGCCGCCGCGTTTCACGAGAGAAGGGCAGCCGTCGGCTGGAAACTGCCCGGAACGCGGGGAGGAAATTCGCTCCCGAGCCGCCGTGCTGAACAGCAATCAGTAGGCACGGCCGTCCCGCCCGCGTTAAGGGAAATGAGAGCGGAAAAAACGCTGAAATTGGGTGGTACCGCGTGCGCCTGTCACGCCCCATGGCATTTGCCATGGGCGTTTTTTATGAAGAGGAGGAAAGGTGATGGACATCCGGGAAAACCTCGCGCAGATCGGCGAGGAATTGAAAAGGGAACTGGAAAACACCGATGGGCTGCAGGCCATTGATTCCCTGCGCGTCAGGGTGCTGGGCAAAAAGGGCAGCCTGACGGCCCTGCTGCGGGGCATGGGCGCCCTGAGCCCCGAGGAGCGCCCCAAAATGGGCCAGCTGATCAACGAGGCGCGGGAAAAATTCACCGCGCTGCTGGATGAAAAGCAAAAAGAGTTTGCCCGCCGGGAAAAGGAAGCCCGCCTGCGGAAGGAAGCCATCGACGTCACCGAGCCCCGGGACCTGCCCCCCATCGGCGCGGAGCATCCCATGAACCTGGTGCTCAAAGAGGTGCTGGACTGCTTCACCTCCATGGGCTTTTCCGTGGCCGAGGGCCCGGAGATCGAATTGGATCTGTATAACTTTGAGCTGCTGAACGTGCCCAAGAACCATCCCGCCCGGGATGCCCAGGACACCTTCTATATCGACGACAACGTGGTGCTGCGCAGCCAGACCAGCCCGGTGCAGGCCCGCACCATGCTCAAGCAGAAGCCCCCCATCCGCATCGTGTGCCCGGGGCGGGTGTTCCGGGCGGACGAAATGGACGCCACCCACAGCCCCGTGTTCCATCAGATCGAGGGCCTGGTGATGGATAAGGACGTCACCATGGCGGATCTGAAGGGCACCCTGGACGCCTTCGCCAAGCGCCTCTACGGCAGCGATATCGACGTCAGGTTCCGTCCCTCCTTCTTCCCCTTCACCGAGCCCAGCGCCGAGGTGGACCTGACCTGCGTCAACTGCCACGGCAAGGGCTGCCGCGTGTGCAAGGGCACCGGCTGGATCGAGGTGCTGGGCAGCGGCATGGTGAACCCCAAGGTGCTGGAAATGTGCGGCATCGACTCCTCCGTGTATTCCGGCTTCGCCTTCGGCATCGGCCTGGAGCGCATCACCATGCTGCGATACGGCATCAAGGACCTGCGGCTCCTCTACGAAGGCGATCTGCGGTTCCTGCGCCAGTTCCGGTAAAACGGAAAAAAAGGGAAACGGCGGGAGAAGGCTTTTTCGTCAAAAGTTCCCTCCCGAAAACCGCTGAGCAGTTTTGATTCAGACAATCCAAGCAATGGCCCGAAAAAGGGGAGGACAGTCAATATGAAAGTATCCATGAAATGGCTGAAGCAATATGCCGATATCCCGGTGTCCGCCGCCGAATATGAGGACCGCATGGTCATGACCGGCACGGGCGTGGAAGGCACGGAAGAATTGGGCAAGGACCTGGAAAACGTGGTGGTGGGCCGGGTGCTCACCTGCCGTGCCCATGAAAACAGCGATCATCTGCACGTATGCACCGTGGACGTGGGCGAGGAAGCGCCCCTGCAGATCGTCTGCGGCGCGCCCAACGTGAAGGAAGGCATCCTGGTGCCGGTGGCGAAGATCGGGGCCCGGCTGCCCGACGGCATCGTGATCAAAAAAGGCAAGCTCCGGGGCGTGGAGAGCGAGGGCATGCTCTGCTCCGGCCCGGAAATCGGCGTGCCGGTGGAATTGTACCCCTCCGTGGGCACCGCGGGCCTTCTGATCTTCAACGAAGATTACCCCCTGGGCGCGGACGTAAAGCCCATTTTCGGCCTGGACGATACGGTGATCGACTTTGAGATCCTGGCCAATCGCCCGGACTGCCTGTGCGTCTGGGGCGTGGCCCGGGAAACCGCCGCCGCCATGGGCACGGAGCTGAAGCTGCCCGAAATCACGGTCAAGGAAGCCGGCGGCGACATTCACGATTACGCCAAGGTGGACGTAAAGGAAGACGTGCTCTGCCCCCGCTA
>JAILBG010000094.1:0-40647 GCA_024681215.1 Clostridiales bacterium
GGCCAACATTTACTGCCAGTCCGAAGACGGCGCGTACTTCCTCTTTGAACTGCCCATCAGCCAGGAAGACTATGACAAGCTGGTGCCCGGCACGAAGATCCGCGTGAAGGGCTACAAGAGCGAATGGTCCGGCGAAGTGGAGATCGTCGACGCCGCTTACGAAGTGATCGAAGGCGAGCCCTTCATCGCCGAAGCGGAGGACGTGACGGCCCTGCTGGGCACGGACGACCTGATCAAGAACATGAACAAGCTGGTGGCGTTCAAGGGCATGACGGTGGAAGCCTACGACGAGACCGGCGCGGCGTTCGCTTACAAGGACGCGTCCGGCAAAACGGACGACCTGTACTTCAAAGTTTCCAAGGACGGCGTGACCTACGACTTCTGCGTGGAATTCTATCTGCGGGGCAATGACACCGAAGTGTACAAGGCCGTGGAAGGCCTGAAGGTGGGCGACGTGGTCGACCTGGAAGGCTATCTGTACTGGTACAACGGCCCCAATCCCCACATCATTTCCGTAAAATAATGGATGCTTGACGGAATAATTTGATTCAAAACCCTTGCATTCCCGGGCGATCCATGCTATAATCCCTTTTGCGGCTCATGGGCAGCCCCCCATGAATCCGAGATTCAAGGGCAAAAGAGGTGAAATCAAGATGAAGGAAAAGATCCATCCCAAGTACGAAAAGGCGATCGTGCGCTGCGTGTGCGGCGAGACCTTTGAGACCGGTTCCACCAAAAAGGAGCTGCGCGTGGAAATCTGCTCCAAGTGCCATCCCTTCTTCACCGGTAAGCAGAAGCTGGTGGACAGCGGCGGCCGCGTCGACCGTTTCAAGAAGCGCTTCGGTATGTAAGCAGCAAAAGCAGCACGGCCCTGCACAGGCCCGCGCTGCTTTTCTTTATCATCCGTGGGTATGGCCCGGAAAGAGGAAAACGGCTTGGATAATTCGCGCCACAGAAGCAGAATCACCGCGGAAATCCCGGTCTGGTGCCTGTATATGTGCCCGGAATGCGGGAAAGGCACCGTGGCGCCAACGGCTTACGCCGTATGCACATGGTATGAGTATTATTCATCGACGCCGTTCTACGAGCGCAAGGAGCTGCGGGATGACGCGGTGGATCAGCTCCGGCATGTGGTGGAGCATGAGCTGAAAGCCATGGATGCCGGGACCGAGCGGGTCAGCGATAAGCTGGAAGGCATGAAATGCATCTGCCCGCAGTGCGGACATTACGGGTTTAAGAAAAGGGATCAGAAAAACATCTTCGGCCGGTATCGTTATTTGCGCCATCGGGAAGCGGCGCGGGTGCTGGAGGCGGCGTACAAATCGCCCATCCTGATTTCCCGGAATGTTCAGGCGCTGAAGAAAGCCGCCGCGAATTTCGAAGCGTACCATGCCCTGGATTGGGCCTGGATCGCGGAAAGATGCGCATACGACGGGCACGGCAAAGCAGATGCGGACGCCATCATGGAGCAGATCCGCTGTTGAGGCGGGACGGGAACAATTTAATGAATTGGAGAAAGCTATGAAGAAGGGAAAAGCAAACGCCCAATGCCCCCGGGCGGACATCGGCGGCCAGGCCGTACTGGACGGCGTGATGATGAAAAGCCCCGACGCCGTGGCCGTGGCCGTGCGCCGGCCCAACGGCGACATCGTGGTCAAAAGGGAGCCCTACGTCAGCCCGGCCAAGAAGCACAAATGGATGGGCTGGCCCTTCATCCGCGGGTCGGTGAGCATGGTGCAGATGCTGGGGCTGGGCATGCGGGTGCTGGAGGACAGCATGAAAATGTCCGGCGAGGAAGAGGAAGAGCCCAGCAAATTTGAAAAATGGCTGGCGAAGAAGCTGGGGAAAAGCGTGGACAAGGTGGTGATGGGCACCGCCATCGTGCTGGCGGTGGCCATGAGCGTGGGCCTGTTCGTGCTTCTGCCCAACCTGGTGATCAAGCTGTTCCCCGATACGCCCAAGGATTCCGCGTCCTGGACGCTGCTGCTGAAAAACCTGGTCAGCGGCCTGGTGCGGACGCTGCTGCTGATCGGGTACATCGCCCTGGTGGGCCAGGTGCCGGACATGAAAAAGACCTTCCAGTACCACGGCTCGGAGCATAAAACGGTGTTCTGCCACGAGCACGATCTGCCCCTGACGCCGCAGAACGCCCGGCAGTTTTCCCGGCTGCATCCCCGGTGCGGCACCAGCTTTCTGCTGCTGACGTTCATTTTGTCCATCCTGTTTTATTCCGTCATCGACGTGCTGGTGTGGAAGCTGACGGGGTTCAACCTGGGAAATCATTACCTGTGGCGGGTGCTGAGCCGGCTGATCCTGCTGCCCTGCGTGGCGGGCATCAGCTATGAGATCCTCAAGGGCGTGGCCCACGCCGAAAATCCCCTGACCCGCGCCCTGCGCTGGCCGGGGCTGCAGATGCAGCGCCTCACCACCCGGGAGCCCAGCGACAGCCAGCTGGAGGTGGCCATCGCCTCCATGAACGCCGCCCTCCATGGCCTGCCCGAAGGAGAAAAGACCGAAGAGGGCTGGATCGTGCTGCATAAGCAAGAAGAAAAAACGGAAGAAAAATAGCGGTTTTTGGCGGGAGGGGGATTCTTTCCGGGGGAAAGAGTCCCCCTCCCGCGCCCTCCCCAAGAAAGCCGGTTTGGGGAGGCTTTTTATTATCCGAAATCCCACCGGATAAAAAGACAGCAATCTGAAATAATACTCAGTTCCGGCTTTCTCGGAAGGGGGCCCGGGGGAACCGCTCTTTGGCCTCCAAAGAGCGGTTTCCCCCGGCATCCCCCCGCTAAAGGAGCAAAACATGACGGTACGGGAAGCCCTGAAATGGGCGGAAAAAGAACTCGGGGAGATCCCGGAGCCCCGGCTGGACGCGGAATACCTGCTGGCGGCGGTACTGGGCGCATCCAGGCTGCCCATGCTGCTGGACAAGGGCAGGGAGCTGACGGACGGGCAGCGCGCGGCGTATGCGGGGCTGGTGGCCCGGCGGCAGGAAAGGGAGCCCTTGCAGTACATCCTGGGGGAGCAGAGCTTCATGGGCTTTTCCTTCCGGTGCGATCCCCGGGCGCTGATCCCCCGGCAGGACACGGAGGCGGTGTGCGGGGAGGCGCTCCGTTATCTTCGGCCCGGCATGCGGGCGCTGGATCTGTGCACCGGCACCGGCGCCCTGGCCGTTTCGCTCAAAAAGCTGTGCCCCGGGGCGGAGATCACGGCGTCGGACTTGAGCGGGGACGCCCTTTCCCTGGCCCGGGAGAACGCGGAAAGGCTGGGTGCGGAGGTGCGCTTCCTGCAGGGCGATCTGTTTGCGCCCGTTGCCGGGGAGCGGTTCGGCCTGATCGTCAGCAATCCGCCCTACATCCCCGACGGGCTGCGTGGAAAACTGCAGTCCGAAGTGGAAAAGGAGCCCGCGCTGGCGCTGTTCGCCGGGGCGGATGGGCTGGATTTTTACCGCCGCATCGCCCGGGAAGCGCCGGAGCACCTGACGCACGGCGGACGGTTGATCCTGGAAACCGGCGACGGGGAAAGCCGGGCGGTGGAACGGCTGCTGGAGGAGAAATTTCAGGAGATCGCCGTGTTCCGTGATCTTTCGGGCCTGCCCCGGGGGATCAGCGCGGTGAAAAAGGAGGGCGGAGCGCCATGATGGAGGCCCAGTTTGAAAGCATGGAAGGCCGCTATGAGGAAATGCAGATCGCCGCGGCCCAGCCGGAGATCCTTTCCGACGTGCCCCGGTATCAGAAGCTGCTGCGGGAGATCGGGCAGCTGGAGCCCGCGGTGAACGCCTGGCGGGCGTACAGGCAGCTTCTGCGGGAAATCGACGGCGCGAAGGATATGCTGAAGGACCCGGAAATGGCGGAAATCGCACAGGAGGAGCTGAAGGCCCTGCTTCCCCGGGAGGAGAAGGAGCGGGAAGCCCTGCGGCTTTTCCTCATTCCCCGGGACCCGGACGACGGCCGCAGCGTGGTGATGGAGATCCGCCCCGGAGCCGGGGGCGAGGAGGCCGCGCTGTTCGCGGCGCTGCTGATGCGGATGTACCAGCGCTACGCCGAGCGCAGGGGCTACCGCTTTGAAACGGTGGACGTGACGGACACGGAGCTGGGGGGCGTGAAGGAAGCGGTGTTCACCCTTTCCGGCGCGGGGGCGTTTGCCCGGATGAAGTACGAATCCGGCGTGCACCGCATCCAGCGGGTGCCCGTCACCGAGGCCGGAGGCCGCATCCACACCTCCACGGCTACGGTGGCGGTGCTGCCGGAGGTGGAGGATGTGGAAGTGGAGATCCGCCCCGAGGACCTGCGCATCGACACCTACCGGGCCTCCGGCCACGGGGGGCAGTACATCAACCGCACCGATTCCGCCGTGCGCATCACCCACCTGCCCTCCGGCCTGGTGGTCACCTGCCAGGATGAGAAGAGCCAGCTGAAAAACAAGGAAAAGGCCATGAAGGTGCTCAAATCCCGGCTGTACGATCTGTACCGTTCCGAAAAGGACGCGGCCTACGCCCGGGACCGGAAGGCCCAGGTGGGCACCGGGGAGCGCAACGAGCGCATCCGCACCTACAATTTTCCCCAGGGGCGGGTGACGGACCACCGGGCCAACCTGACGCTGTACCAGATCGACGCCGTCATGGACGGGGATCTGGACGCGATCATCGACGCCCTGACCCTGAAGGAGCAGGCGGAGAAGCTGAAGGGCCTGACGGTCTGACGCGGGGAGGATTTACAATTCCTTATATTGCGGCGCCGGGGCATGTGTGGTATAATCAGGCCAACAGCCGCTGGGCACATTTCCGTTCCATGCATTCAAAACGGATGCGCGGTTCATGACCGGAAAACGGCGAAGACGGCTGCAGGAGGGGCATCCGGCGCCGCGGCACGCCTGCGGAAAAACCGGAAGCGAGGAGGAAAAATCAATGACACGCAAGCGATTGATAACGGCGGCGCTGGCCGCGCTGCTGATCCTGGGGATCGCATTTCCCGGGGCGGCGGAAATAAATAAAAGCTCCCTTTCCATCGTGGACGCCCAGGAGCTGACGCCCGCGTACGCCGCGGACGACGTGTATAACGTGCTGCTGCTGGGCAACGAATATGAAGACGGCACCAGCGGCCAGGGCAAGCCCAGCGCCAGCGGCAGCAAAGCCGCCAAGGCCAGGGATCAGGGCCTGCCCGAGATCATGGCTTATCATACCGACGCCGTCATGGTGCTGTCCGTCAACAAGACCAAAGGAAAAATCAACCTGATCTCCATTCCCCGGGATACCATGGTGTATGTGCCCGGCGTGTACGGCGTGTACAAGCTGAACGACGCGTTCAACTGCGCGTCCTCCGTGCGGGAAGGCATCAGCCGCACCCGGGATACGATGCGCTGGCTGCTGGGCGGCGTGAAGATTGACGCCTACGTGTTCGTGGATATGGGCGCATTGACGAAGCTGGCCACCGTCCTGGGGGGCGTGGATTTTGATCTGGAGGTCAGCTATACCGGCACCAGCGGCCGCGGCTATTCGGCGGGCCGGCAGCATCTGGACGGGATCGGCGTCATGGACTACGTCCGGGCCCGCAAGAACATCGACAGCAACGACCAGAACCGCACCGAGCGGGGCCGGAAGATGATTTCCGCCATCATTCAGAAGCTGTGGGGGAACTGGGACCTGGTCAATACCCTGTGGGAGACCGCCAACGGCAGCAACATCAATTTCTACACCAATATCGAGGGCGGCGATCTGACCGCCCTGTATCAGGCGGTGCAGGGCCTGAGCAGCCGGGAGATCGGCTCCTACGTGCTGTCCGGCGACTACGGCACCCATACCACCTGCGGGGATTTCCAGTTCCGCATCCTGGATCAGGACAACCGCATCCGGGTGCTGAAAGAGGTCTTCGGCATCGAGGCCGCGCCCCTGCCCTACATCAGCCAGCGGTACGTAAGATGGCTGTTCCGGGGAAACGGCGACGTGACGGAAGCGGCGGACATCACCCAGAACCGATACGCCAACGACGGGTTCGATTACGTCAAGCATCTGCGCAAGGGGCAGTTCGTGATGGATTTCGTCGGCAATGTGGCGAGCCCCACCCCCGCCCAGAAGGCCGCGCTGGCGGACTTTGAAATGATATACAACGACTTCCTGGAGGCGTTTGAAAACGCGTCCGCCAAGGTGGAGGACGGGGATTACCGGGTCGTCATCCCCACCACGCTGCGGAAGAATTACGAGCGTTCCCTGCAGGCCCTGGCCGATGCGTTTGGCTATACGGAGAGCCTGAACTGTACCCACGGCCATTTCTGGGAGCAGGATTACGCCATCAATCAGTATCATCAGATCGACTGGCGCTGAGAAAAAAACGGGGGAGGAAAGCACAGTGAAAACGGCGCTGCTCATTATGGCTGCGGGGATCGGCTCCCGGTTTGGCGGCGGCATCAAGCAGCTGGAAAAGGTGGGCCCCTGCGGCGAGATCATCATGGATTATTCTATCCATGACGCCATCCGGGCCGGGTTTGGCAAGATCGTGTTCGTGATCCGCCGGGATATCGAAACGGATTTCCGGGAGATCATCGGCAGCCGGATCGAAAAGATCTGCGCCCGCTGCGGCGTGGAGGTGGCCTACGGCTTTCAGGATCTGCACGATCTGCCGGCGGGCTATGCCGTGCCGGAGGGCCGCGGCAAGCCCTGGGGCACGGGCCAGGCGGTGCTGGCGGCCCGGGATGTGATCCGGGAGCCCTTCGCCGTGATCAACGCGGACGATTACTACGGCCGGGAGGCGTTTTTCAAGCTGCACGATTTCCTGTCCGTTCCCCGGGGCGACGGGGAATTCGGCATGGCGGGCTTCATTCTCAAAAACACCCTGTCGGACAACGGCGCGGTGACCCGGGGCGTGTGCCGGGTGGACGATAAAGGCTTCCTCACCGAAGTGGTGGAAACTTCCGACATCATTAAAACCGTGAAGGACGGGCAGATCGGCGCGGAAGCGGCCGGCCGGGCCATCGACCCCAACGCGTATGCGTCCATGAATTTCTGGGGCCTCAGCCCTGCGTTCATGAAGCTGCTGGAGGAGGGGTTCGTGGAATTCCTGAAAACGAAGGCAAAGGAAAACCCCCTGAAGGCCGAATTCCTGATCCCCAGCTATATCGGGCAGCTGCTCAAAGAAAAAAAGGTCACCGTGCAGGTGCTGGACACCCCGGACGCCTGGTTCGGCGTGACGTACAAGGAAGACAAGCCCTTCGTGGTGGACAGCTTCCGGGATCTGATCGCCCGGGGCGTGTACCGGACGGATCTGTTTTCCGATCTGTAAGCGTTTTCGGCAGGGAAGGCCCGGCTGCCTTCCCTTTTCTTTTTCCGGCGAGAGGAGGAAAACGGGCGTGCCGGTCGTGGAAATCCGGGATCTTTCATTTCCCGGGGCGGAGATATTCTTTCACCTGACGGATCATCAGCTCCGCAGCCGCCAGGAGCCGGAAAAGGGGCTGTTCATCGCCGAAGGGCCCAAGGTGGTGCTGTCGGCGCTGGAGGCCGGCTGCGCGCCGGTTTCCCTGCTGATGCGGCGGAAATTCGTGGACGGCCCGGGGGCGGCGGTGATTGCCAGGTGCCCGGACGTGCCCGTATATACCGGGGACGACGATACCCTCGCCGCCCTGACGGGGTTCCGGCTGCAAAGGTCCTGGGTGTTGGGCGCCTTCCGAAGGCCGCCCCTGCGGCAGCCGGAGGAAGTGATCCGGGGCAGGCGCCGCATCGCCCTGCTGGAAGGGATCACCGAGCCCTCCAACGTGGGGGCGATCTTCCGTTCGGCGGCGGCGCTGGGGTGCGAAGGCATCCTTTTGTCCCCTGATTGCTGCGATCCGCTGCATCGCCGGGCGGTGCGGGTGTGCATGGGCGCGGTGTTCCTGGTGCCCTGGGCCCGGACGGGGGACGACTGCGCGATCCCGCTGATGAAACGCGAGGGCTTACGGGTGCTGGGTCTGGCGCTCAGGAAAAACTGCCTGACCCTGGACGACCCGTCTCTTCCCAAAGAGCAGCGGCTGGCGGTGTGCCTGGGCACGGAGGATACGGGCCTGACGGACGGCGTGCTGGATCAGTGCGACGATATCGTGCGCATTCCCATGGCGGCGGGAATCGATTCTCTGAATGTGGCCGCCGCCTCCGCCGTCGCCTTCTGGCAGCTGCGGCCCCGGTAAAGCATCCCTCCCGCCGGAGCGGGGATCAATCATACAGGAGGATAAGATCATGCTGAAAAAAGGAATCGCCCTGAGCCTGGCGCTGCTGCTGTGCCTGGCGCTGCTGCCCGTCCGGGCGGAAAACGCCGCCATCCTGGGCCAGCCCTTCCCGGACTTCACCGCCGTCGATACGGAGGGGAACACCTTTACCCTGTCCGAAGCGCTGAAGGAGAAAAAAGCGGTGCTTATCAACCTGTGGGCCACCTGGTGCCCGCCCTGCCAGGCGGAATTCCCCTACCTGGACGAAGCGTACGCCCAGCGGGCCGACGACGTGGCGGTGATCGCCCTCTCCATCGAGGGGGAAGACACCCTGGAGGCGATTGCGGAGTTCAAGAATAATCTGGGCCTTTCCCTGCCCATGGGCCGGGACGAGGGCGAAGCGCTGAGCGACTATGTGCAGGTCTATTACATCCCCACCACCGTCATCGTGGACCGGTTCGGCAACGCCTGCTTCATGGACAGCGGCGCCATCACCTCCGCCGACGCTTTCCTGCGGCTGATGGACGCTTTCCTGGGGGACGACTACACGGCCTCCCGGGTGCTGGATGAGCTTCCCCCGGCCCGGGTGTGGGACGCCGGCGTGGAGGGGGCCCGGAAAATCAGCCTCACCTATGAGGGGCAGAACGTGGTGGACGCCGCCTGGATCGTGGACGGAAAGGAAGCGGATTTCATTTTCCGGTTGCTGGAGGGCGCGGTGCAGGACGACTACCTGGAAATCGATTGGAGCGATCAGACGGATCTGGACAGCCTGTACGACAGCGCGGACGGCGCGTATCATTTTCATGCGGAAATCCCCGATCAGGCGGATTATCTGATCGTCGCCCTGTGCACCGGCGAAGGGGAAATGACGATGATGATGCTTCTGTTCCGGGATGAAAACGGGCTGCGGACGCTGGCGGACGATTACTTCGCCGGTGAAACCCTGGACTGGGCGGAAATCGACGAATAAACGGGCAAAGAATTAACGGCGCGTCTTTCTTCCGAAGGGGAGGAAAAACGCGCCGCTTTTTTGTGCGATGGAAAACCGGCGCCTGCCGCCGGACAGGCGGGCCGTTACCGGATCAGCGTAATGTTTTTGAACACGCTGACCAGGGTGTTGGCCACGGTGGACATGGTCTTGATGAAGATATCCAGGGCCACGCCCACCACGTCCTTGCGGGTGTCGCCGATGGTATCGCCGGTGACGGCGGCCTTATGGGCGTGGGAGCCCTTGCCGTAGCCTTTCAGCGCGCCGGATTCGATGTACTTTTTCGCGTTGTCGAACGCGCCGCCGGAGTTGCCCATGAAAATGGCCCGGGGGATGGCCACGATGGTGGCGCCGATGAGCAGGCCGCCCACGAATTCCACGCCGAAGAGGAAGCCGCCGATCACGGGGATCGCCATGGCCAGCACGGAGGGTACCAGCATTTTTTTCAGCGCCTGCCGGGCGGCAATGGCGATCATGCGGTTGTAGTCCGGGGCTTTTTCGCCGGAAAGGACCTCGGGGGTCAGCTGCTTGTCGCCCTCGTCGGCCATGAGCTTGGCGGATTCGATGGTGTTGTCGGTGAGCATGGCGGAGAAGTATTCCACCAGGGCGCCGCCGATGATGGCGCCGGCCACCACTACGAAGGAGGCGATATTCAGCGTCATTTCCGCCCCGGCCCTGGTGAAGTTGCCCACGTAGGAAACGATGAGGGACACCGTGGCGAAGGCGGCGGAGCCGATGGCGAAGCCCTTGCCCACGGCGGCGGTGGTATTGCCCACGGCGTCCAGCTTATCGGTGATCACGCGCACGTCGCTCTCCAGATGGCAGCTTTCCGCCAGGCCGCCGGCGTTGTCGGCGATGGGGCCGAAGGCGTCGATGGACACCGTGGCGCCCACGAAGGCCAGCATGCCCAGCGCGGCCACGGCCACGCCGTAGATGCCCGCCAGCTTGCCGGAAACGAACAGCGCGATGCCGATCACCAGCACAGGCAGCAGCACGCTGCGGGAGCCCACGGCATCGCCCTTGGTGACCACGAAAGCCTCGCCCTCCGGGGCCATTTCGGCCAGCTTGCGGGTGGGCTTATAATCGGTGGAGGTGTAATACTCGGTGATGGAGCCGATGGCCACGCCGCTTAAGATCCCCAGCACGGCACAGATCCAGGGGGAAGCCCAGCCGGCGGACCATTTGTAGGTTTCCCGCAGCACGGCGGCGTCCGTATTGGCAAAGCAGATGGCCGCGGCGCCGAAGCCCAGCACGATGGTGAGGCCGGCGGAGATCCAGGTGGCCAGGTTCAGTTCCCGGGAGGGGTTGTCGCCCATCTTTTTCCGGTCGGCATAGAACAGGCCCAGCACGCAGCTGAGCAGGCCCACGCCCGCCAGCAGCACGGGATAGAGGATGGTGCCGCTGAACACGTTTTCCAGGGCCTGCTTTACATTCTCGGCGATGTTGATCTCATACTGCTGGAACAGGATCACGGCGATCATCAGCGCGGCGGAAATGGTGGCCACGAAGGATTCCAGCAGGTCGGAGCAGTTGCCGGCGATGTCGTTGACGTTGTCGCCGATAAAATCCGCGATCACGTTGGGCACCCGGGAATCGTCCTCCGGCAGGTCGTTGCGCACTTTCGCCAGGATGTCGGCGGAAATGTCCGCCGCCTTGGTGTAGTTGCCGCCGGCCACGCGGTTGAACATGGCCACCAGGGAGCAGCCCAGGGAGTAGGTGGAAATGCGCATGATGGTGGGGTTGACCCCTTCCAGGGTGGTGATCAGTCCGCCGCCCAGCACGTCGTGGCGGACGCTGCCGAAGATCATCAGGATGGTCACCATGCCCAGCAGGCCCAGCCCCTGCACGCACAGGCCGGAAATGCTGCCACCGCAGAGGGCCACCTTCACCGTTTCGCCGATGGACTTGGTTTCCCGGGCGCGGTTGGCGGTGCGGACGTTGGCGTAGGTGGCGCTTTTCATGCCCACCACGCAGGCGCAGGAGCTCATCAGCGCGCCGAAGAGGAACGTGATGCCGCTGGTGGCTTCCACGAACAGGCTGAACACCGCCGCCAGCAGGACCACCACGATCACGATGGTGCGGTATTCGGTTTTCATGAAGGTATTGGCGCCGGACCGGATGATCCCCGCCATTTCGGCCATTTCCCGCGTGCCCTCCGGCATTTTGCGGATGCGCGCGTAGTTGTACGTCACATAGGCGATACCCAGGGCTACCACGCCCAGGACCAGGATATACCAAAGCATAAGGAGCGCCCTCCCATCCCGTATTGTGAGGATTCCGGGGCTTCCGGCACGCTTCGCGCCGTTTTCCCGATTTCTTACCTATTATATATTCCGCCCCGGGCTCCGTCAATAGCGGAAAGGGCAAAAAGCGAACGAAATCCGGAGAAATCGGGGGAATATTTGGGTTTTATAAAAGCCCCTGCCGGACGGGCGGCAGGGGCGCGGGGGATTCCGGGGTCAGAGCGTGATCTGGGGCTCCGCCCAGGGGGTCAGGGAAATTTCCAGATTGCCGTTCCGGGTGCGGAGCTCGTCCAGGAAGGCCTTTTCCCGGGCGGGGGCCTTCATCCGGATGCGGTAGGACAGGCGGAACATACTGCCCATTCCCGTGGTTTTGACGCCGCAGTTTTCCGCAGAGAGGAGATATTGGGCAAATACGTCCGAAAACGCGTCGGTGAATTCCATGGATTCGGGCACGGTGACGCGCAGCAGCTTTTCCTCCGCCATCGCTTTGTGCTCGAAGACGGGCAGGGCGCTGAGGGCCAGGAACACTAGCCCCAGTCCCAGCAGGATCGCCGCGCCGTAGCCCACATAGCCCATGCCGAAGGCCACCCCGGCCCCCATGGCGATGAGCACCCCGGCCATTTCGTCGGCGCTGGCCTGGGCGCTGCGGAAGCGGGTCAGGGCCAGGGCCCCGCCAAAGGCCACCCCGGCGCCGATGCTGCCGCTGACGAAGGTGATCACCGTGCCCACCACGCAGGGCAGCAGGGCGCAGGATACGAAGAAGCGGCGGCTGGCCCGCACCCGGAAGGAAAGCAGCCACCCGTAGATCGCCCCGGATACCAGGGCGGCGGCGGCCATCAGGAAAAACTGGCTCGCGGTGATGGAAGACGCAAAGATGGAATCAAACATGGTTTTCTCTCCTTTCCGGTCCGGGCGGTCCCGGCGGCATGGGTGAGGCGCCAGGCCTCGCCGTATTTGGAAAAGCTGGATTTCCGGATCTCCCCGGCGTCCAGCGCGTGGCTCAGCCACAGGGGCAGGGCTTGCTGCACCTTGATTTCCAGGATGGCTCCGCCCGGGGCCAGCAGCGGCGCGCAGGCGTCCGGATGATCCAGCGTC
This sequence comes from Clostridiales bacterium, assembly GCA_024681215.1. Taxonomy (GTDB): domain Bacteria; phylum Bacillota; class Clostridia; order Christensenellales; family Aristaeellaceae; genus RUG563. Next base: position 12,493 of record JAILBG010000094.1, read on the forward strand.
AGGCGGTCGGTGCGGAAGCGGGGCGCGTAGTCCACGGTGAGGCGAAGATCGCCCGCCGGCTCAAAGTACGCCTCCCGGTCGTACACGATCAGGCAGGCGGGGCGGAGATAAGGATACCGGTCCCGGAAGAAGGCGATCTCCCGGCCGATCTGGCTGTCCTCCGGGGACGGGCCGCCGGAAAAGAACGCTTCCGTTTTTTCCAGGCTGGTCTGCACCCGGCGCTTGTATACGACGCCCTCCGCCTTGCGCTTGAGCTCCAGGAACACGGGCGAGGATGCGTCCGCCGGGCCGTAGGACCGCAGGCGGATCTTTTCCTTGTACGCGGGCTTTTCCAGGGACGCGCGGATCAGCCGGCTGTCCGGGGTGTCGTAATAAAGGGAAAAGATCGGGGTGCGGCCGTACCGGTCCAGGAGCATGCGCCCCCGCAGGGCGGAAAGAAGATGCGCGGTCTGCGCTTCGTTCATCAGGTACTTGATTTCATAGCGCTGCATGGCCTGCAGGAAGGATCCGCTCACGGTTACCGCCTCCTTTTTCCTCTCCTGAGGACGCGCCCATTGTGCGCCCCGGGGCTTAAAAGAACCTTAAAAAACGAAAAAATCGCTGATATTTTTTTGAAATCATTTCTTTCCCCGTTGAAAGGGGCGCAGAAAAGCTGGTATAATGACGCATCGGGCACAGAAAAAGGAGGCGGCATGCCATGATGCGGATGGGGCCGATGGGACGCGGCTTTATGAGCGACGAAGAAAAGGCGAACCGGCCGAAGGTCACCGGCACGCTGCTCAAGCGGGTGTTTTCTTATCTCAGGCCGTACTGGAAGCAATTCCTTCTGATCCTGTGCGCCATCGCGGTGTCCAGCCTGCTGGGGCTGTATCCCTCGGTGCTGACGGGCCGCATCGTGGACGCCCTGGCGGAAAGGAGCGGCGTGGGGGTGCTGGTGCGGCTGATTCTGCTCTCCCTGGGGGTGACGCTGCTCAGCAGCCTTATCGGCGTGGGGCAGAATTACCTGAACAGCTGGATCGCCCAGCACATCACCTACGACATGCGCAACAAAATGTTTGCCCACCTGCAAAGGATGAGCCAGCGCTTTTTCACCTCCAATAACCAGGGCGATATCATCACCCGCATGACCAGCGATATTTCCGGTGTGCAGTCGGTGATCACCAATACCTTTACCTCCATCCTCTCCAATTCCATCACCCTCATCGCCGCCCTGGCCGTCATGTACCGGCGGAACTGGATGCTGGCCACGTTGGGGGTGCTGGTGATCCCGCTGTTCGTGATCCCCTCCCGCCGGGCGGGCAGGACCCGCTGGAACCTGACGCGGGAATCCCAGGCCTGCAACGACGAAATCAACGGCATCCTCAACGAGACCCTGTCCGTCAGCGGCCAGAGCCTGGTGAAGCTCTTCGGCAAGGAAGAATACGAATACGGCCGCTACAAGGACGCCAACGGCCGGATGATCCGGCTGAATATCAAGGAGAGCATGGCGGGCCGCTGGTTCTTCATGATCATCCAGACCTTTTCCTCCATCGGGCCCATGCTGCTGTATCTGGTGGGCGGCATCCTGATGATGAATTACAATCAGGAGATCACCGTGGGCGACATCACCGTGATGGTGGCCCTGCTGGGGCGGATGTACGGGCCGGTGAACCAGCTGCTGAACATCCAGGTGGAATGGATCCGGTCCATGGCGCTGTTCACCCGGATCTTTGAATACTACGATATGCCGGTGGAGATCCAGAACGCCCCGGACGCCGTCACCCCCGCGTCCTGCGACGGCAGCGTGAGCTTTTCCCATGTGGATTTTTCCTATGATCCCGAGCGCCAGATCCTTTACGACGTGACGTTCGATCTCAAGGCCGGCCGCAGCGTCGCCATTGTGGGGCCTTCCGGCAGCGGCAAAAGCACCATCATCAATCTGATCCCCCGGCTGTACGACTGCCAGGGCGGGACGGTGTATTTCGGCGGCACGGACGTGAAGAAGCTGGATCTGGCCTTCCTGCGCAGCCACGTGGGCATCGTCAGCCAGGAAACGTACCTTTTCAACGGCACCATCCGGGACAATCTGCTCTACGCCAAGCCCGACGCCACGGAAGCGGAGCTGATCGCCGCCTGCAAAAAGGCGAATATCTACGAATTCGTGGAGAAGCAGGAATCGGGCCTGGACGCCATGGTGGGCAACCGGGGGCTGAAGCTCTCCGGCGGGGAAAAGCAGCGGCTTTCCATCGCCCGGGTGCTGCTGAAAAACCCGGCGCTCCTGATTTTCGATGAGGCCACCTCCGCCCTGGATTCCATTTCCGAAGCCAAGATCCAGGAGGCCATCGAGCCCATCATCCAGGAGCGCACCAGCATCCTCATCGCCCACCGGCTTTCCACCATCCTGGCGGCGGACGAGATCCTGGTGGTGAAGGACGGCCGTATCGTGGAGCGCGGCCAGCACCAGGAGCTGGTGAAGCGCGGCGGCGTGTATACCGAATTGTACGAGACCCAGTTCAAAAAAGCCCTGGAGGCCGCGGAGTGAGGGGAACGAAAAGGGCTTTCGGGAAAACGAAGGACGTTCGGCCGTTTGCCGTTTGTTACATTTTCCGGCTTGTGTGCCGGGGAAGAAGTGCGGTATAATAATCAGGCGACGGGGCCGCAGGGCCGTCGGCCGGGTCGGCGGCTCCCGAAGGGAAAGACGCCGACGATTATGGTATAATAATCAGGCGACGGGCCCGGAGGGCCGTCGGCCGGGTCGGCGGCTCCCGAAGGGAAAGACGCCGACGATTAAAAGCAAAGGAGGCAATTCCTATGAAAAAGTATCTGGCTGAATGCATCGGCACGGCCACGCTGGTGATCCTGGGCTGCGGTACGGCCATGCTGGTGGGCTGCGACGCGGCGGCGGGCAGCGGCTATCTGCTCACGGCGCTGGCCTTCGGCCTCACCATCGTGGCCATGGCCTATTCCATCGGCAATATCTCCGGCTGCCACATCAATCCCGCGGTGTCCCTGGGCGTGCTGCTCACCGGCGGCATGGACGTGAAGGAATTCGTTGGCTACGTGATTTCCCAGTGCGTGGGCGCTTTCGCCGGCAGCGGCATCCTGGCGCTGATCTTCGGCCTGGGCAAGGTGACTGACATGACGGGCGGCTTTGGCGCCAACGGGCTTGCGGGCGTGGGCGGAAACGTCCTGGCCGGCCTGATCGTGGAGATCGTGCTGACCTTCATTTTCGTCATCGCCATCCTGGGGGTCACCAGCAAGAAGGGCAACCACGGCTCCTTCGGCGGCCTGGTGATCGGGTTGACCTTGGTGGTGGTGCACATCCTGGGCATCGGCCTCACCGGCACCTCCGTGAACCCCGCCCGCTCCATCGGCCCCGCCGTAGCCGCGGCTTTGATCGGCAACACCGCGCCGCTGGCCAGCCTGTGGGTGTTCATCGTGGGTCCCCTGGCGGGCGCGGCCCTGGCCGCCTGCACCTACAAGGCCCTGGAAAAATAAGATTTGCCTGGAAACCAAAGGAAGGCTCTGCCCGGAGCCTTCCTTTTTTCGTGGAGAAAACCGGCGGGAAAACGCATCAAAAATTGCGCCGGGAGCGGCAGGAATACGGAAAATCTATTGCAATCTTTTTGCACTTCTGGTATGATAAAAAACGGAGAACCTGAATAGGGCGCGCGTGCGTCCATTTCTAATAGTGGAGGAGGAGTATTATGAAAAAACTCGTTGCTCTGTTCCTTGCGCTGTGCCTGACCCTGGGCGTGATCGGGATCGCGTCCGCGGAAGGCGCGCTTGTTCCCGGCACGTACGAAGGCACCGGCGACGGCTTCATGGGCGGCGTGAAGGTGACGGTGACGGTGGACGACAAGGCCATCACCGCGCTGGAAGTATCCCATGACGAGACCCCCGGAATCGGCGGCGTGATCGCCGACGCCGTGAAGGAGCAGCTCATCGGCCTGGGCGAAGAAGAAGCCATCGCCAAGGTGGATGATCTGGGCGCGGATGTAATGACCAGCGCCACCTTCGCCGCCGTGACCCGCAGCGCCGTGAAGGAAGGCCTCACCGCCGCGTTCGCCAAGGCCAAGGGCGAAGGCGCGTCTGAGCCCGCGTCTGAGATCGGCTTCAAGGCCGGCGAATACGAAGTCTCCGGCGAAGGCTACAACGGCGTGAGCACCTTCAAGGTCACCTTCAGCGAAAGCAAGCTGGAGAACATCGAAGTGGTGAACAGCACCGAAACCGCCCACGTGGGCGACGTGGCCTTTGACATCATGATCCCCGAAATGATCGAAGCGGGCGGCTCCGGCGTGGACGGCGTTTCCGGCGCCACCTTCTCCGCCCGCGCCCTGCGCAGCGCGGTGAACGACGCCGCCCAGCAGGCGGAATGCACCAACCTGGAAGCCTTCAAGGCCGCCAAGGTGGAGCATACGGCCCAGGATCCCATTGACGTGACGTTCGATGTGGTGGTGGTGGGCGCCGGCGGCGCCGGCATCGCCGCCGCGGCCCAGGCCGCCCAGGACGGCAACACCGTGCTGGTCATCGAAAAGAACGCGGAAGTGGGCGGCAACACCCTGGTGTCCGGCGGCCAGTATCAGAGCGTGATGCCCTATCTGGTGTGGAATCCCGACGATCCCGACGCCACCACCGGCATGTATGAATTCAACGGCGAAACCTACGACAAGGTCAAGTCCGTCCAGGGCTGCATCAAGGAGCTCAACATCATCCTGAACTGGAGCGAGGAGCCCTTCGACGAAGAATACTACAAGACCCACGAGTTCGTGGCGGGCGACGCGGAAGAACTGAGCAAGCACGGCGTGCACGCCGAATACCTGCCCACGCTGCAGGCCCTGAAGGCGGAAATCAAGGAATACTTCGCCTGGGCCGCGCCCAAGCTGGCTTCCGGCATGGACGAAAGCAAGCTCACGCTGTTCTCCACCCTGAACCTGCACATCTTCCAGACCTACTACGGCGGCCTGCGTCCCTCTGCCGACGGCAGCGAATGGATCTACGGCGACGTGGATCTGGTGAAGCAGTTCATCCTGGGCGGCCAGGGCCTGAAGGAGTGGCTGGAAGCCCAGGGCGCCGCGTTCTACGAGGATTCCCAGCAGACCCTGATCGGCGCGCTGTGGTATCGTGAAAATGAATTCACCAAAGAGCAGGGCCGCTGGGGCGCTTACTTCCTGGCCCCCATGAGCACCATCAAGGCCAACGAGCAGAACGAGATCATGCTGCGCACCACCGCCAACGAGCTGATCACGGAAAACGGCCGCGTGGTGGGCGTGAAGGCCACCCGGTACGACGGTACGGAAGTGACCGCCCGGGCGACCAAGGGCGTCATCCTGGCCACCGGCGGATACGCCGCCAACATCTCCATGGTGCTGGAAAACAACGTGTACTGGTCCGAGGAATATCTGACCGCTTCCACCAAGACCACCAACCGTTCCGCTCTGGTGGGCGACGGCATCCGCATGGCCCAGGCTGTGGGCGCGGACGTCACCGGCATGGGCTTCACCCAGCTGATGCCCATTTCCTGGGTGGACAACGGCAACCTGGCCTTCGGCGGCGGCAACTACGCCTGCTGGATCAACCCCAATACCGGCCACCGTTTCGTGGATGAAGGCAGCGAACGCGACGTGCTGTCCCTGGCCGAATTCCGCAACGGCATGGTGGTCAACGGCACGCCCGGCGTGTTCCTGGAATTCTACAATAAGGAACAGCCCATGCCCGCGCCCATGCAGCTGGCTGAGGGCGATTATCCCGGCCGTTACTATCGCCGCACCATCGCCGAGCTGCCCGCGCTCTTTGCCGAGCTGGGCATTGCCGCCGATCCCGACGTGGTGATCCAGACCATCCGGGATTACGACGCCGCGGTCATGGGCCTTGGCGAATATCCCGACGTGGGCAAGGGCATTGCTTCCCGCACGGTGGGCAATGTGGAAAAGGATGAGAACGGCAAGTATCTGCCCGATACCTACGATCTGGACAACACCCTGCTGACCATCCGTCTCATGGCCCCCTCCACCCACCACACCATGGGCGGCGTGAAAGTGGATGTGAACCGTCACGTGCTGAACACGGACGGCCAGATCATCCCCGGCCTGTATGCGGCGGGCGAGGTCACCGGCGGCATCCACGGCGGCAACCGTCTGGGCGGCAACGCCATCGTGGAGATCTTCGTTTCCGGCCGGACCGCGGCCCAGGCCGTCACCGAGGACAACAAATAATCGCATCATCGGCACCCAGCCGGGGCGGGAGAAATCCCGCCCCGGTTTTTTTGTGCGGAAAAATCAAAAAAGGGGTTGACAACTATATCGGGCTGCGATATAATCAGGCTACGATATATCGGATGGCGATATATCGGGAACCGATGGAGGTGAGGAACGTGCAGGATACCTTGGCGCTGACGGAAGCGACGTATTATATCCTTTTGTCCCTGTATGCGCCGCGGCACGGCTACGGCATCATGCAGCAGACGGAGGAAATGTCCGGCGGGCGGGTGCGCCTGGCGGCGGGGACGCTGTACGGGGCGCTGAACACGCTGTGCGACAAGGGCTGGATCATCCAGCTGCCGGTGGACGACGGCAGCCGCCGGAAGGAATACCGGCTGACGGAAAAGGGAAAGGACATTCTGAAAAACGAAGTGAAGCGCCTGCGGGAACTGGCGCGGAACGGGGAAAGGATCCTGGGGGAGGACATGTAAGATGGAAAACAGGAAAACGATCCGTAAAACATTCTGGGTGTGGAGCTTTGAAAAAGAAGAGGACTGGCTGAACGAAATGGCCATGAACGGCTGGGTGCTGGAAAGCGTGGGCTTCTGCTCCTATCATTTCGTGCGGTGCGAACCGGGGGAATACGCCGTGCGGCTGGAAATGCATCCGTACGATGAAAGCTACGTCCAGTTCATGCAGGAGACCGGGGCGGAATACGTGGGCCGGATGATCGCCTGGGTCTACTTCCGCAAAAAGACCGCGGACGGGCCTTTCGATCTGTTTTCCGATATTGATTCCCGGATCAGGCATCTGGACAGGATCGGAAAAATGCTGGCGGTTATCGGCGGGGCCAATCTGCTCATCGGCATCCTGAATTCTATCAATCCTTCCCGGATCGGCTGGATCAACCTGCTGGCTGCCACGGTGCTCACCTACGCCCTGGGCCGCATCCACGGGAAAAAGGAAGCGCTGGAAAAGGAACGGCTGCTGCATGAATGACGCTTTTTGCAGGACGGATTTCCTTCGGGCGGCGGCGCCCCGGGGGCTGACGGGCCCGGGGGTGGCGCCGGCAATGGCCTGTTTTGAAAACAAACGGGGAAAAACGGCCGGAAAAAACGGAAATATGCCCTGATTTTTCTGAAAAAACCCTTGCAAATTCTTTCGGGTTCGATTATAATTCTTAATTGGCACATCCTTGCGTCCTGCATTGGACAGGACGCCATACGTCCATGAGGAGGTGAAAAGAATGAACAAGTATGAAGTGGTGTACATCATCGATCCTGCTGTGGAGGAAGAAGAGCGCAAGGCCCTGATCGCCAAGTTCAACGATCTGATCGCCGGCAACGGCGGCAGCGTGGACAAGGTGGAGGAGTGGGGCAAGCGCCGCTTGGCCTATGCCATCGACTACAAAACCGAGGGCTACTATGTGCTGGTGAACTTCCAGGGCGAGGCTGAGCTTCCCAAGGAACTGGAGCGCAACCTTCAGATTTCCGAAAGCGTCATTCGCTATCAGGTGATTCGGCAGATCGAGCGCAAAGTGGGCATCAAGCCCCGCGCCGTGCGGCCCGCTCCCGTCGCTGCCCCCGTGGCAGAGGAAGCCCCCGCTGCCGAAGCCGCGCCTGCCGCTGAAGAAGCGCCCGCGGAAACCCCTGCCGCTGAGTAAACGGGAGGAGCGAACATGAACAAGGTCTTTTTGATCGGCAACCTCACCCGCGATCCGGAGCAGCGCACCACCCAGAGCGGCGTCAGCGTGTGCTCCTTCACCATCGCGGTGAACCGCCGCCGCAGCAATAACGCCGAGGCCGGCCAGCCGGAAGCGGATTTCTTCCGCATCACCGCCTGGCGCCAGCTGGGCGATATCTGCGCCAAGTATCTCGCCAAAGGCCGCAAGGTGGCCGTGGTGGGCACGGTCAGCGCCAGCGCCTATACGGCCAACGACGGCACTGCCCGGGCCAGCCTGGAGGTACAGGCGGACGACGTGGAATTCCTGACTCCCCGGGGAGAAGCGGGCGAAGCGCCCGCCTATAACGCCCCCGCTGCGGCCGCGCCCCGTCAGCAGAACGCGAACGTGGGCTCCGCGCCCCAGGGCGGCGGCTTCGTGCAGGTGGAGGATGAGGATCTGCCTTTCTGATGCCTTACGGAAATCTTGAATGAAGGAGGAAACAATCATGTCTGAAGATCGTGGCGAAAAGCGCCCGCGTCCCCGCGGCAAGCGCCCCCGCCGTAAAGTATGCGATTTTTGCGTCAACAAGATCGAATACATCGATTATAAGGATGTCAACCGTCTGCGCCGTTCCATCAACGAGCGCGGCAAGATCCTGCCCCGCCGCATGACCGGCAACTGCGCCAAGCATCAGCGTCAGCTGAGCGAGGCCATCAAGCGCGCCCGTGCCATCGCGCTGCTGCCCTACACGGTGGATTAACAAAAACCGCAAACAGGAAGCGCCGATTTTTTCGGCGCTTTTTTCTTGCGCTTTTTCGCATTCTTCTGTATAATGGAGCTGTGATCAGATCCAAATGCTTCAGAAAGGCGCGAACGCCCCGGCTGCTGCGTGTCCAGGCGTTTTTCTCCGTCTCTTTTTGAACGCTCCGGGATCGGATCGGAAAATACAGTATGGGAGGGAACCGATATGGCAAAACGTATGCTGGCAATCTTCATTGCGGCGGTGATGCTGCTGGGCGGCCTGTCCGCCGCGCTGGCGGAGACCGCGGAGACTACCGCCGTGACCGGCACCGGCATGGCTAAGGGCTTCGGCGGGGACGTCACCGTTACCGTCACCCTGGCGGACGGCGTCATTACCATCGTGGACATCGAGGGCCCCAATGAAACCCAGGGCATCGGCAGCAACATCGTGGCAGAGTGGCCCGAGGCCTTCGTGGAGGCCAACGGCATCGTGGACACCTACACCGGGGCCACCTTCGCCTCCATCACCCGCAAAGCCGTCATCGAGGCCGCTATCGCCGCCCTGACCGCCGCGGGCGTGAACGCCAATGACTACATGCGGGAATACGTTACCGACAAGGCGGAAGACGTGGTGCTGGATGCGGACGTGGTGATCGTGGGCGCCGGCGGCGCGGGCATGACCGCCGCCATCGTGGCCGCGGATATGGGCGTAAAGGTCGTGGTGATCGAAAGCCAGCCCGCCGTGGGCGGCAATTCCGTCAAATCCACCGGCGGCATGAACGCCGCCAAAACCGTCTATCAGGACAAGAATGAATTCGGCGAGGCCGCCGGCGTGGAAAAGACCCTGAAAGCCGCCGAGGGCTATCCCGATAACGAGGCCATTCAAACGTTGGCCGGGATCGTGCGGGAGCAGTGGACGGCGTATCAGGAAAACCCGGAAGGATATTTCGATTCCACGGAATTGTTCGCCCTGGATACCATCATCGGGGGCAAGGGGCTGAACGACCCGGATCTGGTGGACACCCTGGTGGGCAACACTGAAGCGGCCATCGAATACCTGTCCACCCTGGGCATTGATCTGAACAACGTGGCGGCCTTCGGCGGCGCGTCGGTCAAGCGCATCCACCGCCCGGTGAACGACGAGGGCAAGGTGGTTTCCGTGGGCGCGTATGTGGTGCCGCGGCTGGAAAAGGCCCTGACGGAGCGGGAGAACATCACCTTGCTGCTGGACACCACCGCCACCAGGATCCTTACCGACAATACCGGCGCGGCCCTGGGCATCGAGGCCGAGGGCAAATCCGGCAACAAGGTTACCGTCAACGCCAAGGCCGTGGTCCTGGCCACCGGCGGGTTCGGCGCGAATCTGGACATGGTGGTGCAGTATAAGCCCGAGCTGGCGGGCTTCATGACCACCAACGCCTCCGGCATCCAGGGCCAGGGCATCCTGATGGCCCAGGCGCTGGGCGCCGCCACCGTGGATATGGACCAGATCCAGATCCATCCCACCGTGCAGGCGGACACCGCTTCCCTGATCACCGAAGGCCTGCGGGGCGACGGCGCCATCCTGGTGAACGCCGACGGCGAGCGCTTCATCGACGAAGTGGGCACCCGCGACGTGGTTTCCGCCGCAGAGATCGCCCAGCCCGGCTCCTTCTCCTGGCTGGTGGTGGATCAGAAGATGGTGGACGCTTCCTCCGTCATCCAGGGCTATATCTCCCGGGGCCTGATGCTGAAGGGCGATTCGTATGAAGCCCTGGCGGAAGAACTGGGCATCCCCGCCGACGCCTTCAAGGCCACCATGGAAAAATGGAACGGCTTCGTGACGGAAAAGAACGATCCGGACTTCGGCCGCACCAGCTTCGCCGCGCCCCTGGATACCGCGCCTTTCTACGCGGTGAAGGTCACCGCCGGTATCCACCACACCATGGGTGGATTGTCCATTGACAGCGGGACCCACGTGCTGAACGCCGACGGCCAGCCCATCCCCGGCCTCTTCGCTGCGGGCGAGGTCACCGGCGGCGTCCACGGCGGAAACCGCCTGGGCGGCAACGCCGTGGCCGATTTCGTGGTGTTCGGCAGGATCGCCGGCGAGGCGGCTGCCCTCTATGTTTTCAACATGCAATAAGCCCGGTTTCCTTTCGGCCGCCCGGCGTTTTTCCGCCCGGGCGGCCTTTTTCCGCGTTTGCCCGGGCCTTGACCCGGGGCGGCCTGGTGGGGTATAATGAAACGCGGCTGGAAAAGCCGCGAATTTTTTCGCAACCGTGCAAGAAATGGGAAGGGAACGTCGTTGTATGAGTGAGCGGATCCAAGGAAGCCGCATGAGCGACGAGCAGTTTGAGGCGCTGTATGAGAAGTACGCCAACGACGTGCTCCGGGTCAGCTACTTTTACCTGGGCGACCGGCAGCAGGCCGAGGATGTGACCCAGGATGTTTTCGTCCGCCTGCTGCAGAGCGCGCCGGAGCTGGTGGAAGGCAAGGAAAAGGCGTGGCTGCTGAAGGTGGCGCTGAACCGATGCCGGGATCTGTGGCGCGCCGCGTGGGTAAAGCGCGTGGTGCTGGGCAGCCCGGCCATGGAGCTGACCCCCGCCCCGGACCGGATGGACGAAAGGCTGGAAAGGCAGGAGCTGATGCAGGCGATCCGCCGGCTGCCCACGGATTTTCGGGACGTGATATTGCTGCATTACTATCAGGGCTACGGCATCAGCGAGATCGCGCAGATCATGAAGGTGCCGGAGGGCACGATTTCCAGCCGGCTCAGCCGGGGACGGAAGAAACTGGAAGAGATATTGAAGGAGCGTGGCGCCCAATGAAGAGCGTGGAGGAGAGGCTGAAAAAACTGCCCGAATTGGCCGAATCCACCGGCCTTCAGGCGGATGAACAGCTGAAGAGAAAAATCCTGCGTGCCGCCCAGGCGAAACAGGGCCGCGCGGGGGGCTTTGCCCTGCGCCGGCTGGCCCCGGCGCTGTGCGCGCTGGTGATCCTGGCGGGGGCGGCGGCTTATTTCCTGCCCCGGATCGGCGGGCAGAAGGAAGCGCCGCTGCTGACCTCCCAGCCCGCCGGGCAGGTGCAGGTGGGGGAAAAGCTGGCGTGGGATGTGCCCCAGGGCAGCATCAGCATCAAGGCCAGCAAAAATCCTTCTTACCGCAGCATCTGGGCCCCGGCCTCCGGCGGGAATTTCCCCCTGGTAGGCGTGAAGGGCAGTTACTACCGGCTGCTGACGAACCCCACTGCCATTTCCGATGAGCTGCTGGGCGAAGCGCTGGGCACGGTGGATACCTTTACCAGCGAGCCCGCCCTGGCGGGCACGGACGGCATCTGCTCCAACACGGCGGCGCAGGGAGAAACGGTTTACGCCGTCCGCGGCATGCGGGGCGCCCTGGCCGCCGCGAAGGTGGACGGGAAAATGCGGGTGTTCCAGCGGGTATCCTTCGGCGATTGGGCGCTGATGGGCCGGGAGACCCTGGCGGACACCCTGCGGGCGGATTCCGCGGTGGCGCTGGAGCTCAGCGGCATGGGCACGGTGAACGACCCCGCCGAAGCCCGGCGGCTGATCGGGATCCTGACCGAAAACGCCCAGTTCCTGCGCTCCGGCGGCGGGGAAAGCAACCGGTCACTTTTGATCCAGCTGGAAAACGGCGTCGTGATCCAGATGGCGGTGAACGGCGAGCGCCTCATCGCCTGCGGCACCTGGGCCTGCCCGGAGTTTTTCGAGGCTTTTCAGGAAGCGCTGCAATAAACCCGGAAAAACAAACGATCCCGGCTGCGAAGAAGCAGCCGGGATTTTTCATGCGCGGTTTTCAGCCCACGCCGTCGTAATAGTCCACGATGCGCACCTCGGGCTGGATCTGGACCACGATCGTCTTGCTGTCCGGGCCGGGGTCTTCATACCAGGCTTCGAACAGGGCGAAGGTGTTGGCGCCGTCCGTTTCGTTGCCGTAATCCACCCATTCCGTAAAGCGGGCGGTGATGCCGGGCTCGGCCTGCTCGGCGAAGGCATAGACGAAATCTTTCAATTCCCTGCGATAGGGATCGTACTTAACCAGGGCCTGGGGCGCGTCCATGCCGTCCCGCAGGGCCAGGACGGCGGCGTTTTCAAAGACGCATACGCCGCTTCCGTCCACCCGGACGGAGCAGATCAGCTCATTTCCGTCCGGAAGCGCCGCGGTGACCCGGTAGACGGGCGGATCGGTCCTGTCCCCCGGGTCGATTTCGGCGCGCCATTCCGCGCCTTCCGCGTCCGCCCCCAGGGCCGGGAGCTTCCAGGCCTCCTTGGCGATGGCGATGGCCTCTGCTTCGGTTTTTACGGCGTCTGCGGCGGAGCGGGCCGCCGTCAGTGCGTCGGCCGTCCCGGCATTGGGAATGGCGCTCCGGGGATAGGGCATCTCCGCCGTGGCGAAGGCCCCCGCCAGCAGCACGGCGGCGGTGAGGCAGAAGGCGATGGCCAGGGCGGGGATCCGCCGCCCGCTTTGCAGGATGCTTTTCACCCGGGTTTTCATCTTCCGGCCCGTCATGCTCATGCCGGTGGCCAGCATGGGCATGCCCGGCGCGGGATGCCTGGAAACGGCGCAGATCAGGGTTTCGGCGTACCGTTTCCGGCCGGTTTCGTCCATGTCTCGGGTCACGCTGCCGTCGCAGCGCAGCTCCCGGTCCGTGCGGGCCATGGCTGCAGCGATCCACACCAGGGGATTGAACCAGTGCACCGCGCAGCACACCAGGCTCACCAGCGTCCAGAAGGGGTCCCGCGCCTTCTGGTGGCAGATCTCATGGCGCAGCATCTGCTCCGCCTGCTCCCGGTCCGCTGCCAGGGGCAGGGCGATCCAGGGCCGGATGAGGCCCGCCAGACACGCGCTGTTCAGGGGATCGGCGTAATACACCGGCAGGGGCCGGACGCCCTTCTCGGCGCACAGCGCCTGGTACGTTTCCAGCAGTTCCCCGGACAGGGGCTCCACCCGGCGCTTTTTGAGGCGCCTGCGGTACAGCAGATTGGCGACGGCGAACCAGCCCGTTACGCCGGTTACGCCGGCCAGGTATACGCCCATGAAGAAACGGGCGCTGCGCCCGTCCGGGAAGCCGCTGCGTATTTCATGCAAGCCCCGCAGCCAGGGGTCGTTCCGGATGCTCTCCATGCCGCCCTGAGGGTCGTAGGCCCGCATCCACACGTCGTCCACCGCGTCCTCCAGGCGCACCTTCACCTGCCCGGCGATGGGGCGGATGGCCGTGGGATCGAAGTTGTAGGGGGATTTGATCTCGCTGATCCAGGGATTGGGCAGAGCCAGGGGGCACAGCAGCCGGACCGTCACCAGCAGCCAGGCGAAGCACAGCGCCCGGCTGCCCAGGCGGGGGCGCAGGAATTTCCGGATGGGGATCATGAGCAGGATGGCGAGGGAGGCCATGATATTGGCCTCGATGAGAAAATTATAGACCGTGGCGGTACGCATGGCACACCTCCGTTATCTTTTTTCGCTTTTGTGCAGCATTTCCATCAGCTCGTCCATTTCCTTCAGGGTGATTTCGCCGCTGTCCACCAGATGGTTGATCAGCAGCGAGGCCTTGCCGGAAAAGACGCGGTTCAGCAGCTTTTTCGTCTGCATCTGGCTGGCCTCTTCCCGGGTGATCAGGGGGGAATACATTTTCACGTCCCCGCTTTCGTCCACCGCCACCGTGTGCTTTTCCTGCATGCGCTTGAGCAGGGTAATCACGGTATGGCGGCTCCAGCCGGTGGCGGGCTCCAGTTCTTTGGTGATTTCGCTCATGGGCCGGGGCGCGCGGTCCCACAAAAGCTCCATGATTTTCCATTCCGCTTCGGTGCACTGACGTTCGGGCATGAGAAGGACTCCTTTCCATTAAGGTGACGATCGTCTACCAATAGTATACAAATGTCCACCAACAATGTCAACCCCTGAAATTGTAAACTTTGCCGGCGGGTCAGCCCACGCATTCACCGTATTGCAGCACGCGGAACTCCGGCGCGGCCTGCACGACCAGATAAGGGTCATGATCAAAGCCATCGTCCATTTCCAGTTTATATTCCAGGATCAGCAGCTCGATATCCTGTTCCTCATCCAGCAGAAATTTGATGTTGGTCAGCTGCAGGCCGATCATGTGGGGAACGGCTGCAGGCTCGGCAAATTCCTCCCATTTTTGCATGAAGGCGAACAGCGCCTGTTCCCAGGCGGGATAATCCTCATCGCGGGGAAGACCCTCTCCGTCAATGGCGAGGTCCTCCTCGTCGATTTCCAGGTCGATGAGTCCGACGTAGGAATCGCGTTTCCAATCCAGCTGGAAATTGCGCAGGGTGCCATCCGGGCGGATGGCCAGGCAGCCGTCCCGGTTCATGCGGCCCAGGGACCGCCCGTTCGGATCCTGCCGCAGATCGCCGGGGAAGCTGTAATGCACGATGCTCACCGGCTCCCAGCCCTGCCAGGTCGTATCCGGCTCCGTCCACAGCCGGGCGTCCTCAAGATCCCACCCCACCAGGGGAGACAGCACGAAGGCGTCGGCCCAGGCAACGGCGTCTTCCGCTTCGTATCCTTCCGCAAGGGCTTTTCCCGGCGCTTCCATCGCCGATACGTCGGGCACCGGCGTCCGTTTGGGAAAGTATTGGTCTGCCCGGGCTGCGGCGGCGGAAAACGTAAGCACCAGGAAAAGGAACAGCGCGGCATATCGTTTCATGGAAATATCCTCCCTGCGCGAAGATGTAGACAGATGTCAACCTGAATATACTATGGAAACGGCGGCCTGTCAAGGCGGCGAATTGTAACAAAAAAAGCCGCCGGAGGGCGGCGAAGGGGAAGCGGGGGTCACACGGTCAGATCGGCGCTTTCCACGGGGAGCACCCTGCGCAGCCCCTCCAGGCTGCATTCCGCCTGGAGGCCGATGCGCCCGGCGCTGAAAAGGACGGTGTCAAATCCTTCGGCGGTGCGGTGGATGAAGGTGCGGAAGGGCTTTTTCATCCCGATGGGGCTGCAGCCGCCGTGCACGTAGCCGGTGAGGGGAAGCAGATCCTTGCTTTTGATCATTTCCACGGCCTTTTCCCCGCAGACGGCGGCGGCCTTTTTCAGGTCCAGCTCCTCCGCCACGGGGATCATGAACACGTAATGCTGCCTGCTTTTTCCCACCGTCACCAGGGTTTTGAAGGCCCGGGCCGGGTCCTCGCCCAGGGCGGCAGCCACGTCCACGCCGCTGACCGCGCCGGAGGCGGTGTAATCGTGGATGCTATGCGGCACCCCGAACCGCTCCAGCGTGCGGATGGCGTTGGTTTTTTCCTGCTTGCCCATGGTATCCTCGTTTTTTCAGTCCCCTTTCCGGGAAAGCGGAAGGGGGGTATTTTTTTGCTTACTCCAGCGGCTTCCCGTCTTCGATCAGCGCGAACATGTCGACCCGGCGCTGATGGCGGCCGCCCTCGAATTCCGCCTTCACCCAGGTTTCCACGATCATTTTGGCCAGCTCCGGCGCGATGACCCGCCCGCCCAGGGCCAGCATGTTGGCGTCGTTGTGGGCGCGGCTCATTTTGGCGCTGTAGCAGTCCGAGCAGCAGCAGCAGCGGATGCCGCGGACCTTGTTGGCGGCGATGGAGATGCCCACCCCCGTGCCGCACAGGATGATGCCCCGGTCGCATTCCCCGCGGACCACGGCGCTGGCGGCCCGGACGGCGAAAATGGGATAATCCCGGGGATCCCCCTCGTTCATGCCGAAATCTTCATATTCAACGCCCAGCTCGGTGAGGATATCCTTGACGGGCTGACGCAAAACCTCCCCGGCGGGGTCGCAGGCGATGGCAAATTTCATGGTTTTTTCCTCCGTTTCCATAGGATGGTTTCATTATACCCCGCCCCGGCGCATCCGGCAAGGGGGAAATAGCGTTTTGCCCTTGCATTTTGCGGCGATTGGTGCTATGATACCAGCATACCGCGAGGAACGGGAACATGCGGCGCCGCTTTCCGCAAAGAGAACTGCCGGTGGGGTGCAAGGCAGAGGGAAAGCGCCGCGGTCCGCCCGGGAGCGGGCGACGATGAATCGCCGGGGCGCGCCCCATACAGCGCAGACGAGCGGCGCGGGCGATCCCGCGCAAGCTGGGTGGCAACGCGGATACCTTCCGTCCCGGACTGACGGGACAGGAAGATTTTTTATTTTCAGGAAAGGGAGAGAGACCATGATCGACGTGAACCTCATCAGGACCAACCCGGATCTCGTGCGGGAGAACATCAGAAAAAAATTCCAGGACCAGAAGCTGCCCCTGGTGGACGAAGTGCTGGAGCTGGACAGGAAGAACCGCGAGGCCATTCAGCGGGCGGATTACCTGCGCTCCCAGCGCAATAAGATCAGCAAGCAGATCGGCGCGCTGATGGGCCAGGGCAAAAAGGACGAGGCCGAAGAAGCGAAGCAGCAGGTCAAGGACATGCAGGACGAGCTGGCGGCCCTGGAAGTGAAGGAAAACGAATACGCCGAGGAGATCCGCAAGCGGATGATGGTGATCCCCCAGATCATCGACGAAAGCGTGCCCATCGGCAGGGACGACAGCGAAAACGTGGAAAACGAGCGCTTCGGCGAGCCCGTGGTGCCGGCATGGGAGATCCCGTACCACGTGGACATCATGGAACGCCTGAACGGCATCGACCTGGACGCCGCCCGCCGCACCTCCGGCAACGGCTTCTATTACCTGAAAGGAAATATCGCCCGGCTGCATTCCTCCATCCTCTCCTACGCCCGGGATTTCATGATCGACCGGGGCTTCACCTACTACGTGCCGCCCTTCATGATCCGCGGCGCGGTGGTGAACGGCGTGATGAGCTTTTCCGAAATGGAAAACATGATGTACAAGATCGAGGGCGAAGACCTGTACCTGATCGGCACCAGCGAGCACAGCATGATCGGCAAGTTCATCGACCAGATCCTCAGCGAGGACGAGCTGCCCCAGACCCTGACCAGCTATTCCCCCTGCTTCCGGAAGGAGGTGGGCGCCCATGGCATCGAGGAAAGGGGCGTATACCGCATCCATCAGTTCGAGAAGCAGGAAATGATCGTGGTGTGCAAGCCGGAGGACAGCATGATGTGGTATAACCGGCTGTGGCAGAACACGGTGGACTTCTTCCGCAGCCTGGATATCCCGGTGCGCACCCTGGAATGCTGCAGCGGGGACCTGGCGGACCTGAAGGTGAAATCCTGCGACGTGGAGGCCTGGAGCCCACGGCAGCAGAAGTACTTTGAGGTGGGCAGCTGCTCCAACCTGGGCGACGCCCAAGCCCGCCGCCTGGGCATCCGGGTGAAGGGCGCCGACGGCAAAAAATACCTGCCCCATACCCTGAACAACACCGTGGTGGCCCCGCCCCGGATGCTGATCGCTTTCCTGGAAAACAACCTGCAATCCGACGGCAGCATCCGCATTCCCGAGCCGCTGCGCCCCTACATGCGCTGCGACGAAATCCGATGAGCCATACGGAAAGCGCCCTTCCGCCGCATGCCCCCGCGCCTTCCGCAAACCGCCGGGAGGGCAATATCGAGCTGCTGCGGATCGTGTGCATGCTGCTCATCATGGCGCATCACATGGTCTATCATTCCTCCGCCATGCAGACGCCCCAGCCGGTCAACCGGGTGATCGCCCGGGTGCTGTTTGCCGGGGGCATGACGGGGGTCAACTGCTTCGTGATGATCACGGGGTATTTCCTTGCGCCCTTCCGGGCGAAAAGGTTGCTTTCCATCCTGTTGGAAACGCTGCTGTATTCCGTGGGGATCACCCTGATCCTGTATCTCACGGGGCTGAAACGGGATATCACCTGGGAAACGCTGAAAAACGCCGCGCTGGTGGCCAGCCGCAGCCCCTACTGGTTCGTGGTGATGTACCTGGGGCTCACGGCGGTGCTGCCGCTTCTGCAGCCGGGGGTGAAAGCCCTGAGCCGGAACGCCCATCGTTGGGTGCTGGCGGCGGGCACAGCGTATCTGTGCCTGATCCCGACCTTCACGTTCCAGGACCCGTCCAGCCAGTTTTTTCACCAGATCACCTGGTTCTTTTACCTCTACGCGCTGGGGGCGTATTTCAAAAAATTCCCCTCCCGGGGGGAAGGCTGGCTGCCGGTGCACGGCGGGCTGTTCCTGCTGATGGTCGCGTTCATTGCGGCGTCCACCCTGTGGGGCGATCAGCATACGGAGCTGTTCCAGCGGGTGGGCAGCCGGCAGAATTTCTTCGCGGACAAGAATACCCTGCCGCAGCTGGTCTGCTCCGTCGCGCTGTTCCGGTTTTTCGCGGGGCTGCGGGTGCGGGCGTCAAAATCGCTGCTGTTCCTCTCCTCCGCCAGCTTCGGGGTCTATCTGATCCACGATCATAATCTGCTGCGCGCCTTCCTCTGGCGGGATTGGGGCCGGGTATGGCAGTCCGCCCAGGGGGACGGCTTTTTCCTGACGGCGCTGCTGCTGCCCGCGGGGCTGTACCTGGCTTGCGCGGGGATCGACTGGCTGCGGCGGCGGTATCTGGAAGGGCCGCTGCTGAAGAAGCTCACGCCGCTGACGGACCGGATCGACCGATGGATGGCAAAATAAAAGGGGCTGTTACACAGCCCCTTCGATCAAATGGATCCTCCATTTGATCGACTTAAAACGCCTTTTCCTCTCGTCCCTGCGGGACTCCCGGGCGGAAAAGGCGCAAGGAAAGCATTTTTGCTCTCGCAGGGCATGCTCTGCTTCGCAAAAATGCTCCTCGTAGCGCACAGGTCGCTGCTGCGGATTACACATGGAGGGGCTTTTGGCCCCTCCAAACCACCCCGAGGTTTTCTTTTTTCCCGGTATTCAATGTTGCTTATTCTTTTATGAAAACCAATATTCCTGTAAACAAAGCGGATATTACAGATTAGCTTCTGCAACATCCTCTTTTGTTTATCCCCGCCGCCGGCGGCGGTCGGAGAGGAATTGGCCGAATTCGCTCCATTTTTCCAACGTCATGCCGCAGCCCCGGGCCACGCATTCCTGGGGCGCGTCCGCCAATCGGCAGTCCAGCTTCAGCTGCATGCCCACCGCTTCGCACAGCCCGGCGAGCTGCGCGCCACCCCCGGAGAGGATGATGCCGGATTCAAAAATGTCCGCCAGCAGCTCCGCCGGGGTCTGCTCCAGCACGGCCTGAATGGCTTCCAGCAGAGCGTGCAGGGGCTCGTCCAGGGCCTCGGTGATCTCGTCGCTGGTAATGCGCATCACCCGGGGAAGCCCGGTGAGCAGGTTGCGGCCCGTGACCTCCATATAATACTGCTCGTTCCGGGGGAGGGCGGAGCCGATGTTGATTTTCAGGTCCTCGGCGGTGAGCTCGCCGATCAGAAGGTTATGCTTGCGGCGGATGTACTTGATGATGGCCTCGTCGAAGTAATCCCCGCCGATCTGGCTGGCAAAATCCTTGTTGCTGGCGATGATGCGGCCCTGGGAAACCACGGCGATGTCCGCGGTGCCCCCGCCGATATCCACGATCATTTCGCCGTAGGCCTCGCCCACGTGCAGCCCCGCGCCGATGGCGGCGGCGATGGGCCGCTCCATCAGCTGGGTGCGGCGGGCGCCGGTTTCAAACAGGCTGGTCATGATGCGGTGGCGCTCGGTGTCGTTGACGCCGGAGGGCATCGAAATCAGGATCCGCGGCCCGCCCAGCAGCCGCTTGCCCACCACCTTCGCCACGAAATAGCGCAGCATGGCGCTGGCCAGCTCAAAATCGGCGATCATGCCGTTTTGCAGCGGGCGCATGGCCACGATATTGCTGGGCGTGCGGCCGATCATCCGGTGCGCTTCCTCGCCCACGGCCAGTACGTTCCGGCTGTCCCGGTCAAAGGCGATCACCGCGGGCTCGTTGAGCACCACGTTTTTCCCCTTGCCGTAAATGACGACGCTGGACGTGCCCAGATCGACGCCGATATCCAGAACCGATGCCATGGCTGCTTCTCCTTCGTTTGGCTGTTTTCAGTGCATATATTCGACGGCGGGCCTGAAAATCCTCTTTTTTGCCCCGCTCGTGGGAACAGTTCTCTACTTTCGCGGCATTTTCTGCGCTGTTCAGGGTGAAAATCGCCACTTTTTGTCGAAACCCACGCCTGAAAATGTGCAGGTACATCATACCACGCTTTCCGGAAATTTGCAACTTTTCCGTTTTTCCCCCGCCTTGTCAACGGGGGCAAGTTGAGATACAATTACGATATAAAGAAAAAACGCGAGGAGGATGAGCCATGCGGTGGACGCCGGGGCAGCAATCGGCCATCGACGCCAGGAATGACAGCGTGCTGGTCAGCGCGGCGGCGGGATCGGGCAAGACCGCGGTGCTGGTGGAGCGGGTGCTGTCGCTGCTGCGGGAAGGCGGCGAGATCGACCGGATGCTCATCGTCACCTTTACCCGGGCGGCGGCGGGGGAAATGCGGGAGCGCATCGGCCGCCGGCTGGAGGAGGAAGGGGCCTTTGACGCCCATCTGCGCCGCCAGGCCATGCGCATCGGCCGCGCCGCCATCTCCACCCTGCATGTGTTCTGCCTGCGGCTGCTGCGGCAGCATTTCGAGGCTGCGGGCATCGATCCCATGAGCCGGGTGGCGGAGGAGGACCGGCTGAACGCCCTGCGCGCCAAAGCCCGGGATACGGTGCTGGAGGAGGCTTACGCCGATCCCACGGAGGAGGAGCGGGCACTGTTTTCCCAGTTCGAGGACGGCCAGATCGTGGACATGATGGAAAGGCTGTATCAGTTCCTCATGGCCCAGGAGGACCCCTGGGGCTGGGCGGACAGGCACGCCGGGGCGAACGCCGCCGGGGCGGATGCCTGGATGCCCCTGCTGGAGGAACTGTGCCGCAGCCGCCTGGAAGGCGCGGCGGAGCTGCTGCCGGACATGCGGGCGGCGCTGGAGGGGCCGGGGGGGCCGGAAAGGTACGCCCCCACCTTCCGGGAGGACGCCGCCCTGACGGAGGCGCTGATCAAAGCGGCGGAAGGGGGCGCGCTCACCGGGGGGAAAACCGCCTTCGCCCGGCTCAGCACCAAGAAAGCGCCGCCGGAGGAGGATCCCGGCGCCGCGGAGGCATACAAGGAGCTGCGGGAGGAATGGAAAGAGCGCGTCCGGGAAGCCCGGGAGCTGCTGCCGGAGGACCCGGACCGGGCGGAGAGGGAAATCGCCCATACCCTGCCCGCCCTGCGGGGGCTATGCGCGCTCACGAAAAAAACGGCGGAGGCTTACGATCGGCTCAAGCAGGCGAAAAATTATCTGGATTACAACGATCTGGAGCATCTGGCCCTGAAAGCGCTGCGGGATGAAAAGGTGAGAAAGGCGGTGGCCGGCCAGTTCGACGCCCTGTTCATCGACGAATATCAGGATATTTCCGGCATCCAGGAGGCGGTGCTCCGGGCGCTGCACGAAACGGGGCGGAACATGGCCTTCATGGTGGGGGACGTGAAGCAGAGCATTTACCGCTTCCGCCTGGCGGATCCCACGCTGTTCCTGCGCAAGTATCAGGCCTATTCCCTGGAGGAAGACGCGCCGGAGAGGAAGATCCTGCTGCAGCAGAATTTCCGTTCGGACGAAAACATCCTGCTGGCGGTGAACCAGGTGTTCTCCCACGCCATGCGGGAAAAGGAAACGGAAATCGCCTATGACGAACAGGCCATGCTGCGGCCCGGCGGCGGCCAGCCCTTCGGCGCGCCGGTGGAGATCCATCTGATCACCGGCGAGGACGGGGAAGAGGGCGGCGAGATTTCCCGCGGCTATCGGTACGAGGCTGCGTTTGCGGCCAAACGGATCAGGGAGCTGATGCGGTTTTTCAGCGTCCGGGACGGGGAAGGCAGCCGCCCGCTGCGTTTCCGGGACATCGCCATCCTGACCCGCAACGCCTCCGGCCGGGCGCCTTTCATCGCCCGGATGCTGCAATCAGAGGGCATCCCGGTGTACAGCGACGCCGACGCCCAGTTTTACGATCTGCCGGAAGTGAAGGATCTGATGTATCTGCTGCAGGTGATCGACAATCCCCTGCAGGATATCCCCCTCCTGTCCGCCCTGCGCTGCCCCTGCTTCGCCTTCACCGAGGAGGAGCTGGCCCGCATCCGCCTGGTGGACCGCGCCCCGGGCCAGGCGTTTTACGATGCGTTCCTGTCGGTGATGGAGAAGGAAGGCAGCGTGGTGGAAAAGGCGCGGCGGGCCTGGGCGCAGCTGGACGAGTGGCGCTTCCTGGCCAGGAGCCTGCCGGTGGATGAGCTGGTATGGTGGGTGCTGGAGGAAAGCGGGCTGTATATGATCGCCGGGGCCCGGGAGGACGGCGAGCAGCGCCAGGCCAATCTGCGCCTGCTGGCGGAGCGCGCCCAGGGGGAAAGCGCCCGGGAGGGCCTGAACGCCTTTCTGCGGCAGACGGGCCGGCTGCGGGCCGGGGACGACGGGAAAAGCGCCAAGACCCTGGGAGAGAATGAAGACGTGGTGCGCATCCTGACGCTGCACAAGTCCAAAGGGCTGGAATTCCCGGTGGTGTTCCTGATGGAGACCGCCCGGGCCTTCCGCAAGGGCGATCCCGGCCCTCTGCTCCTGCACGCCGGCCACGGCATGGCGCTGCAGTACGTGGACGGGGAAAACCGGGTCGCCCGGACGACCTGCGCCTTCCGGGCGCTGGGGGAATGGATCCGGAGGGAAGCGGTGGCCGAGGAAGCGCGGCTTCTGTACGTGGGCATGAGCAGGGCCCGGGAAAAGCTGATCCTGCTGGGCTCGCCCCGGAAGCTGGAGGACGCCGCCCGCAAATGGGCGCGGCCCGCCAGCGCCTATGCCGCCGGGGCGGCTTCCTGCATGCTGGACTGGGTGATGACCGCCCTGGGCGGCTTGCGGGAGGGAGAATTCACCGGGGAAAACGGCAGCGCGTGGCAGATGTGCGTCCATCCGGCGGAGGAGCTGAACGATACGCTTCCCCGCGCGGCGGCGGCGCTGCCGGAAGCGTCCGGCCCGGCGGAGGAAAGGACGGCCCGGCGGCTGTCCCGCGATCTGCCGCCCCAGCCGGTGCTCAAGACCTCCGTTACCGCCATCGCCAAGCAGACCAAGGAAGAGGGGGACGATTGGGAATCCCCAGGGGACAAGCGCCGGACAAGGGAGGAAAACCGCAGCGTGCCCGTGTTCATGGAGGACGAAGACATTTCCGCTGCCCGCCGCGGCACCGTGACCCACCGGGTGCTGGGGCTGACGGACTACGCTTTGGCGCGCCGGGGAGAGTACGGGGCCGACCTGGACGCGCTGGAGAAGAAAGGGCTGCTCACCGGGGCCGAGCGCCGGGCCATCCGGGAGGATTGGCTGCGGGGATTCTTTTCTTCGCCCCTGGGCCGCCGCGCGCTGGCGGCCGACGAGGTGCACCGGGAATGGGCCTTCAACCTGCGGCCGGATCCCGGGGCGGACACCCTGGTGCAGGGCGTGATCGACCTGTGCTTCCTGGAGGACGGGGCGTGGGTGCTGGTGGACTACAAGACGGACCGGGCGGACGGGGAAGAGCTGCTGCGGCGCTACACGGAGCAGCTGCGCTGGTACGCCCGTGCGCTGGAACGCATCACGGGCCGGCCCGTTCGGGAAGCGCTGATCTTTTCCCTGCGGTCTGGAAAAGCGTACGCCGTGCCGCCGGCGGAGGAAAAATGATCCGAACGCCGCAAAGGCGGGGGGATTCGGAAATTTTCCTTCTTATAGATTGCGGTTTTTCCCTTGACAGACGGGGGCGCGCCGTGTAAAATATATATGATCGGCTGAAAACCGGCGCTGCCTGGCAGCGTTGGGGAGCTGTTTTCGGATACATTTGCTTTCAGGTTTTGTTGCAGGCGTTTGCCGCTTCCCCATAGAGGCACGGTCGGAAGGCGTGTGCCTGTGTGCGCTTAAGTGTGTTGGCGTGCGCGCGAAAGCGCGCGGTATCAGAATACAGCTTTGCCGTGCGGAAAACGGTGGTTTTTCCGCGCGGTTTTTGGCCTGTAAAAGATGGAAAATGAAGCTTGAAGAAAAAAGAAAGGAAGGAGGACGCATGAACCATGGAACCATGGATGGGAATACTTATCGCGCTGGTGACCGCAGTGATCGGCGCGTGCATCGGGTATATGTACCGCAAAAACGTGGCTGAAAAGAAAATCGGCCGCACGGAAGAATATGCCAAGAAGCTGCTGGACGACGCTACCCGCAAGGCGGAGGACAGCAAAAAGGAAATGATCCTGGCCGCCAAGGAAGAAATACTGCAGATGAAGAGCGAGCTGGACAAGGAAAGCCGCGCCCGCCGCACGGAACTGCAGCGGTCCGAGCGCCGGATGGAGCAGCGCGAAGAAACCCTGGACAAGCGCGAAGCCCAGCTGGATAAGCGCAAGGATGCCATTGCCGCCCGGGAAGAAAGCCTGGAAGAAAAATATGCGGACGTGCAGAAGCTGGAGGCCGAAACCGAGGAGATCCGGCAGAAGCAGATCAGCGAACTGGAACGCATCGCCACCATGACCCAGGATGAAGCCCGGCAGCTGGTGATCGACCGGGTGCAGAAGGAAGCTTTCCACGACGCCGCCGCTACGGTCAGGGAGATCGAAAGCCGCGCCAAGGAGGAGGGCGAAAAGAAAGCCCGGAATATCATCGCTCTGGCCATTCAGAAGTGCGCTGCGGACCATGTGGCCGAGTCCACGGTGTCCGTCATCAATCTGCCCAACGACGATATGAAGGGCCGCATCATCGGCCGGGAGGGCCGGAACATCCGCGCCCTGGAAACCGCCACGGGCGTGGACCTGATTATCGACGATACCCCCGAGGCCGTGATCGTTTCCGCTTTCGATCCCGTGCGGCGTGAAATCGCCCGCATCGCCATCGAAAAGCTGATCATGGACGGCCGCATCCACCCCGCCCGCATCGAGGAGTGCGTGGAAAAGGCCAAGAAGGAAGTGGACAACCAGATCCGCGAGGCCGGGGAGCAGGCCGTGTTCGAAACCGGCCAGCACGGCATCCATCCGGAGCTGGTGAAGCTGCTGGGCCGGATGAAGTTCCGCACCAGCTACGGTCAGAACGTGCTGAAGCACTCCATCGAGGTGAGCCATCTGGCGGGCCTCATGGCCGCGGAATTGGGGGCCGATGTGGCCCTGGCCAAGCGCGCGGGATTGCTGCACGATATCGGCAAGGCCGTGGACCACGAGCAGGAAGGCACCCACGTGTCCCTGGGCGGCGAGCTGGCCCGGAAATACAACGAGAGTCCGGACGTGATCCACGCCATCCTGGCCCATCACAACGACGTGGAGCCCCAGACGGTGGAAGCCGTGCTGGTGCAGGCCGCCGATGCCATCAGCGCCGCCCGGCCCGGCGCCCGCCGCGAGAGCCTGGAGAATTACATCAAGCGCCTCACCAAGCTGGAGGAGATCGCCAATTCCTTCGCCGGCGTGGATAAGTGCTTCGCCATCCAGTCCGGCCGCGAAGTGCGCATCATGGTCAAGCCCGAGGATGTGACCGACGAGGGCACCAAGGTGCTGGCCAAGGAAATCGCCAAGCGCATCGAAAAGGAAATGGAGTATCCCGGGCAAATCCGGGTGAACGTGATCCGCGAGACCCGCAGCACCGAATACGCCAAATAACGCACGAACAACGGCCATTTCCTCTTCGGCTGCAAGCTGCCCAACGCCGTGTTTTCCACCGGCATGCCCGTGAAAATGGTGATGGCCCTGGAGGATCATCAATTCGTGTACATCATTCGCTGACCGGCTCCTTCAGCAGCCGTATTGCAGAACCGAGGCCCTTGCGGCCTCGGTTTTTCGTGCAGACAGCCTGCTTGCCTCCCCTCTCCCAGGCCTGTTGACTGATCGAACGGATTATGATAAAATTCCTCCTGGCAAAAACAAAAATAAAGCCAATGATATCAATATAGATTCTACCCGGAAGCGACCCTTTGGCCTTGCGGCAAAGGCGGTCGCCGTGTATGCTACTCATGGAGGTGGAAAGCATGGCAGATTTCGCATTCGGCAACCGGCTGTATGAGCTTCGCACAAAGGCCGGGCTGTCCCAGGCCAAGCTGGGCGAAATGATCGGGGTGACCAACAAAGCCATATCCAAGTGGGAAAACGGGAAAGCCAAGCCGGGGCTGGACGTTGTGCACAAGCTGGCGGATACGCTGAGCGTTTCCGTGGACCAGCTGCTGCAGAAAGCGCCGCCCGTCAAAAAGATCACCAGGATCGTGATTACCGGCGGCCCCTGTGCCGGCAAAACCACGGCCATGAGCTGGATCCAAAACGCTTTTTCCAAAATCGGCTACGCCGTGCTGTTTGTGGATGAAACGGCCACCCAGCTCATTTCCGGCGGCGCGGCTCCCTGGCTGAACACGTCCAACCGCCATTTCCAGTGGCATCTGCTCCAATTGCAAAAGGCCAAGGAGCAGGCCTTTATGGACATCGCCCAGACCATGAAGGCGGACAAGATCCTGGTGGTATGCGACCGGGCGGCCATGGACAACTGCGCATACATGACCGCGCAGGATTTCGGCTGGGTGCTGCAGCAGTTGGGTACCGACCGGGTGGCCCTGCGAGACAATTACGACGCCGTGTTCCATCTGGTCACCGCCGCCAAGGGGGCGGAGAAATACTATACCCTGGCCAACAACCAGGCGCGGACCGAATCGGTGGAGGAAGCCCGGGCGCTGGACGATAAGCTGATCGCCGCCTGGGCGGGGCATCCCCATCTGCGGGTCATTGACAACGCCACCGATTTCAACGAAAAAATGATGCGGCTCATCAAAGAAATAACCGCCTTCCTGGGCGAACCCGCGCCCATGGAGATCGAAAGAAAGTTCCTGATCGCGCGTCCCAGCCCCCGGTCGCTGGAAAAGCGAAACGGCTGCGAGCGGGTGGACATCATCCAAACCTACCTGAAAAGCGACGATCCCCAGGAGGAAAGGCGCATCCGCCAGCGGGGTAAAAACGGCAGCTATATTTACTTCATGACCCGGAAAAAGAAAACAAGCGGCGCGAAGCGGATCGAGATCGAGGAAAGGCTGAGCCAGGAGGAATACCTGGCCCTGCTCATGGAAGCGGACCCCGCCTGCAGGCCCATCCGGAAGGAAAGATACTGCCTGTCGGAAAACGGGCTGTATTATGAGATCGACCTGTATCCCAACTGGAAGGATCAGGCCATCATGGAAATCGAACTGAGAAGCGAGAATCAGGAAATCGTCTTCCCGGAAGGGATCGACGTGATCCGCGAAGTGACAGGGGATGAAGCCTACAGCAATCACACCATGGCCCGGATTTGACAGGAAAGAAGGAGACGGCGGCATGAATACCAGAGAAAACTGGAATCAGCTCTGCGCGCAGATGAAGGACGAAAACCCGGAAATTTCCCAGGCCATTTTCAGAATCCATATGAGCGCTTTTGACGACCTGCGGAAGAACGGGCACCGGATCACCGCCAACGGTCAGCCGGCTTCCATCATGGCGGCATCGCTTTCCCCGAACGAAAGATTCACCTTGGCCTGCGATCTGGGCAGGCAGCTGATCACGGCGTCATCCGCTGTGGTCAACGGTCAATTCGGCGAAAAATGCGTGATCCGCCATGCCGATCATTTTCCCCATTGCGTCTTCATCGGCCTTGCGGCGATCCTGGGCGGCATCGGCTCCGGCAT
>JAILBG010000136.1:0-4632 GCA_024681215.1 Clostridiales bacterium
GATTTTGGCCGCCATCATCAGCAGCAGCGCCCCCGCCGCCCCCCTGAAGCATGCCAGGGCGGCGGAAGACAGGGGAATATACCGCCGGAAAATGCCGATGCTGCCGAAAATGACCATGGAAAGGGTCAGCATCGCCAGGGATCGGGGGGCATTCTTCTGCATCTGTTTGTTCCTCTCATCGGCCGTTTCCCGGCGGAGCCTTCCCCCGGGCCGGTCCTGCCGGCGCGTCAGGGCGCTTCTTCCTCCACCGGTTTGATGGATTTGGGCAGCGTGCCCCGGAAGGCGGTGAACGCGTCGCTGCTTTCCACGGTGAGATCGCCCCCGGCCTGGCGCATGGTTTCCCGGGCGATGTGCAGCCCCATGCCCCGGCCTTCGCCCTTGCCGGAGAAACCCGGCTCAAAAATCCTGGTCAGATTCTTTTCCGGGATGGCGGGGCCGTTGTTTTTGATTTCGAAGGCAAACTGCTTTACATCCTCGGCCAGGTCGATGCACAAATGGGGAGCGGGGCGGCCCTGAAGGGCGTCCATGGCGTTGTCGATCAGGTTGGAGAGCACCCGGCACATTTCCCAGGCGGGCACGGGGAGGGCGTCCCACACGGCGTGGACGGATAGCTCCACCCGGATGCCGCGCTGCTCCGCCTCGGCGATTTTGGCCCGCAGCAGGGCGTTCACCGGGGCGCAGGCGGTTTTCAGCGCCTGGCTGACGGATTGGATATCGCCGTACACCTGCTCGATATACCGGTTGGCTTCATCGTATTCCCGCATTTCGATCAGGCTGTACACCACCTGAAGATGATTCAGGAAATCGTGGCGCTGCACGCGCAGGGCTACGTTCAGATCGCTCATTTGGGTCACGGTTTCATTCAGTCCCCGCAGCTTAAAGGACAGCTTGCCCGCCTTGTACGCTTCCGAAATATCCACCGCCGCCCCCCAGGATACCACCGCCGCCAGCGCCAGCACCACAATATCGCCAAGCATGCCCTGCAAGGCGGAATTGACGCCGTCCGCAAGGATATAAACCGCCAGGACCACCACGGCGACGATTTGCAGCGCGTTGATCACGATGGAATACACCGCCGCCTTGCGGATGTTCACTTGGGCTTTCACTTTCATGGTTCCCCTTCCATCTCCTTCCGCAGGGCGGCCAGCGCGCGCCGCTCCATGCGGGAAATCTGCATTTGGGTGCGGTTCATGCGCCGGGCGGTTTCCCGCTGATTCAGCCGCAGAGAAAACCGCAGGCGCAGCATTTCGCGTTCCGCCTCCGAAAGCGTTTCCAGTGCCTTGCGCAGGTCGGCCCGCCTTTCCAGCCGCTCAAGCTCCCCTTCCGGCGCGGCCAGCCGGTCGCCCAGGGAAAGGCCTTCCGCATCCGATTCATCCAGGGACAGAATGCTGTTCGCCCGCCGGACCGCAAGGGCGGAAAGCACCTGCTCCAGCGTCCAGCCCAAATCTTCGGCCAGCTGCCGGGGCGTGGGTTCCTCATGATACCGGGCAATATGCGCTTCCCGCGCCTGCGCTGCCTGCGCGCTTTTCTCCCGCGCTCCCCTGGGCGTGCGCAGCAGGCTTTCCCGATCCCGCAAATGATTGCGCACCGCCCCGGTGATCACGGGGGTTACATAGGTGGTGAACTTATATCCTTTTTCCGGATCAAAGCCGCGAAGGGCCCGCACGCAGGCAAGGCAGGCGGCCTGATACAGATCGTCGTATTCGCCGCCCCGGGAAGAAAAACGGCGGGCAATGAGGGCGCACAGGGGCAAAGCGGCGTTCAGCGCTTCTTCCAGGTTTTCCCGGGTCGCTTCTTCGGCATACCGGCACGCCAGGGCGTGCATCCGCGCGGCGTCCATGGTCATAATCCGGCGGGCAGGATCATGCGCACGCCGTGCACGCCCGTTTCATCCCGGTCCAGGTCCACTTCCCGCACCAGGGTCTGGATGATCAGCCGGGCCACGTCCGGGTCGGCCTTTTCTTCCTCCAGGCGGCGCGCCCCCTCCTGGGCCGTCAGGCTCAGGTGCAGGCCGTCGGGCAAAGGCTCGCACCGCAGGGTGATCGTTTCGGCGGTGTAATCCTGATGGAGCAGCAGATCGCAGCTTTCATCAATGGCCACGCTCAGATCCTCCATCACGTCCACTGGCACGTCAAACAAAGCGCCGGCGCCGCTGGCCGCCATGCGCAGCACCAGCACCCATTTTTCCTGAGCGGGAACCGTAACCACCATCGGCGTCATGCCTTTTCCACCACCTTGATATCGGGATCGCCCACCAGATACAGCAGGGTGGAATAGGCGTCCTTCGCGTTTTTCACCCACAGGTTCCGGGGGCAAAGCAGGGTAATGCCCTCCTCGGGCAGATTGATATACACGGGAATATCCCCCGGCATCCCGGCCAGCAGTTCCTGCGCCTGCGCCATCCGGGAGCGGTTCATCCGCAGATAGATCTTGGTTTTCGCTTCCCTGGCGATCTGGGCGTCGGTGCGGGTGTCCTTCGCCTTTTCCGCGGGATTCTCCAGCGGCTCCACCACGTCGGCCAGCAGCTTGGTTTCCTCGTCGTCCCTTACGGACAGCCGCCCCGTCACCAGCACGGCCTGATCCTCCGATAAACTGCGGCTGTATTTTTCATATACCTTGGGAAACATAAGGCATTCCACCTGGCCGGTTTGATCCTCCAGGGTGAAAAAGCCCATCATGCCGCCCTTGCGGGTGGCTTTGCTGTGGGTCTCCACGATGATGCCGCCCATGGTGACCCGCCGGCCGTCCTCGGATAAGCCCTGGTCCGGCCGCTCGGCCAGCTCGGCCAGATAAGCGGTGTTCACCGGCAGCTTTTTCAGGGCGTCCGCGAACTCATCCAGGGGGTGGGCGCTGCAATACACCCCGGTCATTTCCTTTTCCTGGGCCAGTAATTCTTTCAGCGGGTATTCCGGCAGTTCGGGAAACGTTTCCTGGGTCATCAGGCTTTCGGCGGGCTGGCCGAAATCGAAGAAGCTCACCTGTCCGGTCACGTTCTGCTTGCGCTGATTGGCCTGGCTGTCCATGGCGCTTTCAAAAACGGAAAAGCACTGGGCGCGTTTGGCTCCCAGGCCGTCGAAGCAGCCCGCCTTGATGAGGCTTTCCACGGCCCGCTTGTTCACGTCCTCCCCCGAAACCCTTCGGCAGAAATCGAAAATATCCCGGAAGGGGCCGTGATTATCCCGATCCCTTACGATGGCCTCCACCGCTTTGTCCCCCACGTTTTTCACCCCGCCCATACCGAAGCGGATGCCCCGCCTGCCGTCGGGCAGCGCGTCCACCGTGAAGGGACGGAAGGAAGAATTGATGTTCGGCGGCAGGATCGGGATCTCCTTCTGGCGGCAGTAATAAATATACGCGGCGATTTTGGCGCTGTTGCCGGTGACGGAATTCATGAGCGCGGCCATGAACTCGGCGGGATAATGATATTTGAGGTACCCCGTCTGGAGAGCCACCACGGCGTAACAGGCGGCGTGCGGTTTGTTGAAGGCGTAGGAGGCGAAGGAGGTCATTTCATCGAAGATGGATTCCGCCACCTCCGCCGATACGCCCCTGGACACCGCGCCGGGAATGTGTTCCTCCTCGCTGCCGTAAACGAAATTCTGCCTTTCCTTGGCCATGACGTCCTTTTTCTTTTTCGCCATGGCGCGCCGCACCAGATCGCTTCGGCCGTAGGAATAGCCCGCCAGGTCCCGCACGATCTGCATCACCTGCTCCTGGTACACCATACAGCCGTAGGTCACATCCAGGATGGGGCCCAAAAGCGGCGTTTTGTACTGCACGGTTTCCGGGTGCTGCTTGCCCCGGATATAGCGGGGGATGGATTCCATGGGCCCGGGGCGGTAGAGGGAAATGGCGGCGATGATATCCTCAAAATCCCGGGGCTTCATGTTGGTCAGAAAATTGCGCATGCCGCCGCCTTCCAGCTGGAACACCCCGTCGGTGTCCCCGGCGCAGATCATATCGAACACCCCTTCGTCGTCCAAAGGAATGTCCTCCGGCTTCAGATGGATGCCCCGCCGGGCGATCATATCCAGGGTGTCCCGGATCACCGTCAGGGTGCGCAGGCCCAGAAAGTCCATTTTCAGCAGCCCTAACTTTTCGATGATGCCCATGGGGAACTGGGTGGTGATCACCTCGTCGTTCTTTTGCAGGGGCACGTAATGCACGGCCGGTTCCCGGGTGATGAGCACGCCCGCGGCGTGCGTGGAGGCGTGGCGGGGCATGCCCTCCAGGGTCAGCGCGGTGTCGATCAGGCGCTTCACCCGGCCGTCGGTATCGTACATATCCCGCAGCTCTTTATTCTGGTCCATGGCCTTTTCCAGGGTCATATCCAGCGCCATGGGCACGGCCTTGGCCACCTGATCCACCTCGGCGTAGGGGTAGCCCAGCACCCGGCCCACGTCCCGCAGCACGCCCCGGGCCGCCATGGTGCCGAAGGTGATGATCTGGCACACGTGATCGTGGCCGTACTTCCGGGCCACGTAGTCGATGACCTCCTGCCGCCGCTCATAGCAGAAATCCACGTCGATATCGGGCATGGACACCCGCTCCGGGTTCAGGAAGCGTTCAAACAGCAATTGATATTTCAGGGGGTCCAGCATGGTGATGTTCAGGCAGTAGGCCACGATGCTG
>JAILBG010000139.1:0-46886 GCA_024681215.1 Clostridiales bacterium
CCCTGGCCCCCGCATAGGCGGAAATAGCGTAGCAAGACGAGAATACGAGCGCCCGCTGTTGATAGAAGTATACCCGGCTTGGTGACGTTATGGCTTCTGGCCCGGACGAACCGCCGATGACCGCCTGTGGCGGGAATTTCATCGGCGGTGAGATCAGGCGAAACGAGCAATGTCCGCTGTGCGGACTTGCGACGATTGAGCCTGCGGAAAAAGACGCCAACCCGGATGCAAAGCATCCGGGGAAAGCTCGCTTTCCCCGGGGCATTGTTCCCTGACTTTCTTGGGCCAGAAGCCCACAAACATTTCGTAACCCCGGCGAAACTGGCGGAAGCAGTCTTTTCTTCCAAACCTGCAATATCGCCTAAAGGGGTCCAGGGGCCTTGGCCCCTGGTGCGGGTGCACGAGGGCCGCAGAGGCCCTCGCCCCGTCGTTCTTTTTATCAAAGGGCTGTTAAGATTTTAGAAAAAAACAGTATTAATCGTTTTCCTGGTTTTCTGCACGAATGACGTGGATTTTGGCCCATTCCACCCGGCGGTCCTCGATGGATTCCACCTGGATCTCGATCTGGTCGGCCTGGCCGTCCTCAGGGGCGTCGCCGTCGGGGGTGGCGTAGAGGGCAAGGCTGGGGGTGGTGCCGTCCCGGGGGATGGTGGGGAAGCGGCTGAAGATCAGGCCGCCCAGGGTGTCGTAATCCTCATCCTGGGGCAGAGCCACGTTCAGGGCCTCCGCCACGGTTTCCAGTTCTGCCGAGCCGCTCACCCGCCAGGTATCGTCGCCCAGGGGCTGGATCTCGTTTTCGTCGGCGGGGTCGAACTCGTCGTAGATATTGCCGACGATCTCTTCCAGCAGGTCTTCCATGGTAACGATGCCGCTGGTGCCGCCGTACTCGTCCACCACGATGGCCAGGTGGGACTTGGCGCGCTGCATATTGCGCAGCAGTTCGTCCGTCGGCACGGTTTCGGGCACGAAGTAGGGCTGGCGCAGCAGGTCCTTCATTGGCTTGGGCTGCTTTTCGATCATGTTCAGAAGGAACTCCCGGGTGGACAGCACGCCCACGATGTCGTCAATGTCCTCATTATAGACCGGAAACCGGCTCAGGCCGCTTTCCTTGATGGTTTGCAGCACGCTTTCCTGGTCGTCGCCGATCCAGATGGAGGTAACGTCCATGCGGTGGGTCATGCAGTCCGCGGCGGTAAGGTCGCCGAAATCGAAAACGTTTTTGATCATTTCCCGTTCATCGCTTTCGATGGCGCCGGATTCCTCGCCGATATCCACCAGGGCGCGTATTTTTTCTTCCGTTACTTCGTCCTTGGCCTGGGGGTCGGCCCGGAACAGGCGGATGATGCCGCCGGCTGCCGCCCGCTCCAGGAAGGTGAAGGGGGTCATCACCCAAGTGATGAAGGAAATGAGGGGTAATAGGGTTTTGGCCGCGCTGTCCGGGTTTTTCCTGCCGATCTTTTCCGGGGCCAGCTTGCACAGGATCATGATCACCGGTGCGGCGGCCAGACAGAACACCACCGATGCCCCGGCGAAGGACAGGCCCAGCGCCTGGCACAATTCCACGCCCAGGGCCGCGAATAACAGCAAAACAAGCGTCCTCAGGCCGCGAAGGGCGACCACAGGCTCGCTTTTCCCGACGTATTTCAGCAGCTTTTTGGCTTTCCCGTCGTTTTCCCCGGCGGCGGCCCGCAGGCTGCTTTCATCTGCGTTTGTCAGCGCCGCCTGGCACAGCGCCAGCACCGCGCATACGATCAATAACAGGATCTCAACCGACCATCGGCCTATCGGGTCTTCCAAGAAAATTCCCTCCTAAAAAAACAAGTAACACTATTATAACGCATTGTTCATAGAAATGCAATCATTGCCCTTATCTTTCCTGCAATTGCTGCGTCAGATCGCTGATCAGGGTGGTGAGGGCGGAGGAGGCCTTCATATCCTGGGCAACCTTCTGGCAGGCATGGTTCACGGTGGAATGGTCCCGGCCGCCGAAAGCCTGGCCGATCATGGTAAGGGGCGCGCCTACGATTTCCCTGGAAATATACATGGCGATCTGCCGGGGCACGGCCACGTCCCGGCTGCGGCGGGGGCCCTTCAAATCGTCCACGGTGACGCTGTAATAGGTGGCCACGGCGTCCATCACATCCTCGCAGGTCACGTGGCGGGGCTCGGTGCGGGCGAAGATTTCCTGCAGGGCGTCCTCGGCCAGGGCCTTGTCCACGGGCTTGCCGGTGAGGGAGGAAAAGGCCACCAGGCGGGTGAGGCATCCTTCCAGCTCCCGCACGTTGTTGGACACCCTTTCCGCGATCATGGACAGCACTTCTCCATCCACATTGAGCATTTCCTCCTCCGCCTTCCTTTGCAGGATGGCGATGCGGGTTTCCAGGTCGGGCCTGGAAATATCGGCGATCAGGCCCCATTCAAAGCGGCTGCGCAGGCGGTCCTCCAGCTTCACGATCTCCCTGGGCGGCTTGTCGGCGGACAGGATGATCTGCTTTCCCGCGGTGTGCAGGGCGTTGAAGGTGTGGAAAAATTCTTCCTGAATGCCCGTTTTGCCGGTAAGGAACTGGATGTCGTCCACCATCAGCACGTCAATGTTGCGGTATTTATCCCGGAAATCCATCTGGGTTTTTTTGTTGATGGAGGTTACCATTTCGTTCATGAACAGCTCGCAGGTGACATACTTGATGCGCAGCTTGGGGTTCTGGCTGAGCATATAATGGCCGATGGCGTGCATCAGATGGGTTTTGCCCAGGCCCACGCCGCCGTAAATGAACAGGGGATTGTAGGCGTCCGCGGGCGCTTCGGCCACGGCCAGGGCCGCCGCGTGGGCGAAGCGGTTGTTGCTGCCCACCACGAAGGTGTCGAAGGTATATTTGGGGTTCAGGCTGCTTTCGTCCGCCGGCTTTTCGTCCGGGGTGATGCCCGCGCGGTATTCGTCCGCTTGGGCCGGGGTGAGGATCTGGGCCTTGATGGGCTTGCCCACCGCCTGGGACAGGGAATTGCTGATCAGAACGGAATAGCGGGGCGTGACGAACTGATGATAAAATTCCGTCACCGCCTCAATAAAAAACTGGTCGCCGGAATAGCCCAGCGGGCGCAGGGCAGCCTTGATCCAGGTGTTATACGTCAAATCCGTCATTTCGGTGTGCATGATGGCGCACGCCTGATCCCACAGCACTTGCTTATCCAATGTGCTCGTCTCCGCTTCTATGCCGTATCTGCATGAATATTTGAAATTGCTTTCGCACTGCAAGCCGAAAAAAGAATACCCGTCAGCGGTGAATAACGCCGCGGGCTGTGGATAACTTTTTGTGGAAAACTCATTCCCCCGTCAGCCACGCCCCTATCATAGCAGATTTTCCCCGGCATTTCAAGGGGATTTCCAGGATTCTTCCATTTTCTGTATTTCTGTATGCCTTCCTTCTGTTGATAAATTGCACCGCCATCCCTTGTGTTGCCGCCGCGATTTCACCACAAGCCATGGCACAACGCAAACGTTCATTCTGTAATTTTATACATATTCTGTATATTTATTACACGCCGGACAGGTTGTTTCGCGCGGTGCAACAAAAATTTAAGAATTTGGAAATGACCGTGCAAAATGAAATGCCATTGTGCATAACCCGGATAACTGGACAAACCGGCCAGAGTGTGGTATCTTTGGAGAAGCAAGGAAGGGAGGCGACGGCCATGATCGCGCTTACGCAGGTCACGCAGATCCTGGAGCCCTGGCTGGGGCCGCGCCTGACCGGCGAAACGCTGCCCGCGGCGGAGGAGATCCGCCGCCTGCTCAACGCCTACACCATCCGCCGGGAAATCGACAGTCTGTACCGGGAAATCGACAGCCGGCTGTTCCTGGCCGTGCATCACGGCACCCGGGGCAGCATGCTGGTGACGCTGGCGGACGGCAGCCGCGTGCGCATGCGGCTGGAGGACGTGGCGGTGCTCTCGGACGAGCTCCTCTTCCTGGCCCTTTCGGAATTGCCCGTGGATCAAAAGCACCTTCAGGCCGTGCAGCAGTACGCCCTGCACCGGGACAGCCTGGCGGCCCTGAAAGCTCTGTACACGCATTTTTCCTCCCTGCAGACTCAGGAGGAATTGAAGGCCATCGCCGGCCTGGTGCGGGGATGCTATCCCCCGTTCCGCTGGCGCATGTGGCTGGACGAAGCCTGATTATTCAGCACCCAAGAGAGGCATTTTTATGGGAAAGATCATCTGCATCGCCAATCAGAAGGGCGGCGTGGGCAAGACCACCACGGCGGTGAACCTGGCCGCCTGCCTGGCGGAAAAGGGAAAGCCCACGCTGCTGGTGGATCTGGACCCCCAGGGGAACGCCACCAGCGGCCTGGGCATCCGGGCCGGGAAGCGCACCGTATACGAAGCGCTGCTGGGAGAATGCACCCTGGAAAGCACCCTGGAAAAAACCCGGCAGGCCGGCCTTTCCCTCTGCCCCGGGGATATCCGCCTGGCCGGGGCGGAATTGGAGCTGGCAAACCTGAGCCGCCGAGAATACCGGCTGCGGGCCGCGCTGGAAGGCGTGCGGCCCCAGTACGATTTCATCCTGATCGACTGCCCGCCCTCCCTGGGCCTGCTCACCGTCAACGCTCTCACCGCCGCCCAAACCATCCTGATTCCCATTCAGTGCGAGTATTACGCCCTGGAGGGGGTAACGGCCCTTCTCAACACCGTGCAGCGGGTGCGCCACGGGCTGAACCCCGCCCTGGAAATCGAAGGCGTGCTGCTCACCATGCTGGACGGGCGTACCAATCTGGGGCTGCAGGTAGTGGCCGAAGTGAAGAAGCATTTCAAGCGCCAGGTGTTCAGAACCACCGTGCCGCGCAACGTGCGCCTGGGCGAAGCCCCCAGCCACGGATTGCCCATCCATCTGTACGACAGCCGCAGCACCGGGGCGGAGGCTTACCGCGCCCTGGCCGCCGAGGTCATCGCCAACAACCGCTGACGCCGAGGTGAACACCAATGAAAAAAACCGGCCTGGGCCGGGGGCTGGACGCCCTGCTGCCCGACAGCACCGAATCGGAAAACAATATCAGCCTGATCCCCCTTACGGAACTGGACCCCAATCCCGGCCAGCCCCGCCGCGGCTTTGACGACGAATCCCTGCGCGCGCTGGCGGATTCCATCCGGGAAGCGGGGGTGTTGCAGCCGCTTTTGGCTGTGCGCCAGGGCGGGCGCTACCGCATCGTGGCCGGGGAACGCCGGTTCCGGGCCGCGCATCTGGCGGGGCTTGCGGAGGTGCCCTGCATCGTACGGGACATGAGCGAACAGGAGCAAATGGCCGCCGCCCTGATCGAAAACATCCAGCGGGAGGACCTGAACCCCCTGGAGGAAGCCGCCGCCATCCGTCAGCTCATGGACGAGTGCGGCTACACCCAGGAGCAGGCCGCCAAACGGCTGGGCAAATCCCGCCCGGCGGTGGCGAACCTGCTGCGGCTGCTGACGCTGCCGCTGCCCGTGCGCAAGGAGGTGCTGGCGGGAAAGCTGTCCGCAGGCCACGCCCGGGTGCTGGCGGGCATACAGGATGAGAAAAAGCTGCTGCTGCTTGCGGAGCGCGCCGTCCGGGAAGGCCTGAGCGTCCGCGCCCTGGAAAAGCTGGCCGCCGCGCCGGAAGCGCCCGAAAAGCCCGCCCCCAAGCCATTGCCGCTGGAGCTCAAGGACATGGAAACCCGCCTGCAGCGGACCTTCGGGCTGCGCACCCAGCTCAAGGGCAGCCGGAAAAAGGGCAGGATCATCCTGCAGTATTACAGCGAGGACGAGCTGGAGCAGCTGTACCAGTGCCTGGAGCGGCTGGAAGGATGAGACAGCGCATCGCGGCGGCGCTTGCAGCCCTGATCCTTCTGTTTCAGGGCGTCCAGGCCCTGGCCCTGACGGCGGAGGATACCGCCCCGGCGGACCGGT
Organism: Clostridiales bacterium; assembly: GCA_024681215.1. Taxonomy (GTDB): domain Bacteria; phylum Bacillota; class Clostridia; order Christensenellales; family Aristaeellaceae; genus RUG563. Next base: position 5,917 of record JAILBG010000139.1, read on the forward strand.
ATTTTTCCGGCATGTTCGACCGGGCCCAGGTGGTGGGCGGCGCGGTGCTGGTGAGCCAGCGGGGCGAAAGGATCTATTCGTTTTTCTGGGGCGGCCGGGACAAGACGGGCCGCCATCCGGTGACGGAGGACGCCGTATTCAAGGTGGCGTCCGTCACGAAAATGATCGCCGCGGTGGGCGTGATGCAGCTGGCGGAGGAAGGAAAGCTGGATCTGGACGCGCCGCTGTGTAGCGCGGAGGGCCTGCCCATCCGCAATCCCCGCTGGCCAGACAGGGACGTGACGCTGCGCCAGGCCCTCAGCCACACCACTTCCTTCCTGCCCTCCGCCCCCTACGCGGGCGTCCTGCGGTGGGACCGGATCGACGAAACCGACAGCACCTTCTTTTCCGACGACGCCCCCGGCACGCGGTATGCCTACGCCAATCTGAACGGCGGCATCCTCTGCAGCGAGGTCGAACGGGCGTCGGGCCAGAATTTCAACGATTATATGACGGCGCACGTGTTTGCTCCCCTGGGGATCAACGCCGCTTTCGCCGCCCATCTCCTGCCGGACCCCGGCTTCCTGGCCAATACCTACACCCCCCAGGGGCTGGTGTACCAGTCCGCGGAGCGGTACATCGAAACGGACGCCGCGGAATACGACGGCGCCTGCGACCCCGCCGGGCACTACCGGGCGTCGGTGGGCGGGCTGTATATCAGCCTTTCCGGGCTGGAAAAGATCGGCGTCGCCCTGGCCGGCGACGGCAGCGTGGACGGGGTGCGGCTGCTGACCCCCGGCTCCGTGCGGCTGATGCGCCGCGACCAGCGCCAGGTGCCCGGCAGCACCGTTTCCGCATCCAGCCCCTACGGGCTGGGGGTGTGCCGCGTGGAAATCGGCGGGCGCACGTGGTACGGCCATCAGGGGCGCTGGGAAGGCTTGCTGGCCGATTTGTTCTGGGAGCCGGAAAGCGAAACCGTGGTGGTGTTCGTGATGAACGGGCTGGCCGTCAGCTTCAGCGGCAAGGAGATCGCCACCCGCCCGGAGCGGGCCATCAATTACATTTCCCGCTGGATCCGGGATGCGGAATCCAGCTTCATCGTGGTGGACGAGGAATGGTAAAAAAGCGTATCTGCGGCGCTTGCTTCGCCCTTGCGCCGCGAACATAAGCAAACAAAAAGCAGGCCCGGACAGCCTGCTTAAGTCTGTCGAGAACCCCGGGGATGCATCGAAGGGGCCGCAGCCCCTTCGATTGTCATCCGCAGGCGGCGGCATGTACGTCGCCGAGGAGCAACAGAATGTTGCTTCCTCTATCAATTTCTGGCCGCAAAATGAGCGTTTTCGCTTGCGGAAATGCCATTTTGCAAAAAATTGATGGATCGAAAAAAGCGGAATCTCTTTCTGCTTTTTGCATCTCTGTTTTTTATCCGATTGTGTTCTCCGTTTCCCCGTCGAACAGATACACGCTGCCGTAGGGGATGGAGAAGGTCAGCTCCGCGTCGGTTTCCGGGGTGTCGTGGGAATCCACCTTCAGGATGGCCAGGTCCTCCCCGGCCTTGATATACACGTTGGTGTTGTCCCCCAGCATTTCGGTCAGCTCCACCTGGCAGCGGACCTGATAAGCATCCGGGTGCTCGCCCAGGCGCACGGCTTCCGGCCGGAAGCCGAATACGACGGGCTTCCCTTCCCAATCGCCGATCCCGGGCAGGCGCCTGCTCAGGTCCAGGCGCTGATCCCCGAACCGGATCGCCCCGTCCTGCACCTTGCCCCGCAGGAAATTCATGGGCGGCTCCCCGATGAAGCCCGCCACGAACACGTTGGCCGGCTTGAAATACAGCTCATAGGGCGTGCCGATCTGCTGCACATACCCGTCCTTCATCACCACGATCCTGTCCGCCAGGGTCATGGCCTCCGTCTGATCGTGGGTGACGTAAATGGTGGTGGCGCCGGTTTCCCGGTGGATCTGGGCGATCTCAGACCGCATGGTGACGCGCTGCTTGGCGTCCAGGTTGGAAAGCGGCTCGTCCATGAGGAAAATATTCACCTTGCGGATGATGGCCCGGCCGATGGCCACCCGCTGCCGCTGCCCGCCGGACAGCGCCCGGGGCAGCCGGTCCAGGTAATCCGTCAGGCCCAGGATGCGGGCGGTGTTCTTCACCCGCTCCTCGATCACCTCTTCGTCCACGCCCTGCAGGGTCAGCCCGAAGGCGATGTTGTCAAACACCGTCATCTGGGGATAGAGCGCATAGCTCTGGAACACCATGGCGACGCCCCGCTCCCGGGGGCCGATCCCGTTGACCCGGCGGCCTTCCATGAGAAAATCGCCCTTGGAGATATCCTCCAGGCCCGCGATCATGCGCAGCGTGGTGGATTTTCCGCAGCCGGACGGGCCCACGAACACCACAAATTCGCCCTTTTCGATGTCCAGATTGAAATTGTGCACCGCATGGAAACCGTTGGGGTAAATTTTATTGATGTTCTTCAGCTCAATGTACGCCATCCTCCATGCCTCCTTGCCGTTCCGCCCGCCTATTTTGGCTGTGGCATATGGACAAAACGGATCACCTGTGATAGAATGAAGTAACGATCGGAAAGGAGCCGCCGCCATGAACGATATCACATACGCCGGCATGCATTCCCTGATGATGACGGTTTCCCGCCATGCCCACGAAAGCTGGGAATACATTTTGTGCACCTACGGCTCCGGCACCATGATCTTTGACGGGAGCCAGCTGCCCTACCGGCAGGGGGACGTGGTGATCATCCCGCCCATGGTGGCCCACGCCAACACCAGCGAGGAAGGCTTCCGGAACATCCACATCAACATGACGTCCCCGTCCCTGACGCTGAAAAAGCCGGCCCTCGTCACCGACGACAGCAACCATTTCCTCCTGGACGCCTTTACCGCCGTGCATTACCATTACCACTCCGACCGGAAGGAAAAAACGTCCCTGCTGTCCGCCTACGGCAATCTGATCTGCTGCTACCTCACCGCCTACCAGACGGTCCGGCCGCTGACGCGGGTGGTGGAGGAGATCGAAAGCGATATCATCAGCCACTGCGCGGACTGCGATTACCGGCTGGACGAATTCCTGCGGGCGCAGCCCTTCAGCTACGATTACCTGCGCAAGCTCTTCCAGAAGGAATTGGGCATGACCCCCCATAAATACCTGACCACCCGGCGGCTGCAGTCTGCAGCGGACATGCTGGTGAACGCCGAGATCAACGGCAGCGCCGTCATGGACGTGGCCCGTCAGTGCGGCTTCCGGGATTCGCTGTACTTCTCCAAGATGTTCAAGAAGGAGTTCGGCGTCTCCCCCAGCTACTACGCCCAGCGCAAGCGCCAGGAGGAGGAAAAGGCCCTGAAGGACCCCGGCAGCGTCAAGGTGACGCCCCGGGAGGCATGATCCTGCATTACTCAGGCCGCTGGGCAGCGGCCTTTTTTTTCGCGTCCGACAGGATGTCCCCGCCGACCTTTTTGATCAGCAGCAGCAGCCGGTCCCATCCGGCGGTGAACAGCCCGAAAAGCACGGGGCCCACCGGCAGGGCTTCTTCCCCGCTTCCGGCGCCGAAAGCCGTGTTCAGCACCCCGTAAGTCTGGGCCACCAGGAATACCAGCGCCACGCCGTACAACGCGTTCAGGATCCCGGCGCCCACTTTTTTCCCGGGGAACATCATATATCGGCTGTTGGCCCCCGGCTTCTCCTCCTTCGAGCGGATGTAGATATTCACCGGCAGGTCCCACAGCAGCCCCACGCCCAGCCCCAGGATCAGGATCATATCCAGGCTGGCGATGCCCAGGGAGGAAAGCCCGATCAGCAGGAACCAGCAGGCGACCCCGGCAAACCACGCTTTCACCAGGAAAAAGGCGATCTCCCGGCCCGGATGCAGCCATTTCCGCCGCCGGTATCTGCGCAGTTCCTGTTCGCTGACCTCCGGGGAGTTTTCCGGCGCAGCCTCCGCCAGATCCTTTACGGCGCGGGTTTTCAGCTGATAATAAGCCGCCGGCACCTTTCTTTCGTCCCGGGCCGGGCCCTTCTTCTCCTTCGCCATCCCGCGTCACTCGTCCGTGATATCGACGGTCCCCATTTCGGCGTTGCCGGCCACCTCCACGGAGGTATTGATCCTGCGGATCGCCTTGCGGTACAGGGGCAGCGTCGCCGTCAAAGCCACGGCCGCCGCCACCAGCGCCATGTGCACGATCATGATGGTCCTGGTCTTCATCACGCTGGGGATATCCTCCTGGGAAACCACGCCCTGCGCGAGCTTATCCCGGATGCAGCGCAGGAAATGCAGATCGCACAGCAGCACGATGGCCAGCAGCACGAAGAGAAGCACCAGCATCAGCACGTTCACCTTCCGCCGGTAGGGGAAGGCGTTCAGGCAGCACAGGATGGCCAGGCTGGAAAACAGCATGATGGTGAATCCCGTCAGGCCCATGTTGTTGCCCTGCAGATGGGTGGTTGTGAAGGACACCATCGACAGATTGAACGAATACCACATGAACGCCACCGTCACGGACACCAGGGCGATATTCTGCGGCTTCCGCTTGAGGGAAACGAAGAATTTGCGGATCAGTTCAGGCATTTTACCGCTCCTCCTTCCGGATGGCGTTGGTGGTATCCCTGTCAAAGAAATGCTTCCGGGTGAAGGCCAGCTTCACGCCGTCCCCGGCGCGGTAATCCTTCCAGCCCCGCAGCTTGGCGGTGACGTTCACCCGCTGCCCGGCGATATGCCCGTGCACCAGGGTGTTCATCCCCAGATTCTCGTTGGACACCACGTCCACCGGCAGCGTTCCGCCCTCGGCGATATCCTCCGGGCGCACGCCCAGGATGATCTCCTTTCCCCGGTAAGGCGCCAGGACCGCCTGCTCCTCCTCCGTCAGCGGTGCTTCGAAGCCCTGGCCCGTCAAGCCGGCCTCCGCCACCCGCACGGGAAAGAAATTCATGGGCGGCAGCCCGATGAACCCGGCCACGAAGGTATTGGCGGGCGTATCGTACAGCTCCATGGGCGTGCCGATCTGCTGCACGTGCCCCATGGACATACACACGATCCGGTCCGCCAGGGTGAGGGCCTCGGTCTGATCGTGGGTCACATAGAGCATGGTGGCGTCCAGGCGCTTGTGCAGCAGCAGTATCTCCCGCCGGGTGGCGCCCCGCAGCTTGGCGTCCAGATTGGACAGCGGCTCGTCAAACAGGAAAACGCTGGGATTGCGCACGATGGACCGGCCCATGGCCACCCGCTGGCGCTGGCCGCCGGAAAGCTGGCCGGGCTTTTTATTCAGCTGGCTGGTCAGATCCAGGATTTCCGCCGCGGCCAGGACCTTTTTATGGATCACATTTTTGTTTTCTTTTTGCAGCGTCAGGGAAAAGGCCATGTTTTCATACACCGTCATGTGGCCGTACAGGGCGTAATTCTGAAACACCATGGCCATGTCCCGGTCCTTGGCGGGGGTCTGGGTGATGTCCCGGCCGTTCAGGAGCAGCCGGCCCCGGGAAATATCCTCCAAACCGGCCACCATCCGCAGCGTGGTGGATTTCCCGCACCCGGAAGGCCCCACCAGCACGATCAGCTCGCCGTCCTGCACGTCCATGTTGAAATCGTAGACGGCCTGCACGTTGTTGTCGTATATTTTATCCAGATGCTGCAGCGAAAGCTCTGCCATGCGCTTCCCTCCTTACGCCTTCTGCAGGCCAAGGCCGGCCTTGTGCGCCGCCAGCACCCTGCTTCTGTACAGGTTGATGACCGCGCCGGCCAGCAGGCAGGCCGCGGACAGCGACAGATAGGCCACCACCCGGACGTACTGGGAAAGCAGCTCTTTCGATGTTTCCTCGGTGACCACGACGCCGTTCGCCTCGGTGACCACCGTTTTTACCAGGATCAGCGCGGGGCCCTCGATCTCCGGATTGGCGCGCATCCTGGCAGGATAGATGAAGATCCGCGCGATCTGGCCCGCCGCCAGCAGGATCAGCAGGACGGAATATCCGGGCTTATAATTCTTGGTGCCCTCGCTGGCCAGGAACGCCGAAAGCATGAACACCAGGTTGTAAATGATGGAAATGCCCATCCAGTACGTGTAATACGCGGAATGATTGACTTTATAGATACTGACAAAGAACAGCACGTTGAATGCGATGCCTGCCAGCGCCAGCCGGGAAGACAGGGTATTTTTGGTGAACCGCATCCGGTCCGTCCGGATGATGCCGTCCTCGCTCATGGTGCCACCGCCCTTTCCCCTGCGAGCGCTTGTTTTTCGCACTTCATCAGGCTGATCTTCCAGAGTGCATTCACGATCAGCAGCACCCCTGCCATCAGCAGGAGGCCGAACACGAAGTAATGTACGTCGAACCAGAACGTGGAATCGGTATAAACGCTGATGCCGCCGTTGCGGGCGTTCCTGTCGGCCCATTCCTTCACGGTCTGGAAGTCAATGAGGCCGTCGGCCAGGTAACGCGCCTTGAAATCGGAAATCTTCAGATGCATGAGCACCGCCGCGGCGATATCTGCATAGGCGTTTACGCCGGAGGCGATGTAATTGCCCACGTAGTATTTTCTGCGCACATGGGTATTGGTCAGAAGAAGAGTCAACGAAAGCAGGATCAGCCCGATCCCCACCCGGATCAGACTGCGGTTGAACAGATCCATATCCGTCAGGAACTGATTGATCCCGTCCGTTTTATAGGATTCACGCAGCATGTAAATCATGTCGTAAACATCGGTCATATAGCCCAATGCGTAGACGAACACCAGCGCGCTGGCGCATATGACCAGGATGCACAGGGCCCTTTGCAGGACCATTTGCTTTCTGTACATGAATTCCGATCCCTTCCTCACTTGGAATCTTCCGCCGTCCCGCCGGCACAAAAACCGGCGGGACGGCGGAAGCAGGCTGATCAGATCAGCGCTTTGGGCAAACGGTTACAGGGAATTGTAATACTCCACCAGGCGCTGCCACTGGGCGTTCCGGATCTCCAGATACAGATCGCCGAACCAATCCATCGTGACCTTTTCGGCCGCTTCTTCCGCGGTGCCTTCCAGGCCGCCGGCGATCACGTTGACGAACACGTTCTGGCCGCCCTTGCCGGAGCCGAAGGAGCCGCTCAGATCGCTGAATTCGCTCAGCTCCTGGGCTTCCTTTTCAGTGGTGGGCAGCACGGTGGGCACGGAGGTGTACCAGGGATTCTCGGTCAGGGCCAGTTCGGGATGCTTGATGGTGCCCAGGCCGATGGCGGTGGAGATGCGGCCGGCGCCTTCCTTGCCGATCTCATGGGTGCACTGGTACTCGAAGGCCTGGCTCTTGACGAAGCTCAGGGTGGAGCCCAGGTACTGGCGGGCGTAGTTGGTGTAGTTGCCGCCGGCCTTGGCCCAGAGTTCTTCATAGGTGGCGTCCGCGATGACGGGCATTTCCTTGCCGTTGAAGAGGAAGGTGACGTAGCTGCCGTCGTCGTTGGTCTTGATGAAAGCGTCGGGGCCGTAGCTCATAAGGATCTGGCCCTTTTCGGAGTAAGCGTAGTCGATCAGCGCCAGGGCCGCGTTCAGCTTATCGGCGTCGTCCCCCACGCCGGCCTTGGAAATGGCCCAGCCGTCGGTCTTGACGGAACGCCAGGATTCGGTAAAGCGCATGTAGACGCCGCCCTCGGTGCCGTCCTGCCACAGGGCCACGGGCACCATGACCGCCATGTACTTTTCACCCTGGTCGTTCTGCAGCTTGGTGGCGTTCATGGCCGTCTGGGTCTGGTTATAGTCGTAGCTCATGAAGCCGGCGTCGTTCTCCAGGTACATGCTGGAGCTGACTTCCTCGCCGTTGACAAACGCGGTGGAGATCAGGCCTTCCTTGGCCATATCGTTCATGCGGGCGACGGCTTCGTAGGAAGCGGCTTCCTGACGGGCGTCGTGCAGATTGCCGTCGGTGCCCACGTAGAGGTAATCCTGGCGGGATTCCATGCCGCGCACGCCGAAGAGATGGCCGGCCAGGCGGAACAGGTCGATCCTGCGCTGGTTGTTGTTGTCTTCACGGGAGAACAGGCCTTCCACGGCGTCGGTGCCGTTCAGGGTGGGGGCGTTGGCCACCACGCAGCGCAGCAGGGCCACCAGTTCGTCGGCGTCCCAGGCGGCGTTCTGGCCGATGAAGAGGTTGGAGCGCTCGGTGCCGTAGTATCCGTTGTAGGCCGCGTCGATGTAGGCGCGCAGCATGTTCACCGCGTCCACGCCGCTCATGGGGCCCGCTTCGTTCATCTTGGCCACGATGTTGCCCGCGGCGTCGTAGTCCTTGGCGATGGTTTCCACGGCGGTGCCGTCCAGGGTGACCACGTCGATTTCCACTTTGCCTTCGGTGGGCATGTAGGGCTGATACACCGCGGCGGCGGTGGTGCCGCAGCTCTCGGCGGTGAATTCGCCTTCGCCGTCCAGAAGCTTCACCACCCAGTCGACGCGCATCAGGGGCATACGCTCGATGTCGTTGACGCCGTCGAAGTAGGGGCTGAAGTAGATGGCGCCGGTGTCGGTGTCGCCGGTGATGGACAGGCGCACGATGGGATTGGCGTCCAGATAAGCCTTGAAGTTGGGCAGCTGGTCCATGTATTCGGCCAGGTTCACCAGCTTGCCGGCTGCTCCGTTTTCAGACAGGGTCGCCGCGGTGCCGCTGACCATGTCCACTTCACCCAGCTGGTCCTTCCAGTAATCGAATTCCTTGGTGGTGTTGTTGCCCTGGTACTTACTTTCGAACTTCACGCCCAGGATCTCCTGCAGCGCCACCCAGGTGGGCTTCAGGCTGCCGGCGGTATAGGTCTTGCCGTCCGCCAGCGTCACGCCTTCGCCGGCGACTTCCGCATCGAAGGTGATGCCCGTCTTGGCGGAGTTGTAGCCGGTGGCCATGCGCAGCACGGTCTCGGCGGACGCGCCAGCCGCGATGCTCAGCGCCAGGACCAGCGCCAGAGCCAGAGTCAGGAACTTTTTCATGTGGTTTCCTCCTTTGGTTGATGTTTTTTATTCCTTCACACCGCCGGCGTTTGCGCCTTTGGCGAAGTACTTCTGAATGAAGGGGTAAATGATCAGGATGGGAATGATGGAGCAGACGATCAGGGCGTAGATCACCGAGTCGATGGCGTAGGCTTCCTGCCAGTAATTCCGGAATTCGGAATCGTACACATAATCGTCCAGCTTTTCGCGGATATAGACCTGCAGGGGCTGTTCCCATTTGTTGGGCACCATCTGCTTGGCCCAGAAATAGCCGTTCCAGTGGGAAATGGCGAAGAACAGCGTCACGGTGGCGATGGTGGATTTGCTCATGGGGATGAACACCTGCCGCAGTACCTGCATTTCCGTGGCCCCGTCCACGATGGCGGCCTCCTCGATCTCCCCGGGCACGTTTTCAAAGGCGTTGCGCAGCAGGATGATATTCATGGCCGCCATGCCCATGGCGATGACCACCATCCATTTATCGTCCATGATCCCCGCGGCGTGGAATACGTTCTTCGTGGCGATGTAGTTCAGCCGCTGGGGCACGATGCCGGCGGAGAACCACATGGTGAACACCAGGAAGAAATTCAGGAATTTCCGGAACAGAAGCCGTTTCTTGCTCAGAGCGTAGGCGCCCAGGATGGAAACGATCAGGGAAAACGCCGTGCCGTAGATGGTGAGGAACAGGGTGTTGGAATAGGCGTTCCAGAAGGTATCCTGCGAGAACATCCAGATGAAAGCGTCAAACTGCAGCCCCTTGGGCAGCAACACCACCTCGTTGTAATCCACCGCGTGCTTGCCGCTGACCGCGGCGGACACCGCGTACAGGAACGGATACAGACAGCACAGGGCGAACACCGTCAAAAGCACGTAGCTGATGATCCTGAAAATCAGTTCGGAGATTTCCAACCGTCTTTTCATGGCCTCTCTCCTCCCCTCAGTACAGCGACACGTTGGACGCCTTGCGGGCGATGGTATTGGCCCCGATCACCAGCAGCATGCCCACCACGTTGTTCATCATTTCCGCGGCGGCCGCGATGCCGGGCAGGCCTTTGCTGCCTTCGCCGGCCCGGTTGGTCTGCCAGGCGAAGGTGGACACCACCTGGGCGGTGGTCAGCACGTCGCCTTCCTTGGACAGGTCGTTGGTCAGCAGGATCACCTTTTCATACCCCACGGACAGCATATGGCCGATGCGGGTGATCAGCATGATCACGATGGTGGACAGGATGCTGGGCAGCACCACGTAGCGCATCTGCGCCCATTTTCCCGCGCCGTCGATCTGGGCGGCTTCGTAGCTGGTGGGCGAAATGGCGATGATGGCGGCAAAGAACACGATGCTGTCGTACCCCGCCGTTTCCCAGATGCCGCTGACCTGATAAATCGCCCGGAAATACCGGGAGCTGCGCAGCAATCCCGCGTCCGCCACCTCCTGGGAGATCAGGCCCAGGCGCGTCAGCAGCTGGGACACCACGCCCGGCGGCGCCGTCATCATGCTGGTGGTGATGGCGCCGCGCACCAGCATGACCACCAGGGAGGTCATGATGACCGTGGACATGAACTTGGGCAGGTAGGTGAGCACCTGCAGGATGCTGCGCACGCCGTTGGAACGGATTTCATTGAAAAACAGGGCCAGGAGGATGGGCACGGGGAAGCCGAACAGCAGCCCGTAAAAACTGAGCAGGAACGTGTTGCGCAGGGCGGCCCAGAAATCCTGGGAAAGCGTGGCGAATTTGCCCGTGCCCATCAGCAGGGCGCGGAAATTGGCAAAGCCCTTCCAGGCCCATTCGGCCACCGGCACCGCGTCGCTGCCGTCCACCTTGAAGGAGCGCAGCAGCTCGTACATGGGAAGATACCGCCAGAGGAAAAACACCAGCAGCATGGGCACCAGCATCAGATACAGCCGCCAGTCCTTCACCACGGTGCGGCCCACATGCAGCCAGTAATGCTTTTCCACGTCGTCGCGGACCGCCTGCTCCGGGTCCTCCCGCCATACGCCGGCTTTCTTGTCAAAGACCAGATAATCCGTACCTTTGACCGTCATTGGGATCCCCCTTCTTCTTCAGCTTCCTCACGGGCAAATTGCTGCCGCATGCGTTTCAGATAATGCCCCTGATCCTCGAACAGGCCGTCGATGCGCCGCGCGATCCACAGGACCACCAGGGTAAAGAGCATGGTGACGGCTTCCGGAGCAAAAAACATCGTCAGCGCATCCGCCCGGCCCGTCAGCGCCAGGCACACCGCCGCGCGCCCGGCCTGCATCCCCAGCAGCACCGCCGCCCCGAAGAGCAGCGTGCGCCACACGCTTTGGCGGATGCTTTCCGGGCCCATTTTTTCCCGCAGCGCCAGGGCGAGGAGCGCCCCCAGATTGCCCACGCAGTAAACTGCCAGAAACCTGCCCTCCGCCATGCCGGCGGCCAGGCACGTGACCGCGCCGCCCAGCACAGCGTGGACGGCGGCCCAGGCGCCCCAGCGCATCATCACGATGGCGGTGATCACCGCCGTCACGGACACCAGATACGCCTCTCCCGGGAACCAGCGGATCCCCGCCGTCACCACCAGGCTTTCAAACGCCGCCAGCATCACCGCAAACAGGATCAGATCGATCAAACGGTATTGCTGATGGGTCCTTTGTTCCTTCAAAAGCGCACCTCCCGGCAGATGCGGATCATCCGTTTCTTCACTGCTTGTCTCGTCTATTTTATTATAGCCTGCCTGATCCGGATCGTACATGTCAAAAATCATTTGCATGATGGACGAAACAGACAACTTTTGGGCGGCTCCCCGATCCCCGGGGCGCCGCCGGCGCCTGAGATGCGCCGCGCAGTTATTCATTCAGCTGCTTCTTCCTTACTATTATACACAATGCGTTTTTGCTTTGTCAACACGCATTTTCCTCCGCTTTTCCACGGCTTCTTCCGCAAAAAAAGAGGCTCCGGAGCCTCTTTCAGGGTGTCGACATTGATAGAGGAAGCGGTCAAGGACCGCTCCTCGCGGCGTACATGCCGCCGCTGCGGATGAAAAATCGAAGGGCTGCGGCCCTTCGATGCATCCTCGGGTTTTTCGACAGACTGAAAGAGCCCTGGGGCCTCTTTTTATTCTTCCTCCAGGGGCGGAGATTCCGCAAAGGGGATATAGACGCCCTTCTGGAACATTTCCTGGATCACGTCATAATGGGGATCATCCCGCCAGCCGTTCTGCGTGGGCTCCCCTTCCGCCACCACCAGCGTATCGGGAAGCGCCTGCCGCAGCTGCTCCACCATCGGCCCGCTGCCGGTCAGGCCTTTGATGCAGTGCCCCGTCCACAGCCTTCTGAGCCCCTTGAGCTGCATCAGGATCTCCATGTCGGGCACCCGGTTGTAGACGATGTTCAGATCCATCAGCCGGGGCATGTTCAGCAGGGGGGACAGGTCGCTTACGTGATTGGAGAACAGCTCCAGATACTCCAGGTCCTGCATGCCGGCGAGGGGCGAAATATCCGTGATCTCGTTGGCGCCCAGGATCAGCACCCGCAGCTTGGTCAGATCCTTCAGGAAGGAAATATCCCGCAGCAGATTGTGCCCCAGATCCAGCGCGCGCAGCTCCGTGCAGTACCGCAGCACCTCCATCTGCTGGCTGGTATGCTCGTAGCAGTCCCCGTGCAGGGTGGAAAACGCCGTCTGGTCCGTGCGCACGTCATGGCCCCGGCCTTTGCCGAAAATGTGAATGGTCCAGCCGAATTTCACGTTTGGATACCGGGCCACGAGCATTTCGATCTCTTTTTTCGTCACCTTCGTGCCGAACATGTCCACTCGCTCCAGATTGCTGAAGCCGTCCAGGAAAGCCGTCAGCTCGTCCATGGAAAGCTCCAGATCCTCCAGGTCCACGGCCGTGGCGTCGGCCGGAAAGGACAGGCCGCCGACGGAACGCATGGCGCTTTCCGCCTGGGCCGCGCCCGTCAGAAGCACCAGCAGCAGCAAGAGCAGCGCCGTTTTTTTCATATTCCGATCCCCCATGTTCTTTATGCTTGCATCTTTTATTATACCGTCGGGGCGCCGTTTGTCAATCGTCCGCCGTCCCGCCTTTTCCGGCGCGGCGGCAGCGGGCCGTGCGCCTGCCGCCTTTTTTCAAAAACGGCTTGTTTCGCCCATGCGTCTTATGGTATAATTTTTTTGTTCGCATGCGGGCGCCCACCCGGAAATCATTTTTGCCAAAGAAAGGTGCGTTCCTCCGATGAAAGGCAATACCCTGCGCTGGTGCCTGGCCGTGCTGATGCTGCTGGCCATGGCCCTGTTCCTCTCCTCCCCCGCCGTGGCGGAGGTCACGCCCCTGGGCATGGATCTCAAGGTGCACGGCGTGCCGCCCCGGGAAAGCGGCTGGCTGTCCGATACGGAGTATCAGGATGAATCCATCCATATTGTGATGGATTCCGAAAAGCGCAAGCCCCCATCCAGCGAATCCCAGGTGATGTGCCGCTGGGTGGTGATCGATATTGCCGATCCGTCCCAGCTGCGCACCACCATGAGCAACGAAAGCTACGACGACGTGACCCTGGAGCGTCCCTGGGAAATGGCTCAGCGGGTCAACGCCGTGGTGGCGTGCAACAGCGATTTCATCAAGTTTTCCTATAACGTGGGGTTCGTGGTGCGCCAGGGCGTGTTTTACCGGGATGCCCTGGACGGGAACCGGGACGTGCTGATCATCGACGACAACGGCGATTTTGACGCCGTGCCCAAGGCCACCAGCGAGGATATGGCCGCCAAGCGGCAGGAAATCGAAAACGACGGGCGGCAGATCGTGAACGCGTTCTGCTTCGGCCCTGTGCTGGTGCGGAACGGGGAAGCCCAGGAGCTGGCGCTGAACAAATTTGAAAAGGACCAGGTGGAAGGCCACCTGCCCACCCAGCGCATCGCCATCTGCCAGCTGGATACCCTCAAATACGCCATCGTGGAAGTCGACGGCGGCGTGGTGGACGGCAGCGGCATGAACGGCATGAACCTCAAGGAGCTGACCAAGTTTATCCTGCTCCTGTTCCCCGACTGCAAGCTGGCCTACAACCTGGACGGCGGCGGCAGCGCCCACCTGATGCTGCGGGGCAAGCCTGTGCACCGCACCCCCGGCAGCCGGCATATTTCCGATCTGATCTATTTCGCTTCCGCAGCTTCGGAGGATTGACGCCATGGCAGGGCCTTTCCATCTTTACGGTCTGTGCACGGCGGCCGCCGCGCTGCTGGCGCTGGGGCTGATGCAGTTCACGCGGAAAAAATACGGCCTGGGCAGCGAGGCCGTCAGCTGGTTTGCGGTGCTTTGCGTGCCCCTGGGGGTGTTCTTCGCCCGGCTGGGCTATTTCCTGGCGCGGCTCAATTATTTCCGGGAAAAGGGGCTGCTGCATTTTTTCCGTTTTGATCTGGGCGGGTATGTGCTCTACGGCGCGCTGCTGGGCGTGCTGCTGGCCGCATGCCTCTCCGCCCGGATCACCCGCACGCCCGTGCGCAGCGTGCTGGACGGCGCGGCGGGGCCGGGGATGATCGCGGTGTGCTGCTGCCGGATGGCCGAAAGCCTGGTGCGGCTGGGCTACGGCATGAGCATTTCCGAATGGTTCGGCGATCCCATTCTTCTGGAATTGGACCCCTCCACCCGCCTTCCCAGCTCCTTTGCCTGGGCCGATCCCTCCCCCCTGTTCCGCTTCCCCCTGGCCTGCCAGCCCAAAGGCAGCGAATGGTATTTCGCCGTTTTCTTCTGGGAAGCCCTGGCCGCGCTGATCATCGCTCTGATCGTGCTGCTGATGAAGCGCCGGGCCGAAGGCGGGCACGCCGCCCTGGCGGTGCTGCTGTACGCCGCCTGCCAGATCCTGATGGAGAGCATGCGCAAGGACGCCGTGCTCACCTGGGGGTTCGTGAAGGTGAGCCAGCTGCTCAGCGCCATCGCCATCGGCGCGGTGATGCTGATCTGCTGCATCCGCCTGCCGCGGGCGGAGAGAAAACGCGGCCGCATCGCCGCGGTTTGGGCGTCGGTGCTCCTGCTGCTGGGCGTGGTGATCGCCCTGGAATTCGCCCTGGACGAAAAGATCGCCTTCCTCGCCTGGATGCACATGGACCTGTGCTACCTGGGCATCGGCCTTTGCTGCCTGGGCATCATCCTCACCGTGCGCCCCCTCTGGAAGCGGGCGTTCCCGAAAAAGCAGTAAAAAACGAGGCGCCGTTTTGCCAGCGCCTCCGGGGGATGTTGCAGAAGCCAATCTGCAATATCCTCTTTGTTTACTGGGATATTCGTTCTCATAGAAGAATGAGCAGCAGTGAATACCGGGAAATCGAAGAACCCCGGGGTGGTTTGGAGGGGCCAAAAGCCCCTCCAAGTGGAATCCGCAGCAGCGACCTGTGCGCTGCGAGGAGCATTTTTGCTTTCGCAGAGTATGCCCTGCGAGAGCAAAAATGCTTTCCTTGCGCCTTTTCCGCCTGGGAGTCCCGCAGGGACGAGAGGAAAAGGCGCTTTATGTCGATCAAATGGAGGATCCATTTGATCGAAGGGGCTGTGCAACAGCCCCTTTTATGTTTCCGCCACGTCCCGCAAATACGCGGCAAACTCGTCCGTGAGCCCCAGATCCCACAGCAGGGAGCAGGACATATACTTGTCCCGCGCGTCCCGGGCGCCAATGAAGGCGTTTACCGTATCCTCCAGGGAAACGCCGATCTGGGAAGGCTTCACGGGCATGCCCGCCCGCTCCATCAGCCCCCGCAGCGCCCGATAATCCGGCAGCTCCTCCCGGATGGCTTGCTGGATCCCGTCCCAGTTGGCGATGATTTTTTCCAGCCTTTCTTCATGGGCCGTCCGGTCGTTTTTCCGGGCGGTCCTTTCCATTTCGATGATCTCCGGCGCGGTTCTGCCGAAGATGCGGCGGATCTGCGACTGCCATTTTTCTTCGGTCATTTCCCGCCAGTAGCGGTCCGCCTGCGCCCGGTCCGGCATGACGGTGCGTATTTTTTCATACAGTTTCAGCGTCAGCACCGTGCCGATGCCCACCTGGATGCCGTGGAGATCGTAGGGCAGCCCCCGCTCCAGCGCCATCATTTCCCACATGTGGGAAAAATAGTGCTCCAGGCCGGAGGCGGGGCGGGAAATCTCCGCGTAGGCCATGGCGATGCCGCTGATCACCAGCCCCTCGGCAATGGCCTGAACGGCTTTGGGGTCCCGGCTGGGCACGCCCTCCGCCGCGTCCATCACTTTTTTCAGCGCGGTGCGCATCAGCTCCGCCACATGTTCGCAGTAGTACTCCCCCGTCACCAGATGGCTCATGCGCCATTCGCACAGGGCGATGTATTTGGCCGCCATGTCCCCCAGCCCGGCCTGCAGCATCCGCATGGGGGCCCGGGCCAGCACGTCCGTATCCAGCAATATTCCCTGCGGAGCTCGGCTGAACAGAGTCATTTTCACATGATTGATCTCCATGGCAGAGGCGTTGGAGGCGTAGCCGTCCATGGACGGGGCGGTGCCGATGACGGCGTTCTTTTTGTTCAGCGCGTTGGCCAGCACCTTGCAGATGTCGTTGACCACCCCGCTGCCCACCCCCAGGATCAGATCGCAGGCGGGATCGAGGTGCATCAGCGCGCTGCCCACCTCCCATTCCGCCGGGGCGATCTTCTGCCCCGCGCAGGGGATGATATACGCCTGATGCCCGATCCCGGCGTCCTTGAGCAGCGCGCACACCCGCTGCCCGGCGGTCTCCCAGGTATTCCCGTCGCACACCACGAAGGGCTTTTCGCACCCCAGGGCGCGCACCATCTCCGGCGCGGCGGACAGCGCGCCCGGGCCGATCCGCAGATAATCCAGCGCGCAGACGTGGCGCTTCCCGCATTCGCAGGCAAAGCCCTCCCGGCGCGTCAGCGTTTCCAGGGACATCCTATCAAAAGCCGGCATCTCCCTATCCTCCCGTTCTCTTGCTGAAGAAATTTTACCGTACTTTTCCCCTCCGCGTCAAGAAAAACCGGATCCTGCGCATTTTGCGGCAACAATTGTGGAAAAATTGCGGAAATTGTTCCCCCATTTCCTTGCATTTTCCGGCGTTTTCAGCTACAATAAATACAAGTACGCATACCCCACAAATCCAAGAAGGAGACATCGCTATGAAATACCTGCTTGGCGTAGATCTTGGCACCTCCGGCACCAAAACGGTCCTGTTCGACCTGCGGGGCAATTCCGTCGCCTCCGCCTCCGTGGAATACCCGCTGTATCAGCCCAAAAACGGCTGGGCGGAGCAGGAGCCGGAGGATTGGTGGCAGGCCGCGGTGACCACCATCCGCACGGTGATCGAAAAAAGCGGCGTGGACGCCGGGGACATCGCCGGCCTCTCCCTTTCCGGCCAGATGCACGGCCTGGTGCTCACGGACGACCGGGGCGAGGCCCTGGGCCGGTCCATCATCTGGTGCGATAACCGCACCATCGAGGAATGCGATGAATTCACCCGCCTGGTGGGCGGCCGGGAGCATCTGATCCAGATCGCCGCCAACCCCGCCCTCACGGGCTTTACCGCCGGCAAGGTGCTCTGGGTGCGCCGGCATCAGCCGGAGATCTGGGCAAAGGCCCGGCACATCCAACTGCCCAAGGATTACGTGCGGCTCAAGCTCACCGGCGAATACTTCATGGAAATGAGCGACGCTTCCGGCACCAACCTGCTGGACGTGCCCAACCGCTGCTGGAGCCGGGAAATCTGCGAAAAGACCGGCATTGACATGAACATGCTGCCGCCGCTGGTGGAAAGCTGCGACGTGGCGGGCCATATCACCGAGGAAGCGGCGCGGCTCACCGGCCTGAAGGCCGGGATGCCCGTGGCCGCCGGCGCGGGAGACAATATGGCCGCCGCCATTGGCACCGGCGTGGTGCGGGAAGGCAAGGCCTTCACCACCATCGGCACCTCCGGCGTCATCTTCGCCCATTCCGACACCGTTCAGATCGACCCCGCCGGCCGGGTGCACACCTTCTGCGCCGCGGTGCCGGGCGGCTATGTGGTCATGGGCGTGGGCCTGGCCGCGGGCCTCAGCCTCAAATGGTGCCGGGACACCTTCTTCCAGGCGGAAATCCAGGTGGCCCGGGACATGGGCACCGATTCCTACGTTTTGATGAACCAGGAGGCCGACAAGAGCCCCATCGGCGCCAACCGGCTGATCTACCTGCCCTACCTCATGGGCGAGCGCAGCCCCATCCTGGACCCGGAATCCCGGGGCGCGTTCATCGGGCTTTCCGCCATGCACACCCGGCAGGACATCGTCCGCAGCGTGATGGAGGGCGTGATGTACTCCCAGTGGCATAACCTGAACGTGCTGCGCGGCATGCACGTGGCCCCCGAAGCGATGCTGGCCTGCGGCGGCGGCGCCAAATCCCCCTTCTGGCGGCAGATGATGGCGGACATGTACGATATGCCCGTCTCCATCCTGCAGAACACCGAAGGCCCCGCCCTGGGCGCCGCCATCCTGGCGGGCGTGGGCGCGGGCGTGTACAAGGACGTGCCCACCGCTTGCGACGAGATCCTCAAGGAATCGGATCAGCTGCTGCCCGACAAGAAGCGCCACGCGGCCTACGAAGCGTATTTCGATCTGTACCAGAAGCTGTACCCCGCGCTGAAGGAATCCTTCCACGCGCTGGCGAAGCTCTCATAAACCGAACGCAAAAGGGAAAGGAGAAAACCATATGCAGATCATCCCCGTCACCGACAAATCCTTCGCTCCCTACGGCCGCATCGTGGAAGGGTACGGCGTTGAGGGCGTGCTCAAGGCCCTGGAGGAAACCACTCCCTGCCCCGAGGGCGTGGTGTATTTCCCCAAGGTGGAAACCCTCCACGCCGCGGAGGGGGCGGAGGCCCTGGGCGAAGCCCTTTTCGGCGGCATGCCCTTCCAGCTGGGCTGCTGCAACGGCCATAATACGAAGCTGAACTGCCTGGAATACCACCGGGACAGCGAATTCAACCTGGGCACGCAGGATTTCATCCTCCTGCTGGCGAAGATGGACGATATCGTGGACGACGTGCTGGACACCGCGAAGGTGAAGGCGTTCTTCGTGCCCAAGGGCGTGCTGGTGGAGGTGTACGCTACCACGCTGCACTACGCCCCCTGCCACAATGAAGCGGACAAGGGCTTCCGGGTGCTGGTGGGGCTGCCCCTGAACACCAATACCGATTACCGCCCCGGCACTGGCAAAAACGTGCTGGACAAATCCCTGTGGGCGCGGAACAAGTGGCTGCTGGCCCATCCGGATTCTTCCGAGGCCAAGGACGGCGCGTATGTGGGACTCAAAGGCGTGAACATCGACATCAGGAACGATGTGCCTTTTCGTCAATAAAAGCAACCAAGGAACAGATTAAGGGAGGAGAAAGACTATGCAGAACATTCCCCAGGTCAAGCTCGGTATCATCGCCGTATCCCGCGACTGTTTCCCCATCGGGCTGTCCATCGCCCGCCGGGAAGCCATCAAGAAGGCCTTCAAGGGCGATCTGTATGAATGCCCCGTCACCGTGGAAAACGAACTGGACATGCTCAAGGCCGTGGCGGACGTGAAGGCCGCCGAGTGCAACGCGCTGGTGGTGTTCCTGGGCAACTTCGGCCCCGAGACCCCTGAAACCCTCATCGCCAAGAACTTTGACGGCCCCTGCATGTTCGTGGCGGCTGCCGAAGGCGACGGCGACCTGATCAACGGCCGCGGCGACGCCTACTGCGGCATGCTGAACTGCTCTTACAACCTGGGCATGCGGCACCTGCAGGGCTACATTCCCGAATATCCCGTGGGCACCGCGGAAGACATCGCCAAAATGATCGGCGATTTCGTGCCCGTGGCCCGGGCCGTCATCGGCTTGAAGAACCTCAAGATCATCACCTTCGGGCCCCGTCCCCAGGATTTCTTCGCCTGCAACGCCCCCATCAAGGGCCTGTATGAGCTGGGCATCGAAATCGAAGAAAACAGCGAACTGGACCTGCTGGTATCCTACAAGGCCCACGCCGGCGACAAGCGTATCCCCGACGTGTGCAAGGATATGGCCGCGGAAATGGGCGAAGGCAAGTACTTCCCCGACATGCTGGAAAGAATGGCCCAGTTTGAACTGACGCTGCTGGATTGGGCGGAAGCCCACAAGGGCGCCCGGAAATACGTGGCCTTCGCCGACAAGTGCTGGCCCGCGTTCCCGGAGCAGTTCGGCTTTGAGCCCTGCTATGTGAACAGCCGTCTGGCCTCCCGGGGCATCCCGGTTTCCTGCGAAGTGGATATCTACGGTGCGCTGAGTGAATACATTGGCTCCTGCATCAGCCAGGACGCCGTCACCATCCTGGATATCAACAACTCCGTGCCTGCCTCCATGTGGGAAAGCCAGATCAAGGGCAAGTTCGATTACGCCCTCACCGATACCTTCATGGGCTTCCACTGCGGCAATACCCCCAGCTGCAAGATGTGCGCGGACCGCGCGGTGAAATATCAGCTGATCCAGCACCGGCTGCTGGAGCCCGCCGGCTCCGATCCGGACTTCACCCGCGGCACCCTGGAAGGCGATATCGCTCCCGGCGAAATCACCTTCTACCGCCTCCAGTGCGACAGCAACGGCGACCTGCGCGCCTACATCGCCGAGGGCGAAGTGCTGCCGGTTGCCACCACCTCCTTCGGCGGCATCGGCGTGTTCGCCATCAAGGAAATGGGCCGCTTCTACCGCCACGTGCTGATCCAGAAGCGGTATCCGCATCACGGCGCCGTGGCCTTCGGCCATCACGGCAAAGCCCTGTTCGAGGTGTTCAAATTCCTGGGCGTCAAGGACATCGGCTACAACCAGCCCAAGACCCTGCCCTATCCCACGGAAAATCCCTGGGCATAAGGGGAAAAGAATTACGGGGGAAACCGCTCTTTGAAGTTCAAAGAGCGGGTTCCCCCGTTCCCCCTTCCGAGAAAACCAGTTTAATCTGATTCTTTCCAAAAAACTTCCCGCTCACAAAAAAGTGGACGGGAAATTTTTTATTTCTTCGCCCCAGCCGCTTTCTCGGAAAGGGGGCGCGGGGGGAACCCGCTCTTTGGCTACAAAGAGCGGGTTCCCCCCGCTATTTCGTCCTCCCCGTTTCCGTCATTCGTAAATCTTCCGCCCTTTTTCGTCGGCAGCACCGCTGAGGCGGTGGAAGAAGGTGTTCGTCACGTCCCGCCATTCCCGGGCGTTTTTGATCTGTCCGTCGATGCGCTCCAGGATCTCCCGCTTGTCCGCATCGGGCAGGGGCAGCTTTTCCAACACGCCCTTCATGCTTTCGGCCCGGGCGCAGCCCTGGAAATGATCGTCGTACAGCCGCTGGATCAGGGTGCGCCCATCCTTCATGCGGAAATCGTAGGGCAGGCGATGGAAGAACAGCAGCAGCTTTTCCGGGCAGGTTTCGGGGTTTTCATACAGCTTTTTCAGCGTTTCCGGGTATTGGGAAACGTAGCCCGTGCCCGCGTCGGTGCGGTCGATGCCCACGCCGCAGCGGTCTGCCCGGTTATAGGTGCCCCACAGATCGAATTCATAGCCGTAGGGGCTGGGGCCGTAATGCGATTCGGGGCGCACCATCCAGCACAGGCCCAGGTTGGCGGTGTACTGTTCGTAGGCGTCCCGGCTGGAAAGCAGCAGGTCCGTCAGCGCGTCCTCCTGGGCCGGGGCCAGATCATAGCTCAGGCGCACCCATTCCCGGACGACGGTTTCCGGCCGGATATCCGGGTCCCAGCAAAAGCGGCCGAAGGCGTACAGGTTCAGCGCGGCGAAGGGATGGCCCGTCCAGTTTTCGTCCCGGCCCAGATTGCTCACCGCGGCGACGGCCTTCGCCCGTTCCTTGCCCATGCCGTCGAAGATCTCCCGCCACAGGGGCGGCATGGCGAACAAATCGATCTGGTGGCCGGTATATTCCTGGGCCAGCTGCAACTCCAGGGACAGATTCGTTTTTTCCATGCCCAGCAAAAGGGGGGACACCGGCTCCCGCACCTGAAAATCGAAGGGGCCGTATTTCACCTGGACGATCACATTCCCGTCAAACTGCCCGTCCAGGGGCTTGTACAGATCGTAGGCCGCCCGGGGCCGATCGGTCCTGGTATCCCGCCAGTCCTGCATGCAGTTGTATACGAACGCCCGCCAGATCAGCACCCCGCCGAAGGGCGCGACGGCCCGGGCCAGCATGTTGGCGCCTTCCGCGTGGGTGCGGCCGTAGGTGCTGGGCCCGGGGCGGTGTTCGCTGTCCGCCTTCACCAGGAAGCCCGCCAGGTCCGGCACCGCGGCCCAGATCTCCCTGGCCCTCTCCCGCCACCAGGCCTGCACCCCCGCGTCCAGGGGATCGGCGGTGGGAAGACCGTGCTGCAGGGGCAGGGAAAAATCAATGCAGATCATCAGCCGCACGCCGAAGGGCCTCAGCAGGGAAGCGAACCGGGCCAGATCCGGAAGCAGGGTATCGGTCAGATGCTGGGCGGGCTGATGCACGTTCACGTTATTGACGCACAGCACGTTGACCCCGCAGCTGGCCAGCATCCGCCCTAACTGGCGGATCCGGGCAGGATCGTAATCGAATCTGCCCCCCTCGAACCACATGCTGCGCCCGGCATAGCCCCTTTCCACCGTGCCGTCCATATTGTCCCAGCAGTTCAGCATCCGCAGGGGATAAAAAGGCTTTTGCCGCCCCGCGGGCACGCGGCCCGTGGCCAGGCCGCGGATCAGGGCGTAGGCGCCGGAGAGGACGCCCGTTTCGCCGCCCGTGATGCGGTATCCGCCGCCTTCGGGCAGGATCTCATAGCTTTCGCCGCCGTCCTTTTCCACCGTAAAAACCGCCCGGACGCCCGCCTGACCGACCTCAAATTCCGCCGCTTCCAGGGGCGTTTTCAATTTTTCCGGCGCCGGCAGGGGCAGCCGCGCCAGCCACGCTTTTCTTTCTTGCCACATTTTTCTTTCCCCTCATTCCTGGCAGTAATAGCCGTAATCGTATCCCGCGTCTTCCTGCTTCGGGGCGGGCAGCACCCGCAGCCGCGCCACCGCGTTCTTTTTCAATGCGATCTTGACCCGGACCCCCGCTTCCGTCTTTTCCGCCGGCAGGGAGGTAAGCAGCGGCTGCCCCGCGGCGCGCAGGATGCGCGTCTGCTCCGCGGTCAGGTGCGCCGGTTCGCCCATGCGGTGCCAGCAGCGCAGGGGATTGCAGGTCTCCTCGTCCACCGTCTCCAGGATGGCCGCGACGTCGCCGGTCACCGGCAGGGTGATTTCCCGCTCCGTTTCTTCTTCCAGATTCCACAGCGCCGCTTTGTACCCACCGTCCTGCCGGCGGACGATCACGGCGCCCTCGTCCCGGTACACGCATTCGCCCCGCAGGCCGGAGAAGAAGGAAAACGCCCACAGCGTCGGCTTGGGGATCAGGCCGTTGCCTATCATGCCGAAGCCCCCGTGGAAGGGCCGGGTGGGGATGCCCTGCTCCTCGAACACGTCTCCGAATGTCCAATAGCTGTAGCCGTCCGCCACGTCCCCCAGCCGGGCGAGGAGCGACGCGCAGATGGCGGCGTTCAGATTGGTGTCGTGAATGGGACAGAAGGGATTGTAGCTGGTATTGAACTCGGTGATGTACAGCGGGATGCCCCGGTATTCCGGGAAGGAATCAATGATGTCCCGGCTTTCCTGCATTTCGTCGATCAGCACCTGGGTGTCGTTCATCCGGTGGTACAGGTAGCGGCCTTTGTGCTCCGGGGTCTGGCCCATGTAGGCGTGGCGGGTGACGAAATCCACGGGCAGCCCTTCCTCCCGGCAGAAGGCGAGGAAATCCCGGATCCAGTCCTGGCTGCCCGCGCCGCCGCAGATAGCCGGGCCGCCCACCCGCATCCGGGGCAGCACTTCCTTCACCGCCATGGCCGTAGCGCGGTAAAGCGCCAGGTACTTAGGCTTGTCCGCGTTTTCCCAGAAGCCGGGAAGATTGGGCTCGTTCCAGATCTCGCAGGGCCAGCCTTCCACCTCTTCCCTGCCGTACCTTTCCATCAGATGGCGCAGCGTCGCCTGCACCAGCGCGGTCCATTTTTCCATTTCCCTGGGCGGCACGGTATGGGCCTTCCAGTAAAACAGCGTTTGTTCGCTGCCGGCCAGCTTTTCCGGCATGAAGCCCAATTCCAGGAAGGGCCTAAGACCGTTCTCCAGGTAAGCGTCCATCACCCGGTCCAGGTAAGTGAAGCAATACCATTGCCGGCTTTCCCCGCCGATGAACGCGGGCGGCGTGAACTCCTGGTAAATGCCCATCTGATCGGAAAAGAGGCCGTGGCCGCGAATGAAGCGGAAATGGCACTCCTCCTGCACGGCGCGCAGCTGATCCTGATATTCCTTATGCAGCGCCAGGTCCAGCCGGCCCGTGCCCACGCAGTAATCTGTCAGGTTCCGGAATCCGGCCCGGTCCCCCGGCCGTACGATGATCCGCTTTTCCATGTCAAGCCCTCTCTTTCCGGTATTTTTCCACATCGAACACCAGGATCTGTCCCTCCGGGAGCGCCGCCTGGACGGTGGGGCGGTCCACCCGCTTTCCCGCGTCCGTGGGCTCCGCCGTATCCAGCGCTTCGTCCGTAAGCCCCCGCCAGAATTTTTCCGGCATGCCGCGGTCGAACAGACCAAACTGATGCGGGCACAAGGCCCAATCAAAGGGCAATTCCAGCAGCTTCATCGCATTCCGCCGGTATCCCTGGGCGCTGAGCGCCTCCGGGAAGAACAGCCAGGTGCAGGGGTTCCAGTTGTCCCCGGTGAGCAGCAGCCGTTTTTCCGGCACGTACACCGCCGCCGACCCCGGCGTGTGCCCCGGGCAGGGAACGATCCGGGCGGTGAGGCCGCCCAGGTCGATATCCCCCGGCGTCAGGGCGGCTGGGACGGGCATGGGATCGCCGAGGAAAGCCGCTTCCCCCGTGGATCCCTTCGCCGCCGCCCCGGCCCATACGTCCCGCCGCCAGAAAGGGCCGGTATAGGTTTCGTACACCGGGAAATCCTCCGGCAGCAGATACACTTTCCCGAACCAGCGGCTGCCCAGGGCGTGGTCATGGTGGCCGTGGGTCAGCACCACGGTGAGGGGCAGATCCGTCAGCGTGCCCACGAACGCGGCCACGTCCTCCGCGCCGTACCCCGTATCCACCAGCAGGGCGCGCGTTTCCCCCACGAGCAGCGTCATGCACACGCCCATGGCGTCCTGAATGTGAAAGACGCCGGGCAGCGCTTCCTTCCATGCAAAGGCCATTACGCTTCCTCCATGGCAAAGCCATAAAAATCAAACTGCGTCCCCGGCAGGAACACGAAGTCCACCCGGCATTCCCCCGCCGGCACCTCCACCGGGAAGGACTGCACGCCCCGATCCGTGCCCGCGAACAGGCACATGGACGTCCTGGTTTCCCCGTCCGGGCCGGTGATCTTCACGTGCACCGGGGTTTCCCGGAGGGGCGTGCGGCCTTCGATGCGCAGCGTCCGCGTTCCCGCCGTTTCAAACGCCATATGCTCGAAAACCAGCGTCACGTTGTTGCCGATGTCCAGTACGGCGTCTCCCGCCCGCCGGAAGCTGTCGCCGTACACCTGGTCCGCCTCCCCCGCGGCGTTCCACCGCAGGGCCCGGGACCGGCGGGCGAAGGAGAAGCCCTTCAGATGCACCTTCTGATCCAGCGTAAAGCACAGCGTATGCGTCCCCCGCAGCGCCCGGGGCAGGCGGTAGGTTTCGCTCTGATAGGTGTTCCAGATGCTGGGCTTCTGATAGGGCAGATCGCAGATCTTTTCCCCGCCCTCCCCCGGCACGCCGTCCCACAGCCCCAGCACGTATTTTTCCCCGTTCAGGGCGAAGATGGGCAGCGTGATTTCATCCGAGCCCGCCGGCCCGAAATCCACGTTGGAAAAGCCCGCCATGCTGCGCCCCTCCCGGGCGAAGGAGATCCCCCGCTCGTTCCCCGCGCCGATCTCTCCCTGCCGGATATCCGCAAGGGCCCCGGCGATGAAGCCGTAGGGGTCCAACCCCACGGGGCCGAAGCCCTCCGCCGAGATCTCCAGCGCGGACAGCACCCGGGGATGGGGATAGCCGCTGTTCACGGAGGCGCGCAGGTACATTTTCCCGTCCCCCGCCGCCGTCACCGCCGCGATGTCCCCGTCTCTCTGGATCCGGGCACAGGGCATGTCCACCCCCTCGGCGTTGACGATCCGCAGGGCGATTTCCTGCCCGTCCGCCTCCGGCGGCTGCAAACGCAGCCGCACGCGCACCGACGGATGCTCCGGGGTCAGGCGGGTATCCTCCAGGGCCTCCAGATCGATCCTGCGGGGCAGGATGGCGTCTTCCCCGCGGTACTCCCTGCACAGCGCCGGAAAGCCGGGCTGCGTCCGTTCGCCCGCTCCCACCGCGAGCACCGCTTCCGCCGCCTGCAATCCCCGGCTTTCGGCCTGCACCCGGATTTTTCCCGGCCCTGTCTGCACCCCCGCCAGGATCAGCAGCCTGCCGGAGAACAGGCGGCGGCTGGTCTGCTTGTAGCCGTCCCGGTCCGCGCTGTCACCGTTGTCCAGCCCCAGCAGCACGCCCGGGCCCTCCACCGTCACATGCACCCGGTTCACCGCGTTTTCCACCTCGCGGCCCCGTTCGTCCAGGGCGGTCACGGTGAGGAAGGCGATTTCCCCGCAGCCGCCGGCAAAATCCGTTTTTTCCGGGCTGAGGGCCAGCTTCACCGGTTCCCCGGGGGTCTGCCGGGCATCCTGGCACAGAAGCTTTCCGTTTTCATCGTATCCACGGGCAGCCAGGACGCCCTTTTCAAAGGGCACCCGCCACACCGGCAGGCATTTTTCCGCGTCTCGCCGGTCCACCGTCCGAACGCCCAGAGACCGTCCGTTCAAAAGCAGCTCGGCCCGCGCCGCGTTGGTCATCACCGGCACGTCGATCATCTGCCCCCGGTTCCAGTCCCAGCTGACGCCGATATGGATCATGGGCCGGTCCGTCCACATGGCCTGATAGAAGAAATAGCTGTCCTTGGGAAAGCAGGCGGTGTCCGTCTGGCCGAAATAGCAGTTCCGGGTATGGTAAGGCGTGGGCTCGCCCAGGTAGTCGATCCCCGCCCAGATGAACTGGCCCAGGGTGTAGGGGGTATTCAGATCGTCGGCCAGAAGCGGCCGGATGTCCCGGGCGCCCCAGGAGGTATTGGAATTGAGCAGCGCCGAGCACTGCAGATCCTCGTCGGACAGGATATCCGCCGCCATGGGGAAATGATAGATCCCCCGGCTGGCCAGGATGGAGCCGGTCTCGCTGCCGAAAATCACCCAGTCCGGGTGGGCGGCATGGTGGGCGGCATAGAGCTTCTCCGCGTAGTTGTAGCCCGGGAGCTTCACGATCTCGGCGCATTTCTGCGCCCCTTCCCAGGGCATGTAGTTGCTGCCAAAGGTGACGGGGGCGTGGACGGCGTCGTGCCGGCGCACCTCGTCCGTGAGCCGCCGCGTCCACATCTGCCCCCGGTCGGAGAATTGCATATCGTATATCTCGTTGCCGATGGACCAGAGGATCACGCAGGGATGGCACCGGTCCCGCCGCACCCATTCGGCCACGGATTGCCTGTACGTTTCCGGGAAGAACCGGGCGTTGTCATAGGGGGTCTTGGGCAGCTCCCACATGTCGTACAGCTCGTCCATCACCACAAGGCCCATCCGGTCGCACAGGTCCAGCAACCGCCGGGCCGGGGGATTGTGGGCCGTGCGGACGGCGTTGACCCCCATTTCCCGCATCACCCGGAGCTGCCTTTCCGCCGCCTTCTCATAAAACGCCGCGCCCAGGGCGCCCAGATCGTGGTGCAGGCACACGCCGTGGAGCTTGATTTGCTTCCCGTTGAGGAAAAACCCTTGATCCGGGTCAAACCGCGTCTCCCGGAAGCCCACGCTCATTTCCTCCGTCTGGGCCCCCAAGGTGATCCGCAGCCGGTACAGGGCGGGGTTTTCAATGCTCCAGGGCGTCACCCCGGCGGCGTGCAGCCGGATCTTCGCCGCCGCGCCGTCCGCGTCCATTTTTCCTTCCGCGATCACCGCGCCGTCCGCTGCCAGCAGCGAAACGCAGGGCGCCTCCCCCGCTTCGCTCATTTCCGCGCCTGCGGAAAGCGTCCAGCCGTCCCCGTCCCGGGCGGTGTTCACCGAAAACCCGAACGGCAGCATATGCCGCCGGGGCAGCGTCCACAGCTGCACGTCCCGGAAGATCCCCGCGCCGGAATACCAGCGGGAATTGGGGCTTTGATGCCGCACATGCACGGCGATTTCGTTGTCCCCGGCCTGCAGAAGGCCCGTCAGATTCACCAGGAACGCTGTATAGCCGTAGCGGTGGGTGCAGATCACCCGGCCGCGGAGCAGCACGTCCGCGTCCATATACACGCCGTCAAAATCCAGATACACCGCCTTGTCCAGCATCGCCGGATCCGCGTGCAGAACGGTCCCGTACCATCCGTCTCCGGACGCGTACAGGTCCTCCGTATTGCCGATCAGCCAGTCGTGGGGCAGCGTTACGCTCCGCTTTTCCGCCCGGGCAAAATCCGTATAGGTGCTCTCCAGAGGCAGCAGGCAGAACTGCCAGCCTTCATTCCATTGTGCTTTCATGGCGCCGCTCCTTCCAAAGTGGTGCGCAGTCTCATCCATTTTTTCTATTTCGCCTTTCCCTGTTCATTTCCTGCCGTTTGCAGGATTTGCCTATATTTTTGCCGCATTTGCCGTCTTTTCTGGATTTTTTCCTCATGTTACAATGAAACGGAAAAAAATTCCCTCGCCCATCGTGTATACAGGTGAAGGAGGTGAGGCTGCCATGGAACGTGCTGCGGTACCCAGCATGGTCCGGGAAGAAAGGCTGCGGCAGTGGATCGCGCAGTACGCCGAAGCGGTCACCAAGGTCTGCTGGGCGTCGCTGCGGGACCGCGCCCTGGCCGAGGACGCCTGCCAGGATACCTTTCTCAAGGCCTGGAAGCACATGGAATCCTATGAACGCAAAAACATTCAGAACGACAAGGCCTGGCTCATGCGCATCGCCGTCAACACCTGCCGGGATTACCGGCGCTCTGCCTGGCAGCGCCACGTGGACGGGCGCGTCAGCCTGGATCAGCTGCCGGAGATTCCCGCCGACAGCAGGGAGGACCGGGCGCTGGCTATGGATGTGATGCGGCTGCCGGAGCGGCTGAAGGATCCCGTACTGCTTTACTATTACCAGGGCCTCACGATCCAGGAAACGGCCCGGGCATTGTCCATTCCCCAAACCACGGTGCACCGGCGGCTGAAGAAAGCCCGGGAACTGCTGAAAGAAAGCCTGCGGGGAGGTGACGCAAATGAATGACCGGATGATCCGCGAACAGGTCACGCGCGCGCTGGACGCTCAATTCGCCTTCGCCGCGCCCTCTCCCCGGCGGCGTGAAGAAATCTTCGATTACGCCACAGGAGGAAAGCAAATGAAAAAAGCCTATAAATTTTCCCTGATCCTGGTGCTGGCCCTGGCGCTGGCCCTGCTCACCGTCACCGGCGCCATCGCCGCGGCGCTGCTCTCCGCCCAGGAGGTGGTGGAGCAGACCGCCGTTCCCCTGGCGAAGGAAAACGACACCGACACCCTGGTGATCGACACCTACACCCCGGACCAGGTGGCCGCCCTGATCCGCGCCGCCAATGAAAACGGCATCACCCTGGATGAGACCACCGGCATCATGCGAGCCCTGCGCAGCGGCGAAGGGTATTGGGAGGACGAAGCCGTCATGGAAATCTGCCGGGCGGCCTTCGGCGGATTGTTCCCGGAATGGACCATCGAGGAGAAGCACTGGTATCATGAGATCTCCTCCCAGATAAGCGGCTTCCCCCAGGAGGAGCAGGATCCCTATCCCCTGCCCGGGGAGGGCGACATGCCCATTCCGGAGGCCCGGGAGGCGGCGGCGCGGCTCATCAGGGAAAAATACCCCGAAGCCGCGAAGATCGACGATCCGGCCCTCTACCGCCGCAACGAATGGTTTACGCCCGAATACGACGATAAAGGAAATATGACCGGCGCTTCCTATACCTTCGATTTCATCCCCAACGTGCTGACGCTGCGGCGATACTCCGTCTACCTGGACCGCGACGGCACCTATCTGGACGACGACGTTATCGACGCCCTGACGGAAGGGCCGTATACCGCCCCGGAACTGGTATCGGCCGTCAGCGAAACCTACCGCGCCCGCACCGGCACCCAGAGCAGCTGGAGCCAGGAGGCCTGGCACATTTTCGGGGAATACCTGCCGGGGGCCGACCGGGAAAGCGGCTGGAGCCGCAAATACGACGCCTTCCTGCAAAGCGTCTATCCCCTGCCCGCGGAGGAGGATCTTCCGTTTGACCAGGCCCTGGAAATCGCCAAGCGGGACGCCGGATGCGAAGAAGCCGGGAATGTGGAAAAGGTGCTGCTGGCGGAGGACGAAAGGCACGTCTGGAAAATCAGCTTCCAGCCCAAAACAGACGGCGGCTGGGGCGAATGGACCACCAGGGAGATCGACGCGCAAACCGGCGAAATCCTGTACGCCGGCCCCGCCGATACGGCGCTGAACTGGAGCCTGTACGTGCCACACGCCGTGCTGAAAACGGCGACGGAGGGCATGCTCACCCAGAAAGAAGCCGTCGCGCTGGCCGCGGACGCCCTGCGCAAAGCCCTGGGGGACGATACGATCCCCTTTGAAGACCCGGTCTGCTTTGACCTGCTCATCCACTACAACGAAATGCGCGATCACTGGTCCGTCCGCTTCCGCACCAAGGACCTGCGCTACGGCTCCTGCATGGCCACCGTGAACGGCGCGGACCGCTCCGTCCTCCTGGGAGACGCGGAACCCATGGAGGCCGACGGCGACAGCCTCTATCGCCGATGGCAGGACGTGTACGGCTACGGCGGCTGGGATCAGGATACCTGGGTGGCATTTTCCGAAGCCCTGCAGGCGCTGGAGCCCACCGAATGGCAGAACGTCCTGCTCAAAAAGACGGTATACCTGCCCCTGACCGCGGCGAAGCTCACCGGGGACCAGGCGGTGGACATCGCGGCGAAGGCCAACGATTGGCCCGTCAGCGAGGCCACCCGGGCCACGCTCTTGGGCATGGACGGAAAGCCCGTGTGGAAGATCCGCCTGCCCGGCAGCGCGGAGGACTGGCTGTACGAATTGGACGGCGACACGGGCGAGATCCTCAGCAAAATCGCCTACAAGCCGGACAATTACGTTTTCGACGACCCGGTGGAAATGTACACCCTGCGCCGGGATTACGCCCCCGCGTTCCTGGCGGCCAACGGCCCCGAATGGGCGGCCAACGTGGAGATCTGCAAGGCCTTCGCCGACATGGAATTTGACGAGCCGGACCTGGGGCTTATGGACGAAAGCCTGTACCGCACCGAAACGGACGGCCGCACCGTCACCTTCACCGCCCTGCAGGAAGGCCAGCCCTCCTTCCGGGTAGCCTTCAGCCCGGACGGATTGCCCGAACAGGTGGAAAAGCTGCCCTGACCTCTCCCATACATTACGCGGCCGCCGCGCCTCTCTCCGGCGCGGCGGCTTTTCCGTGCTGATTCCATCCTGTTGTACTGATACGATCCCGTTTTCCGGGGCTGATTCTATCCTGTTTCTCGTACTGATATGTTTCTGTTTTCTGGGCTGATACGGTCCCGTTTTCCGGGGCTTGACTTTTTCCCACGCCTTGGCTATACTGATTCCGTCCCTGTCCGTGGAGGTGTATCGAAGTGGTCATAACGGCCCTGACTCGAAATCAGGTAGGGTGAAAGCCCTCGTGGGTTCGAATCCCACCGCCTCCGCCACCCAACAACCCTAATCTTGATACGAGGTTAGGGTTGTTACTTTTTTCGCGGAAAGCCTGAAACCACGGGCTTTTCAAGGCTCTACCCGTAGGACTATCGGTATGGATTTCGGCCTTTCGTGGGCCACTTTTTTCATTTTTGGCGCGTATAGGGCTACGGGAACACCTTTCCCCGTAGGCTTATGCCCATTCCCGTAGCCCTATACGGCTCTCCCGTAGGCTTATACCCTGTTCCCGTAGTCCTATAAGGCTTTCCCGTAGGCTTATGCCCTTGTTCCCGTAGCCCTATAAGGTTCTCCCGTAGGCTTATGCCCCTGTTCCCGTAGACCATTGAAAATGGGCGGTCATCCCGCCCATAAAGAATCACATGTTGAAAAAGAATCATTAGTCTTCAACAGCAAGTTGTTCCAATACTGTTACCAGTCGTTGAGTTTCTTTGCTTCGATTAATGAAGTCACTATATGCTTGATAGGCATTATTGATCAGTTCATCATAATACACTATGCGGCAGTGAGCGGGGCTAAGCATCTGGGCTATTAAGTCTCTATGCTCAGAGCTTCCATCATTATCGATAGGTTTGCCAAGAACTACAATAATTTCATAAACCAAGGGCATTCTTGCATCCTGTAATACCTTTTCAAGTGCGCTCTTATATTTCAGAATCTGTTCAGAGATTTCTGAATATGTTACCACTCTCCCGGCACGCTTGAGTTCAATTATTATGTGTTTTCCAGCAGTTTGTCTATACCCTATGTCAAGTCTGCCAATTCGTTCGTCTTCTGTTAGTCTATCGCTTTCTAGATGCAACGCTTTTTCAACACGGCTCTCCATGAATTCAGATTTATCCGCGCGCTCCCATGCAGGGTCAAGAAGCCATAAGTGATCAAAAAGATGTTTCTGAATAGCCTTCTCTTTATCATTATCATCAACGAGTGTCTGGAAATACTTGATTATTTCAATTCGACTTTTGACAATTTGATAATACAACGTTGCCTCAAGATCATCAAACCCAGTAATGATTGAGCCAAGTGCTTCTAGATTATTTGCATCCAGCGTATCAAGCAGCCGCAATTGTTGAGTATAACGCAGCTTTTCAAACGCAAGCAACCCATAGCGAAGAATTTCGTTACGCTTCATGTCATCAACAACAATCTGATTAACTTTCCCAAGTAAACTCTTCGCAGATTTCTTATCATCTGGCGGCAGAGAATTGTACCATTCCCCAATCATTGGGTTAATAGCTTTTGCTCTTTCAAGTCCACCTTCATTTCTGTACTCTGTCCAATCATGCTGGATTTGTTTGAGTTCTCCTTGGATAAAACTGCGTAAGGCCTCGTATCGAGGATCATCTTGACGATACTCTTGTCTACTGCTTGTAGCCATATCATCCTGATCATCATCGTCAAAAAAATCAGCATGGATTTCCCCGATAAGATACTTTGAATACAAACCGCCTTCAGAAAAATCCGCTAAAATATCTTCTTGGCCAACCTTTCCTCGAACGATAATTACTATTTTGTTCAAATTCTCATCATTGTCTTTCAATGCGCCTGATGTGACGGTAGTACCTAACCAACCATAGACATGATATGCGTTCTCACCAACAGTAATTACATTATTGCGGACTACTTTCCTGGTTGCCTGCGTCGAAAGATCAGCATAATTAATGCTTTCTTCTCCGAAGTACCAGATATACTCAAGTTTTGTATAGAAGTCACGGTCCTCCACTGAGATTTCTTGGCCGTTTACCTTTACAGAAAACGAATATTTTGGCCCAATTATGCTAAATCTACGTGCAATCCGTTTCCGAATATATTCCGGCGTGGCTGCAGAAATATTACGTTTTAGATTTGTAAGTATTATTTTTGTCCCATCTTGTGGTATGTCAGAGGCATCTGCTGATTGAATCTCTTGTGGATGATATGTATGGGACTCCCCACTAATTGCTCGAGTAATATCATCAACATCCATTCTAAAAGATGAAACGACACCATCTTTCTTTGTAATAACGTCTATAGTTTTTGCAATAGAAAACATAGAAAGTTTTCCTATCCCTTTTCTACCCATATAACTACGATGGTAAATAGGAGAAACGACATTATTTCTCTCGCGTTTTGCATATCCGACCGAAAGGTAGTGAGCATTGACTTCTTCTGCAGTCATTCCACACCCATTATCAATAATCGTAATAACCTTATTGTCTGTATCTATGTTAACATCAACACATGTTGCATCGGCATCCCAAGAGTTAGCAACGATCTCTGAAAGGACAGCGGGAATATTGCTATAGAGATTTATTCCAAGATGGTTGAGAACATTGAGTGTTATTGTCATCGTATACTTCTCAGCCATAATTATCCCTCCATCCTTTCATATGTTGAATTATACTTTGCCCGATAGCTTTACCAAGCGCTACAGGCACTGCATTTCCTATCATCTTCCCGGCTTTTTTGAACGAAAGCAATCCTTCCGGAAGAAATACATAGTCCGGAGGAAAAGTCTGCAATAGAGCACCTTCTCGAAGCGAAATCGCCCTATTCTGTTCTGGATGTCCAAATCGCCCTGTTCCAAAGTTATAAAACTCTGTTGTTATAGTAGGTGATGGCTTATCCCATTCCATTCGAGAATAAACAGAGGCATATGTCTTGCCGCTATCCTTTTTATGGCAATCACATAAAAGGCTTTCATCCCACTTATGCCATGTTCCACCAGGAGTCGACGCTTGAATTCTTTGCATATTCAGAGCAGATAAACTTGATGCGCGATGAAGGCTATCAAGCGGAGAACAGCATCCAGCCGCTATAGGTACTAGTTGACCAATTGTCTCTCTAACAGTTTTATAATTCTCTGGCTCACATAACGGTTTGATGATTGTAATCTTTCCATGCCTAGATGCTAGAAGCACTAATCTATGCCGGTTTTGGGGAACACCATAATCAGGACAATAAACCACAGAAAAGGAAACAGAATATCCAGCTCTTCTTAATCTATTTACGAATGAGAGAAAGATATCCTGTTCGGAAAGGTTCGGAACATTTTCCATCGATACTATATCGGGTTTTACCTCGAGTATTAATCTCAAAAAATCATTAATCAAGAACCAGCGTTCGTCAGTTTTCGATTCTTTGCCCTTTTTATACTTTAACGTATGAGTTGAAAATGGCTGACAGGGAGCACAACCGACAAGGATTTTTGTTGCTGCTTCACCGTATAGCTGATTAAGATCACTCCCTGAAACATCCTGGATCTTTTTATTTATAAAGAATGCTCTGTTGTTGTATGTATATGCGTATCTGCAACTGTCGTCAAAATCAATTCCAGCGACAACATTTATGCCAGCCTGTTGGAGTCCGCATGTCAGGCCACCAGCTCCGCAAAATAGATCAATCGCCTTAACTGACAAGCATGACACCTCCTTCAGGGCATAATAATACTTATATAGTATATCACAAGGGCCAACTGTCGTAAATAGTCGCTATATGTCTTTTTTGCATTCATTCTTGCATTTTTCCTTTCAAAAGTGTTACAAAACCCATTTTACTTCTTGATTACGATAGTCTTTTCTCCCTTGAAAGTAAAAGCAATTGTTCCATCAGTGAAAACCACCACTTTCGACACCAGGAGGTTCCACAACTGATCATCCCATTGTTCCAGCACGAGGGGCTGCTTGAGCAAGCCTTCTGCGAATGCAGTGATTGATCTGCTCCGAGCAAGATGTTCTTTGCGCTCCGCCTGCAATTTGCCAAGTCTTGAATCCGCTTTTTTGAACCGTTCATCATATTCAGCTGCCTTCTTTGCGAACTCATCTCTGTTTCCTCCTGCGGCAGCATGACTGCGGATGAAGGCATTGTTCAAAGTGACCACCTCATTAATCTCACTTTGTGTTGCGCTGATTTTTACATCCAATGAAGTGGTGTCACCAAGGATGTCAGCCATTACCCGGCAATCGCTGACGATAGGCTCCCTGTCTTCCATAAGGATGGAATACGCTTTGAGGAAAAGCGCCTTGATCTGGTCCTCTGTCAGCGTTGGCGTACCGCACTTTGGGCCTTTCCCATATTTCCTGTTGCAGCGCCAAATGACTTTTCTGTATGGATCGTTTGAATGCCAGACTTTTTGCCCATAAAAACCGCCACAGTCTCCACAGATAATTCGAGAGGAGAAAATGTTGCCACCGCTGTAACCGCGTCCGATTGTTTTCCGGCGTTCCAATTCGGCCTGCACCTCCTCAAATTCTTTCGGAGGGATAATCGCTTCATGGTTCCCCTCAACGTAATACTGGGGCACCTCGCCCTCGTTGACTTTTGTTTTCTTCGTCAGGAAATCAACTGTGAAGGTCTTCTGGAGCAGGGCGTCACCTTTGTATTTTTCGTTGGTCAGAATGCTCAGAACAGTCGACTCACACCATTTCTTCCTTTTCATTGGGGTGGGGATTCCCTGTTGTTCGAGCATATGGCAGATGCCGATGGGCGTCATGCCATCCTGGAAAGCCCTGTATATTTTTTTAACCGTAGCCGCCTCGTTTTCGTTTACGGAAAGGTTTCCATCCTCACCACGGTCATAACCCAGGAAGGAACTGTAGGCCAGAGTGACTTTTCCATCCGCCATTCGTTTGCGATGGCCCCAGGTTACATTCTCAGATATGCTTCGGCTTTCCTCCTGCGCCAGACTGCTCATAATGGTAATCAGCAGTTCACCCTTGCTGTCAAAGGTCCAGATGTTTTCTTTCTCAAAATAGCATTCGACACCATGCTCTTTGAGTTTCCGGATTGTGGTGAGACTGTCAACCGTGTTCCGAGCGAAGCGACTGACAGATTTTGTTACAATCAGAGCGATTTTTCCTGCAAGAGCGTCTTCCACCATCTCATTGAAACCGTCTCTGTGCCGGGTGGAGACAGCACTGATTCCTTCGTCGGTGTAGACTTTCACGAATTCCCATTCGGGATGGGATTGGATGTAGTTAGTGTAGTAATCTACCTGGGCTTCATAGCTGGTGAATTGTTCGTCGCTGTCCGTAGAAACGCGGGCATAACCAGCAACCTTTCTCCTTGCAGTCGTTGATATAGGCGCGGTTGTAAAAATATTCCGCGTCTGAGGAATGATCGTAACTGACTTAGCCATGATGTCTCCTTTTCGCGTATTCGGCTGCCCTTGCTCTCATCTCTGGAGTCCAGCTTTTTGAGCGGGATTGATGCTGCCATTCCGCTTTTCGCTCTGTTCCGTCTTTAAGATGGAAAATCAGTTCGTACGGGTATACTGCTGTAATATGGTCTACAGCCTCCCGAAATGCTTCCTCATCAAAACTGCTCCATCCCAGGACGTCACAGGTAATTCTTATCAGCGCATCTTCTGGGATCTTTTTGCTTTGACAGTACGCTTTCCCTTCTTGAATGAAAGTGGTGCATGCCCACCGTGGCAGCCCGTGATTTGTCACGTGCTTGTAATGAAGTTTGCAGGCAGGACACAATATCATTCCCGTAAATGGGTAATGCTGTTTCTGCTTTCCCGTAGGATGCACATCTGATATTCGCTTCAGTGCCTCCTGTGCTTCATCGAAGGTTGCCTGATCTATGATAGCAGGGTGCGTTTCGGTTGCGTAGTATTGTGGAAGTTCACCCTGGTTTTTAACTTTCTTCTTTTCAAGATGATTATTAATGAAGACCTTCTGAAGCAGGGCATTCCCGGTATATTTTTCATTACTTAAGAATTCGCGCAATCTTGGCGTAGTCCACTTGCCTCCAAAGGCACCGTATATGCCGCTTCGATTGAGCCATCTTGTGATGGAATTCAGAGAATCTCCCCGGATCACGCGGGAGAAGATTTCTCTCACAATCTTCGCCTGTTCCGGATCAACCTCTATCCCATGCTTCTTGCTGATACGGTATCCGAACATTGTACGGAGACACATTAGTTCGCCTTCTTCAAATCCTTTTCGTATACGCCACTTCTGATTGTCGCTTGCCGACTTGCTTTCCTCCTGCGCGTAGGAAGCGAGGATTGTGAGCATCAGTTCCCCGTCAGCACTCATGGTGTGAATTCGTTGTTCTTCGAAGTATATGTCGATTCCAAGTCCTTTCAACTCCCTTACCGTTTCCAGAAGCGTCACCGTATTCCTGGCAAAGCGGGATATTGACTTCGTTAAGATAATGTCCACATTTCCGTTATGGCAATCAGCCAACAGACGCTGGAATTCTGGGCGTGATTCCTTCGTACCCGTAAATGCTTCGTCTGCATATATACCTGCGAATGACCATTCCGGCTCCCTTTGGATAAGATCGCTATAGTAGCTGATCTGCTGGGCAAGAGAATGAAGCATTGCGTCCTTACCGGAGGAAACGCGGGCATACGCTGCGACTTTTTTCTTTTTCTCCATCTTTGGCTTAGGCGCAAGCTTTGTTACTTGCTTCTCCAAGAGACCACCTCCTTCGTAGTGTGGCATATTACCTCTGGTCGCACTGATAAAGCAAGCGGTAATCACGATAAATACTGTTTGCGGGAAGCCTATATTTTTGGCGAATCTTCTCCTCAAAGATCATGAATTCCCGCTCGGTGATCAGCCCTTTATCCAGCATCACATGCCCTTGAGCCATTGCTGACAGGTATCGGATGAGTTCAGTTTCACTCATGGGGTAACACCGCCTCGGCGGGAAGCATAAAAGCATGCGCGGGAACAATACTTTCCAGGCTTACGGGAATAGAACTCTTTACCACAGCTTTTGCACTTGAAACAATGTTCTGCTTTTTCCTTCATCTGATCCGGATGTGCTGTCCACCATTTGACGCGGCATCTGTCGCAGCAAAAGCGCCTGCCCAAACGAATGATATCCTGGCGAAGTTCCTTGTGGCATTGTTCGCAGCGAGGAATCATCGGTGCTTCCTTACTGCGTTTGAAAAACATCTTCACGGAGCCGAGGCTAATGCCTGTCTCATCAGCAATCGCCTGATAAGAACGGCCGGCATTCCGAAGATCAGTAATGAGACGTTTATCCTGGTCAGTCATCTATCAACCGCCTCCATTTGCGTATTCGGAGAGGTCTCTCCCGACGTAAATGGCGGAAATATGCTCGTTTGGACGAAAAAATAAAAAACCAGGATTATTTCATCCTGGCAATGTGATATAGCCTTCTGGTTTCTATCTCAGCATTATACTCCTCTTTATAAATCTGTTTGCAGTGAAGGCCCTGGGATAACTCCTCGTGCTTTAACTCTCTCTATGCAATCTGCTAATTCCTTCTTTTGTTGCTCAGGTGTTCCGATAAAATTATACATTAAGTATCGGGTATCAATAACAATTCCCTGAATTGAATCGTCATGTACTCCATTGAACCCACCCCTTGCAGTAATAAAGGACAACGCCTCTATATTATACCTTTGAACGAATAAAGTCAATACAATCAGGCAGAAATATGAAAATTTAATATAGCTTATGTTCTTCCACGCAGTATACTTTTGCTGTTTTTCCGTTTTTCTATTTCCGTTTCAATGATCATAACACATTTTTCTGCGTCCTTTTTTATATCCTTTCCCCAAAAACGCAGCACAATCCATCCGTCTTCCTCTAGATATCTACACACTTCCATATCGCGTTCCATATTTCTTTCGATTTTTCGTATCCAGAATTCAGGATTGCTGCCTCGTAAGATCTGCGGTTTGAGGCTGTTTTCCCAGTCTTTTCCATGAAAGAACTCGCTGTCACAAAAGACTGCAATTTTGTACTTTGTAAGAGCGATGTCTGGTTTTCCAGGAATCTTGTCATAGTTCTTATAATACCTGTAGCCTTTTGCCCATAATGCTTTACGAAGAGTCACTTCGATTTTTGTATTCTTTGATTTAATGTTTGTCATGCATCTGTGACGCTGTTCCTTTGTCAACCTATCAGACATCCTCAGCACCCTCCTCAACAGTTTGAGTTAAGCGTGCTCTATGCCGCTGAGATGCAGCAGTGCGCGCACATGCAGTACAGCAGTATTCTTTATTTGAACGGGTTGCTTCTACCAAGAAATAACGTTCTCTTTTACATCTAGGATTTCCACATTTTTTGTATATTTCTAGTCCTGTTCTCATATAGAACAATGAAAAATAAAGTGCTTGAAGCAAGCTTTCAATTTTCCATTCAGGAATTAATGTACCACCGTTGTATCTCGGGTGAATATTTGTAATATTGTGATTTATTTCTTTACTCGGCGATTTTATTGATGAACTCTTCTCCATCAATTAAGTCTATTTGTTGTTTACCGGGGTTACTAGCTTCTTCCCGGGCAGCCTTTGAGAATGTTCCGGTGGTGATCAAAACACCTTTCTCAATATCAGTAGTTAATGATCCTCGGAAATCTCTTACTGCTGGGGCTCCTACTAACCCGCTATATCTCTTACATTGAAATGCTACATTAAAACTAAAAATGCCGTTGATTTTTAGTTTTCCTGTTCCATCAATTCCTCCATCCCCTGACTTTTTCGTCACTTCCACTTGTGAAAAACCGCATTCTCTAAGAACTCTTTGTGCTAACCTCTCAAATCCAAATGGATCCATGGTTTGGAGAATCTCTGCAAGTCGAATGCGCCAGGGTTTTGCTTCCTCAGGGTATTCTACTTCATCGTTTGTTGGATCGCCGTCGTCAGGTTTCTCCTCGGCTTTTTCTTTGTCTTTGTTTTGTTTCTTTTTCCTCAATTCGTAAGAATGTGCAATTACAGCCTTATCGTCAACAGAATCTTTGTCCATATACTCTGCCTTAATGGACCATACAGCACGTGAACTGTTTTCGATAACTCCAAAATTGCGCAGGTATGTCCTAGCCCATGCTAGCTGGTAAGCCAGTGAACTCATATTCTCATGACCAGGTTGCGGAAGATCTGCTACTTCATCAGGTATGTTCATATTTTTAATCACCTGACTGAGTATTTCTTCGTTGCTTCCTGAGCCGCCCAAATCTTTTAGTGCCCTGAACGTTGGGGTAATCAGTTCAGAGTACCTCGGAACGGCACTGTTCTTCTTACGCATGACATTCCTCCGAATATAAAAATCCATATTCAGTATAACACCAAATCTTTGGGATCACAAGATTATGACGGTTTATAAAGGTTTTTTATTTGTATCCCGTCCAAACGCCGATAATCCCGCCATTTACTGTGCCGGGGAAATATCGCCCGGTGGAAAGTGAGGAAGCCGCATGTTCTATGTAAAGACGCAGCTCAACAACGACGCGATGCTGGAGGTCGACATCACGGACACCAACGTGTACTGCCGCTGCCCGTTCTGCGGAGCGGAGGTGCCGGTGGATCTGGACGATTTC
>JAILBG010000017.1:0-29693 GCA_024681215.1 Clostridiales bacterium
CTGACCGAAGCCTCCGGCACCCTGGCCCTGGCCAAGGAAGACGGCAACTTCGACAAGTATGCCTACGTGTCCGACACCACCTCCACCTCCTACTTCGGCGGCCTGAACATGAACCGCGGCACCTTCGCCCTGGCGTCCGGCGCCTGCGCTTCTCCCAAGACCGAGCAGCAGAAGATCGACACCCAGACCGCTCTGTGGAACAAGAACTTCCGCAAGGCCCTGCAGCATGCCTTCGACAAGGGCACCCAGAACGCCACCTCCCGCGGCGAAGACCTGAAGTACGCCAACCTGCGCAACATGTACACCCATCCCGAGTTCGTGCAGCTGAGCGAAGCCACTGTGGACCAGAACGGCCATGAATTCCCCGCCGGCACCATGTACGGCGAGATGGTCCAGTACTATCTGGACGAAATGGGCTGCAAGGTCAACGTGACCGACGCCATCGACGGCTGGTACAATCCCGAAGCTGCCCAGGAATACCTGGCTGCCGCGAAGGAAGAACTGGGCGACACCGTTGCCTGGCCCATCCAGATCGACGTGGTGTACTACGGCCCCTCTGCCGCCAACACCGCGCAAGCTCAGGCCTATAAGCAGGTCATCGAAAAGACCCTGGGCACCGACAGCGTGATCGTGAACCTGATCGAAGCCACCACCACCGAAGACTTCTACGCCTGCGGCTACCGCGCTTCCAACGGCGAAGCCGGCAACTTCGATATGTTCTACGGCTCCGGCTGGGGCCCCGACTACGGCGATCCCAATACCTACCTGAATACCTTCCTGGGTAATGGCGCCGGCTACATGACCAAGGTTATCGGCCTGTTCTAATAAAACAGTTCGGCCTTGCCTCATAAGCAAGAAGCAACAGCCCATGGGGAAGCGGCGTCATGCCGCTTCCCCACGTGTTGCTTTTGCCGGACGAAAAAATTTTAAGCGTAAGTTGGTGTGTTCATGAAAAGATACATGGCAAAACGTATCCTGTTTTCCATCTTTTCACTGCTGGTGGTGGTGGCCACAGTCATGCTGCTGGTCTTTTCGCTGATCAACCGCAACGTGATTTTCCAGATGGACGATACGTGGAACAAAAAGAACAATAACGACCGCATCGTGTACGAGTATAACCAGTACGCCAGGTACGGCTATCTGGATTATACGGATTACACGGCCTTCCTGAAAAACAAGTACGAAGCGCTGTACGGCAGTGAATACACCAAAAAGTCGGATTATAAGGCGGATAAGGAAGCGATCCAGGATGAAAACACGTACCTGGAGAACGCTTCCGTACAGGAATTTATCGAGCAGAACGAGAAGAAGGGCATGCAGATCCGGTACCTGGAGCCCATGCGCTCCAAGAGCGGCAAGGTGAAAACCGGCGGCAACGGCTATCTGCTGGCCATCCATGAAAAGAGCGTGTTTACGCGCCTGTGGAATTACATCACGGGCTTCATCACCGTAGAAACCACCAACGACGTCAAGGATACCGAGGATCTGAAACTTGCGGAGCGGTATATCCGCCTTGAGAAAGATCCCTACAGCGGCTTCTACGCCCTGGTGGGCAGCGGGACCACGCATAAGTACCTGCTGTTCGTGGACGGCCGCTTCCCCTTCATCCACCAGAATTTCATCCACATCAATCTGGGCACCTCCTATACCCGCTTCCGCGGCCAGGAGATCACCGACGTGATCCACCAGCCCAGAGGGGATCAGGAGAAGGTCAAAACCCAATATCCGGCCAAGCTGGGCACGGACGAATATGTGGAAACCGCCATCGATTTCCACAGCCTTACCTATAACTACAATCCCCGCACCAAGACGGAGGAAAAGCAGTTCCCGGACCAGTATACCACTTACAGCTACCGGTACGGCGGGCTGTCCATGATCGAAAACAGCTTTGTGATCGGCCTTATCGCCACCGTGATCGCGTACCTGATCGGCCTGCCCCTGGGCATCCTGATGGCGCGGCACAAGGACGGCTTATTCGATAAAATCGGCAACGGCTATATCATCTTCATCATGGCCGTGCCTTCCCTGGCGTATATCTTCCTCTTTGCCACCATCGGCACCACGGTGTTCAATCTGCCGTATAAGTTCGCCAATGCCGAGATCAAGATCCTGGCGTACATCCTGCCTGTGATCTCCCTGGCGCTGCGCGACATCGGCGGCCTGATGAAGTGGATGCGCCGCTACATGATCGACCAGATGAACAGCGACTACGTCAAGTTCGCCCGGGCTGAGGGCATGAGCGAAAAGGAAATTTACCGCAAGCACATTTCCCCCAACGCCATGATCTTCCTGGTGCACGGCATCCCCGGCAGCATCCTGGGCGCGCTGGTGGGCGCCATCTACACCGAGAGCATTTACTCCGTGCCCGGCGTGGGCAATTTGCTGACCAAGGCCATCAGCGGCCACGACAACGGCATCATCGTGGCCTGCACGGTGTTCTACACCACCCTGTCCATCGTTTCCATCATCCTGGGCGATTTGCTGCTGGCCAAGTATGACCCGCGGATCTCCCTTTCTTCCAGCAAAGGAGGTGGCAGGTGATGTCTGAGAACACCATGCAAAAGAATGACGACCTGTTCCGCTTTATCGACAAAGACACCATCCAGTCCGAAAAGATCACGGCGCCCCGGTATTCCTACTGGGCCAGCGTGTTCCGGGTATTTTTCCGCAAGAAGGTCAACATCGTCCTGATCTGCCTGTTCGTGCTTTTGTTCCTGTGCGTTTTCATCATTCCCATCTTCATGCCCTATTCCCCCTATGAAAACGTCACCGACGCCACCACCTACCACCTGAGTCCCGCCGCGGCCATGAACAAATTCGGTGGGTCCCTCAAGTGGATCTTCGGCACGGGCAGCGCGGGCAACAG
Source organism: Clostridiales bacterium (assembly GCA_024681215.1). Taxonomy (GTDB): domain Bacteria; phylum Bacillota; class Clostridia; order Christensenellales; family Aristaeellaceae; genus RUG563. Next base: position 2,867 of record JAILBG010000017.1, read on the forward strand.
CATATTCGCCGGCATCATGGCCTCCGCCCGGACCAGCCTGGTGCTGGCGGTGATCTGCGCCTCCATCAACATGACCCTCGGCATCCTGGTGGGGGCCGTGTGGGGCTACAGCAAGCGGTTTGACCAGGTGATGCTGGTGGTGTACAACATCATCGCCAACGTGCCGGACATCCTTTTGATCACGGTGCTGGTGTACATCATCGGATCCGGGTTCTGGAGCTTCGTATTCGCCCTGACGGTGACGGGCTGGCTGGGCATCGCGTATTTCTTCCGCACCCAGGTCATGATCATCCGCGACCGGGAATATTCCCTGGCTTCCCGGTGCCTGGGCACGCCCATCCCCCGGATGATCGGCAAGAACATCCTGCCCTTCCTGACCTCCGTCATCGTGACCCTGCTTGCTACCCAGCTGCCCGGCTACATTTCCTTCGAAGTGTTCCTCACCTTCATCGGCGCGGGCCTGAGCGCGGACGTGCCCTCCCTGGGCCGCATGGTGCAGGAAGCCCAGAGCGCGTTCATCACCTATCCCTGGGAATTCTGGCCGCCGGTGTCCATCGCCGCGGCGGTGACCATCATTCTCTACGTACTGGGCCAGAACCTGGCGGACGCCTCTGACCCCAGGACCCATATGTAAGGAGGACCGAACATGTCTGAAAATGAAAAGCGGAAAGTCCTCCTTTCCCTGCGAAACGTCAGCGTCAAGTTCAACGTGCGCGGCCGCATCCTGACGGCCATCCGCAATGTGTCCCTGGATATCTATGAAAACGAGGCCATCGCCATCGTGGGCGAAAGCGGCTCCGGCAAATCCGTGCTGACCAAGACCTTCGCCGGCATGCTGGACGCCAACGGCTTCATTCCCGAGGGCAGCGTCATCTTCGCCGACGACGATCTTTCCCAAACCAACGTGAAGCTGACGCCGGCCAATCAGCGGCTGCTGAACCATCTGATGAACACGTATTACCGCTATGCCGTGAACACCCGCGGCGCGGCGGAATACCGCAAGATCGAAGAAAAGAAGGCCGCCATCCGGAGCGCCAAGGGCCTGAGCGAGGAAGAAGAAACGGAATTCCGCGCCAGGATCAAGGAGCTGCAGGACGATCGGGTGGACACCAACAACTACCTGCTCACCCTGGACCGCCACAGCGCCAAGGACCAGCCCGAGATCAAAAAGTGCCAGGATAAGATCCAGAGCCTGATCCAGCAGGAAGGCGAGCTTACGTCCAAGCGCGCCCAGCTCATCAGGAGCCGTACGGAAAGCTATCAGCACGATGCGGCGCGCCAGGCCGCGGACAAGAAAGAGCTGGACATGCTCAGCGCCCTGCGCCAGCAGAAGATCAGAACTCCGGACAATCCGCAGAACCCCCACGGGCTCAGCGACGAGGCGGTAGACCGCTGCAACAGCCTGGCTTACGATGTGCTCCTGTCCGTGGGCCGGTATCCCATCAAGGACAAGATCAAGTATGTGTACAAGCTGAACAAGCAGATCCGCCAGGCCATGATCCAGGGGGAGGACTTGGACAGCAAGGAAGTGCGCCGCAGCATCATCCAGACCTGCGCGCTGTACGTGGAATTCCGCCAGCTGAACAAGGCGGAAAACCAGCTGGAGGGCTACGCCGTCATCGACTGCGCCAACGTGAAGTATACCAACGACTGGCAGCAGATCCGCGGCCGCCGCATCGCCACCGTGTTCCAGGATCCCATGACCAGCCTGAACCCGGTCATCCCCATCGGCAAGCAGATCATGACCGTGATCCTCAAGCACCAGAAGTGCTCCACGGCCGAGGCGAAAAAGCGCACCCTGGAGATCATGGACAAGGTGGGCATCCCGGAGCCGGAAAAGCGGTTTGACGATTATCCCTTCCAGTATTCCGGCGGTATGCGCCAGCGCATCGTCATCGCCATCGCGCTTTCCTGCCAGCCCAAGATCCTCATCTGCGACGAGCCCACCACCGCCCTGGACGTGACCATCCAGGCCCAGATCATCCGCCTGATCAAGGATCTGCAGAAGGATCTGGGATTCACCACCGTTTATATCACCCACGACCTGGGCGTGGTGGCCAACGTGGCCGAGCGCGTGGCCGTGCTGTACGCCGGCCAGATCGTGGAGCTGGGCACGGTGGAGGACGTGTTCTACGATCCCAAGCATCCCTACACCTGGGCGCTTCTGTCCTCCCTGCCGCAGCTGACCCCCCGGGACAGCGAGCTGTTCTCCATCCCCGGCACGCCGCCCTCCCTGTATAACAAGATCGTGGGCGACGCCTTCGCCCCGCGCAATCAGTACGCCATGGCCATTGACCTCAAGGAGGAGCCGCCCATGTTCCAGGTGAGCGACACCCACTTTGCCAAGACCTGGCTGCTGGATCCCCGGGCGCCCAAGATCGAAACCCCGGAGATCATTCAGAACCTGCATGAGAAGATGGTCAAGGTTTACGGCGACGAAGAGGGGGTGGCACAATGAGCTTTATGGGACAGGCCATTCTGTGGGGCGCTCTGGTCGGTATCGTGATCAGCATTCCCATTGTGATCTTCATCCGGATCTACATGAACAAGCGCATGCAGGCCCGGGTCGCCAAGGAAGAAAAGGAATACGAAGAAAAGGTCCGCGCCGCGGAGGCGGCGGGCGGCAAGCAGGTGCTTCTGTCCGTGCAGAATCTGGACGTGGTGTTCAAGCAGGGTAAGAACAGCTTCAAGGCCGTCAGCGACGTGAGCTTTGATATCTACAAGGGCGAAACGCTGTCCCTGGTGGGCGAATCCGGCTCCGGCAAAACCACCATCGGCCGCGCCATCGTGCGCATCAACCCCTGCAGCAAGGGCGCCATTTACTTCAAGGGGAAGCAGATCTCCGGCAAGCTGCCCCGCTGGCTGGACCGGGAAGTGATCCGCAAGATCCAGATGGTGTTCCAGGATCCCGCGGCGTCCCTGAACGAGCGCGCCACCATCGAATACATCGTATCCGAGGGATTGTATAATTTCCACCTGTTCAACAGCGAAAAGGAACGCATGGCCAAGGTGGAGAAGGCCATCAACGACGTGGGCCTGCTGCCCGAGCATCTGACCCGCTATCCCCACGAATTTTCCGGCGGCCAGCGCCAGCGCGTGGGCCTGGCCCGCTCCATCGTCATGGAGCCCGAGCTCATCGTGGCGGACGAGCCCATTTCCGCCCTGGACGTGTCCATCCGCGCCCAGGTGCTGAACCTGCTCAAGAAATTCCAGCGGGAACGGGGATTGACCTACCTGTTCATCGCCCACGATCTGTCCATCGTCCGCTTCATCAGCGACCGTATCGTGGTCATTTACAAGGGCCGCATCATGGAAGTGGCCGAGACGGAGGAGCTGTTCCAGTATCCGCTGCATCCCTACACCAAGTCCCTGATGTCCGCCATTCCCATCCCGGATCCCATCCTGGAGAAGAAAAAGAAGCTGTTCGTCTACGAGCCGCGGGAATACGCGGCGGACGGCGAGCAGCCGCAGCTGGTGGATATCGGCAACGGGCATATGGTGTTCGGCGATTCCAAGGAGATCGCGGAATACAAAAAGATCCGATTCGGCGCGTAAGCGCCGCCTGGACTGCCGCATGCTTTATGGATGCGGCAGTTTTTCTGCAATCAGGGGAGCGCCCCGGTAAGGCCCCGGCGCTTTCCAGGGAAGGAAGGAAAGCCCTTGACGAAAAAACGCAAGACGGTGGTCCGTCTGATCCTGTTCATTCTGGCGGCGGTGGTGGCCGTGGGCGCGTTCACCGCGGGCATACTGGGCCTTGGGCACCGGGAAAGCGGCTATCAGGACGTGGGATTCACCGATCAGGCAAAGGTGGAAATGTACGGAAGCGGGCTGCACCTGAAGTATTATGCGGAGGGCAGCAGCAGCGATATCCGCATGAAGATCAAAGAAGTCCAGCATATGTTCTCCGAAGCGGCGCTGCGGGCCTGGCGGCTGACCAGCGCGGATACGGAGACGCCGGGGATCGTGAACCTGGCCTGGCTGAACAGCCATCCGGGGGAAAGCGGCACCCTGGACCCGGATCTGTACCGGATCCTGGAGGACGCGCTGGAAAGAACCGCCCGCGGCGAGGGATACAGCCTGTACGCCGGGCCGCTGCACCGGGAATGGCAGGATCTAAGGTATCTGGACGAGCCCCAGCCCTTCGATCCCGTGATGAATGAAAACGAAGCCGGGCGCCTGGCGTGTCTGACCGCCCTGGTCAACGATCCGGCCAGCTTTTCCCTGGCGCTGAACGCGGAAGACCGCACGGCCTGCCTGACGGTGGCCCCCGACGCGGCCGGGACCCTTTCGGACCTGGAAACGGACGCGCCCATCCTGGATCTCAACCTCCTGCGGGACGCGTACATGCTGCGCATCATCGCCAGGGACTTGGTGAGCACCGGATGGACGGAGGGGTATCTGTACACCGATTCCGGGCTCTCCACGATGCTGGAGGCGGAAGGGACCACGGCTTACGGCATCTGGTATGCCGCGGGGGATACCGCGGCGGAGTGCGGGGAAATCACGCTGCCCGCGCCCAGCGCGTACTGCCAGTGGACGGCGTTTTCTCCTGCGGGGGACCGTTATGGCTATTATGCCGTGCAGGACGGGGCCACGGTGCGGCTGCGCCATCCGCTGACGGACGCCCGCACGGGCGGCTTCGGGGACCTGGCGATGACCGTGTCCGTGGGCTGCAGCCGGGAGGAGATCGTGGAGGCGGCATACCGGGGGGCGGTGCTGTTTTTCCAGCGGGACCGGGAAGCGCTGCGCGCCTGTACGGCGGACTGGCCGGAGGGGCTGTTCCTGGCCTTTACCCTGCAGGATGAATCCGGGGTGCTCTACACCCTGCCGTCCATGAAGGAGCGAATCGTCATGAACGAAAAAGCCGGAATGGAACTGCGGGCCTGGTGACGCATGCGCCGCCCGGCGCGTAAAGAAAGGGGAAAAAACGTGTTTATCGATATGCATCATCATCTGGTTTATGGGATCGACGATGGGGCGAAATCCTTCGAGGGAACGGAAAAAATGATCCGGGACGCGGTGGAAAACAACGTGGACACCATCATCACCACCCCCCATATCACCCCCGGGCAGGAGCCCTTCCCGTATGAGGATTACCAGAAGCACCTGGAGGAGATCCGGGCGTGGCTGGAAAAGGAAAAGATCGGTCTTAAGCTGTACACCGGCGCCGAGATCCTCTATACCGCCCATACTCCCCGGCTGCTGCAGGAGGGCCGCATCCCCACCATGGCGGGCAGCCAGTATGTGATGCTGGAGTTTTCGCCGGACGAGCAGTACAAATCCATTCTCGATGCCGTCAGCCAGGTGGCGTCCACGGGGTACGTGCCCATCCTGGCCCACGTGGAAAGGTATATGCAGATCAAAAAGACGGCGCAGCTGGAAAAGATGCGCCGGGAATGCAACGCCCTGTGCCAGATGAACAATTCCACCGTGGTGCACAAGCACGGCTTCTTTCAGGAAAAGTGGAACCGCCGGCTGCTCCGGGAAGGGCTGATCGATTTTGTGTCCTCCGATTCCCACGACCTGCCGGGGCGGAAGAACCGCATGCAGCGGGCCTATGAGCGGCTGTGCCAGGATCTGGGCGAGGAAACCGCCCGCGCCCTGACCTGTGGGAACGCACGGCGGCTGCTGCTGAATCAGGACGAATAACACCCACGGAAAGGCGGGAAACGCCGTGCGCGTATTGTTGGTGGAGGATGAAAAAGGCATCTCCTCCGCGATCTGCCAGGTGCTGAAAAAGGAAAACTTTTCGGTGGACCCGGTGTATACCGGCACGGACGGGCTGGACTACGCCCTGACGGAGAATTACGACGCCGTGGTGCTGGACGTGATGCTGCCGGAAATGGACGGGTTCCAGGTGCTGAAGAAAATGCGGGAGCAGGGCGTGCGCACCCCGGTGTGCATGCTCACCGCCCGGGCCGGGCTGGAGGATCGGGTCAAGGGCCTGGAGATCGGCGCGGATTATTACCTGCCCAAGCCCTTCCAGATGGCGGAGCTGATCGCCTGCCTGCGGGCCATCACCCGCCGGAAGGAAGAAAAGCCCGTGATGGCGCTCTCCTTCGGGGATGTGGAGCTGAACGCCCGGGAGGCGAAGCTCTCCTGCTCCGCCACCGGCCAAAGCGTGAAGCTGGGGGGCAGGGAGTATCAGCTGATGGAGCTGCTGCTGCGCAATCCCCGCCAGATCCTGCCCCGGGAAACGCTGTTTGACCGGGTGTGGGGCTACGACAGCGAGGCGGAGTACGGAAACCTGGAGGTGTATCTGTCCTTCCTGCGCAAGAAACTCGCCTTCGTGGGCTCCCGGGTGAAGATCCGGGCCACCCGGGGCGTCGGCTATTCCCTGGAGGAAGAAGCATGATCAGGACGTTGAAGATCCGGCTGATCCTGGTGGTGCTCTGCGGGCTGATCCTGGCCTCCGCGGGGCTGGTGGCGGTGATCAACATCCGGAATATGAACAGCGTGGAGGCCCAGGCCCGGGAGACGCTGCAGATGCTGGCGGACAACGGGGGGCAGCGCCCGGTGGGCACCCCGGAAAAGGAAAACCGGGAGCTGTCCGCCGGGGAAAAGCGCGGCGGCGCCGCCGGACGGGAGAGCCAGCGCCGTTTTTTCGGCGGCGAGCAAATGAACGCCGCGGGGCTTTCCAATTATTATACGGTGAAGCTGGATGAAAACGGAGAGGTGATCTCCTGGCAGAGCGACCGGGCGGACCTGTATACCGACGAGGAGATCGGCGCCCTGGCGGCGGAGGTCAAGGCCCGGGGCACGGACAGCGGCCGGGTGGACACGCAGTTTTACCGGGTGACGGAGACCGACGGGGAAAAGCGGCTGATCGCGGTGGACGCCCGCATGGAGATGCGGAACGCCCGGCAGGTGCTGCGCACCACGGTGCTGGTGGCGCTGGCGGAGGACGCGGTGCTGTTCCTGGGCGCCGTGCTGCTGATCCGCCGGGCGGTACGCCCCGTGGACGAGGCCATGGAAAAGCAGAAGCAGTTCGTCTGGGATGCCAGTCACGAGCTGAAAACCCCCCTGGCGGTGATCTCCGCCAACGCCGAGGCCCTGGCCGCCGAGGCGGGGGAGAGCAAGGCGCTTTCCTACATCCAGTCCGAGGTAAAGCGCACCGATCAGCTGATCCAGCATCTTCTGACCCTGGCCCGGATGGAAAAGGGCGGAAACGTGCCCAAGGCCAGATTCGATCTGGGCCGCGCGGTGGAGGAAGTGGCGCTGCCCTTTGAAAGCGCCGTGTTCGAAGCGGGGAAAACCATGGAGCTGCGCATCCCGGAGGGCGTCGCCTATACCGGGAACGAAGAAATGATCAAGCAGCTGGCGGTAATCCTGCTGAGCAATGCGGAAAAGTATTCGGACGCCGGGGGGAAGATCACCGTGACGCTGGAGGCCCGGGGGGAAAAGCGCATCCTCACCGTGCACAACACCGGCCCCGCCATCCCCAGGGAAGCCCAGGGAAAGATTTTCGATCGGTTCTTCCGGGCGGATTCCTCCCACAGCCGGGACGTGGAGGGCAACGGCCTGGGCCTGGCCATCGCCCGGAGCATCGTGGACATCCACAAGGGCAAAATCGGCGTTTTCAGCGAGGAAGGCAAGGGCACGGCCTTTACCGTGACCCTGTAAGGGCAGCGCGCCCGGCCCCGGACTGCCGGACGTGGGCAGCCTTAGCCTTCTGACGGACGCATCAAAAAGAGCTGCTACACTTTTTTATGTGCAGCAGCTCTTTTTCGTCCATTCATTTCCGGATCATTTCCCGGGCGTGCTTTTTGGCGCTGTCCTCATCTCCGCCCAGCATCCGGGCGATCTCGCTGACCCGTGCTTCCCCGGCGAGGGGCGTCAGCCGGGTGTGGGTGCGGCCGTCCTCAAAGTACTTTTCCACCAGGTAATGATGGTCCGCCAGGGCGGCGATTTGCTGCAGATGGGTGACGCAGAGCACCTGGCGCTCCTTGGCGATGGCGGCCATTTTTTCGCCCACCACCTGGGCGGCCCGGCCGGAAATGCCGGTGTCGATTTCGTCGAAGATCATGCTGGGCACCCCGTCCCGCCGGGCGGCCACGGTCTTGATGGCCAGCATCAGGCGGCTCAGCTCGCCGCCGGAAGCGATCTTGCTCAGGGGCTGCATGTCCTCGCCCCGGTTGGGAGCAATCTGGAAGGCGGCGGTTTCGCTGCCCAGGGGCCCGGGAGGGCAGGCGGGCAGGAACACCCGGAACCGGGTGCCCGCCATGTTCAGATCGCTGAGCTGGATTTCCATGTCCTTTTCAAACTTCCGGGCCAGGGCTTCCCGGGCCTGCGTCAGCTGCGCGGCGGACTGCTGATACTGCCGGGACAGGCGCTGTTCCTTTTTCGCCGCGTCGTCCAGATCGGCGTCCAGGCTTTCAAACCCCGCCAGTTCCTCCTCGATGGCCCGCAGCTTTTCGATCATTTCCCCGGTGGAGGCGCCGCCGTACTTGCGGCTCAGGCGGCGGATCAGGTCCAGCCGGGCCTCCACGGCCTCCATGCGGTCGGGGTCCGTATCCAGGGAGGAGAGCAGGTCCCGTAGGGTGAGGCCCGCGTCCTCCGCCTCGTAATACAGCGCTTCCAGGCGCTTTCGCAGGGCGGCGTACCGGTCGTCCAGCCCTTCGATGGGCTTGAGGGCGCTGGCCGCCGTGCGCAAGGCGTCGGCGGCGGGGGACGCGCCGTCATAGACCGCGCCGTAGGCTTCCCGCAGGCCGGATTCGATCTTTTCCGCGTGGCGGAACCGGTCCCGCTCCTTTTGCAGCTCCTCTTCCTCGCCCGCCGTCAGACGGGCGTTTTTCAGCTCCTTCTGGCGGATGCGCAGCAGCTCCATCCGCTCCCCGGCCTGTTCGCTCTGCTTTTCCAGCGCGTCCAGCGCCCGCCGGGCCTCATGCCAGGCTTCATAATCCTGCCGCACCCGGGCAAGCAGCGCCCGGTGGCCTTCGTCGCCGGAGGCGTCCAGATAAGCCAGATGGTGCTTTTCGTCCATCAGGGCCTGGTGGGTGTGCTGGCCGTGGATGTCCATGAGCAGGGCGGTGAACTGCTGATACTGGGAAAGGGGCAGCAGCGCGCCGTTCACCCGGCAGGCGGAGCGCCCGGAAGAGGTGATCTCCCGGGAGAGGATCAGCTCCGTCCCCTCGTCCAGCTCCTGTTCCTTGAGAAGCGCCTGCACGGCGGGGCAGTCCGTCACGTCGAACACGCCCTCCACCCGGGCTTTTTCCTCGCCCGTGCGGATCAGCTCCTTCTGGGCGCGGCCGCCCAGCAGCAGGGCCACCGCGTCCACCAGGATGGATTTGCCCGCGCCGGTTTCGCCGGTGAGCACGTGCAGCCCGGAGGAAAACTCCACCTGCATCCTGTCCATCAGCGCGATATTGCGGATCGATAAGGATAACAGCATTTGATTGCCTCGCTATCGGCGGTCTGGTTACAGCATGTCCTGGAAGGATGCCACGGTGCGGGCGGCCTCCGCCTCGCTGTGGACGATGGCCAGGATGGTGTTGTCCCCCGCCATGGTGCCCAGGATCTCGGGCAGGCGCATGGAATCAATGGCCTCGGCGGCCACGTTGGCGCTGCCGGAAAGGGTCTTGATGACGATGATGTTTCCGGCGAAGCTGATGGACAGGACCGAATCCTTGAACATGCGCACGAACCTTTCGCTCAGCCCGTGCTCCGCTTTGTCGGCGGTGGCGTATTTGTAGCCGCCGCTGGCGGAAAGGACCTTCAGCAGCCGCAGTTCCTTGATGTCCCGGGATACGGTGGCCTGGGTGACCACGATGCCCATGTCCTTGAGTTTCCTGGCCAGATCCTCCTGGGTTTCCACGTCGTTTTGCTCGATGATGCTCAGAATGGCGGCCTGCCGCGCGTTCTTCATGGTGCTCACTCCTGTTTTTCTTGTCTGTTTTCGATGAAATTCCAATCCACCTGCTTTCGGCGCAGGGTGTCGAAAAAGCGGTGTTCCTGGGGCTGGATCAGCTTTGCCTTCCGGTCCGCCAGGGTGATTTCCACCCGGGCCTCGTCCGTCACCGGCAGAAGCGTCTGCCCGTCCACGGCCAACTGCAGCCGCCGCCGGGCCTGGCCGTGGGCCAGAAGAACGATCCGGGCGCTGAGGGGCAGGATCACGGGCCGCAGCAGCAGCTCCCGGGCGCACAGCGGCGTGATCATCAGGCAGGGCGCGTCGTGCCGCACGATGGGCCCGCCGGCGCTCAGGCCGTAGCCGGTGCACCCCAGAGGGGTGGACACCACCACGCCGTCCCCGTGGGCGGTGAATACCTCTTCCCCGTCCGCCGTCACCCGGATCTCCATGACCCCCGGATGCTCGCCCCGGGTGAAGGCCAGATCGTTCAGGGCCAGGTATCCGCCCCCTTCATAGCGGATCTGCAGCAGGGGACATGCCATTACGGCGTAGCTGTTTTCCATCAGCAGCCCGGCTAAGCGCTCCGCATCCCCGGGACTGCCGGGCATCAGGAACCCCACCGTGCCGGTGTGCACCCCCAGCATGGGCAGATCCCGGCAAACGGCGTACTGCGCGGCGCGCAGCAGCGTGCCGTCCCCGCCGAAAACCGCCATGGCCTCCGTGCCCTCCGGGATGCTTTCGGGCGTGCACTTTTCGCCGATGCCAAGGTTTGCCAGCCACGGATCCGAAAAAACGCGCGCGCCCCGGGCAGTCAGCCCGCGCAGCAGCGCCCGGGCGGCGTCCACGCTTTGGGGCTGGTAAGGATTTGCATAGAAATAGAATCGCCGGTCCATATCCTGCCTCCGTTCTGCCTGAACATCATAGCATATTTATGCATTTTTCTCAACCCCATTTCCCGGAAATGCAGAAAAAAAGCGCGGAATACTTGACAAATCCGCCGCCCGCGCCTATGATAGACCGGTCCCGGAGGGACTGTATATACTGAATAAGGAAGAAACAGGATGCATATACAGAAAATGTATATGCGTCGGGAGGAAAAGATGGTTTTCGATACGCGCTGCCTGCCTGCGGACGAGGACAGCCTGGCGCTGGCGGCGGAGCTGCTGCGGCAGGGCCGGGTGGTGGCCTTTCCCACGGAAACGGTGTACGGCCTGGGGGCGGACGCCCTGAACGAGAGCGCCGTACGGGCGATTTTTGCCGCCAAGGAGCGCCCGGCGGACAATCCGCTGATCGTGCACGTATGGCGGCGGGAGCAGCTATGCGGGCTGTGCCGGGTGACGGAAACGGCGGAAAGGCTGATGGATGCCTTCTGGCCGGGGCCGCTGACGCTGCTGATGGAAAAAACGCCGAAGGTGCCCGACGTCACCACCGCGGGGCTGCCCTCCGTGGCCATGCGCTGCCCGGATCATCCCGTGGCCCGGGCGCTGCTCAAGGCCTGCGATCTGCCCATCGCCGCCCCCAGCGCCAACCGCTCCGGCCGGCCCAGCCCCACCAGCGCGGCCCACGTGCTGGAGGACATGCGGGGCCGCATCCCCCTGATCCTGGACGGCGGGAAATGCCGCGTGGGGGTGGAAAGCACGGTGCTGGACCTGACGGGGGAGATCCCCACGGTGCTGCGGCCCGGGGCCGTGACGCCCCGTATGATCGCCGGGATCACCGGGCAGTGCGCCGTGGCGCCCAGCGTGATGCGCCCCCTCATGGAGGGGGAAACCGCGCCGTCCCCCGGGATGAAGCACAAGCATTACGCGCCCCGGGCGAAAATGACCGTGTACATCGGCACGGATGAACGGGTGGCCCGGGTGCTGCGGGAGCAGTACGACCGGACGGAAAACGCCGCCCTCCTGGCCCAGGCGCAGGTGCTGCCCCTGCTGGGGGACCGGCGGGCCTTTTCCATTGGCGGCACGCCCGCGGAGGGCGCGCATCTTCTCTTTCAGCGGCTGCGGGAAATGGACGATAGGGGCGTCAGCCGCATTTTCGCCCAGGGCTGGGAGCCCGAGGGCGACGCCCTGGCCGTGATGAACCGCATGGCCCGGGCGGCGGGGTTTGATATTGTGCATGTATGAGATAGAAAGCGGGGGAGGGACGCTCTTTGGGGCCAAAGAGCGTCCCTCCCCCGCGCCCCCTCCCTGAGAAAGCGGCTGGAGGGGGATGGATTTTCGGATGAATTCAGAGGGAATGTAATGCAGGGGGAAACCCTGTTTTTTTGTTATTCCTTCCCTTCGTACTGGCGGCAGAGGGTATACTTGGATACGGCGGTCTGCACGGCTTCGGGGCAGGCGTAGGAAAGCAGATCCCGGATATGGGGCGGCAGGACGCGGTTGTACTTGACCTCCAGCACCGTTTCATCGTGGGGCAGCACCGGGATGGTGGGCACGGCGGGGTTGAACAGGTCGATGCTGCTCAGGCCCGAGCGCACCTTCATATCGAAGGTGATGCGCACCTCCTCGGCGGGGTGCAGGTACGCTTCCCGCTCGTAATCCACGATGACCACGGGATGCAGAAGCCGGGTGCGCATTTCCCGGTACACGTCCCGGAGCAGTCCGCTGCGGGTGTTCTCCAGGCCCGTGGGGTCCCCGGCAATGAGCTGCTCCGCCAGATCCCGGGGGATCTTCACCGAGCGCTTGGAGATCAGCGTGCCCACCTTGGTTTTGCATTCCAGGAAGATTTCCTGGCCGTTCATGTTATAGATGCGCATGCGGTATTTGTCGCGGTTCATGACGCCGCTGTATTTTTCGTACAGGGAATCGTCGAACGCCGTATCGAAATACAGGGACCGGATGTGATAAAGCCCGCCGTTCTTCACGGCGTTGGGGTCCAGGTGCAGAACGGGCGCGACCACGTGCCGCAGCACCTCCAATTGGGTGCGCGTCACCAGGAATTTCAGCTCATGGCGAAGGGGAAGGGCCATTTTTTACGCCCCCGCTTCGGTCTGGCAGGCCACCAGGGTGGCGTCGAACACGTTCTGGATATCCAGCATATCGGTGACGATGTTCACCTTGCCGTCCAGGCGCACCTCCACGGTCATTTCCGCGCCGGAGCGGGTGACGGTCTTGCTGCGCATGCGGTAGGACCGGGTGTTGCGCTTCAGGGTGCTTTCGATATCCCGCAGGGCGGATTCGTCATAGTGCAGCACCAGCAGGTAATTGTTCTGCTTGCGCAGGCGCAGGTAGGAAATGGCCAGCATGATCACCGAAATGGCCAGCACCGCCACCACCGCGATCACGTAGGCGTTGGAGCCGATCAGGATGCCCATGGTGATGGCCCAGAACATATAGGCCGTATCCAGCGGGTCCTTGACCGCGGTGCGGAAACGCACGATGGAAAGCGCGCCCACCATGCCCATGGACAGCGCCACGTTGCTGCCGATGGCCATGACCACCGGTGTGGTGACCAGGGTGAGCAGGATCAGCGTCAGGGCGAAGGAGGGGGAATAGAGCACGCCCCGGTAGGTCTTTTTGTATACCAGCGCGATGATGACGCTCACGATCAGCGCGGCGATCAGGGCGACGGCCACGTTGAGCGGCGTGAAGCTGGACAGCTGATTGGCAAACCAGTCCGCGAAGGTTTTGCCGTTGGCCACGTCGTTGAAGGTGATGTTGTTGTTCATAATGCCTTTTCCTCCTGTAAAATCCACGCTGTAATACTACACCGTTTTCTGCGGCAAGTCAATGCAGGGGCGTCAGGTGCCCCGGTTCTCGGGCTGCGGGCCGAAGTAATGCAGCATCTGATCGTTGGTCAGGCTGAATTGCTTCTGGATGTATTCCCAGATGAAGTGGGGACGCTTGCTCAGCACGTTTACGGAGCGGCTGACGCGGGAGCGCCAGTAGCGCATATAGCCGTCCGAGGTGGAGGGGGATTCCTTGTTGATGATCCGGGTGTCCGGATGGCCCGCCCACCGGGCCCAGTGCATGGGCAGCTCGATCTCGATCATGGAGGTGCATTCCTGCAGCTCCTGGATCATGACGTCGGTGGTCAGGGTCTTGAGAATGAAGCCCAGGCGGGTGAGGAATTTATCCCGGATCTCGTCGGATTCCAACATTTTGCGGAAGATCACGTTGTTGATGTGCGCCGTGCCCATGCCCTTTTCCTTGAGGTAGCTCCAGGGGCTGTTGAATTCGGAATTGTACAGCCCGTAATCCAGATCGAACATCAGGCACTTCCATTTGCCCCCGGGCAGCTTGTAATACATGATGTTGCCGGGGTCGGAATCGCCGAAGTACATCTTGATGGCCAGCCATTCGATGTAGCTGTCCACGTCGATATGGTCGTAGATATACTGCAGGTCCTCGGGGTTTTGGTTGGGATTCAGGGTCTTGAATTTATTCACCATCGCCTTGTATTCCTTGTTGCTGCCCTGATCGGCGGCGAAGCTGCCCCGGAGGATGGTGGCGTTTTCGTAGATTTCCTTGTCCTGTTCCAGATCCAGCCCCTCGTGCTGGGCGATGGAAAAGCGGTCCTTGCGCTCCCGCAGGTTGTAGTGGCCCCAGTACTGCCCGTTCAGGTACACGATCACGGGCCGCCAGGCCAGGGTGAGGATAGGGGAATCCAGGTATTTGTCGATGAGGCGGGTCTGCATGCCGTCGTTCACCCGGGTCCACACGTTGTCGTTGCCGGAATTGCGCAGGGTGAAGGATTTATACTGGGTATAGGGCCTGTCCGGGAACAGGGGATAATTGAAATACTTTTCCCCCAGGGCGGCCTGGGCCCGGATCTTGAAAGATTTTTGGGGCATGTCCAGGCTGTAGGCGCCCATCAGGTCCATCTTGATGCCCTGGGAAATGTAGCATTCCCCGGTTTCGATATTGAAAAATTCGATATACCCGGGCCGGTCGTCCTTGCCGTAGGAGCGGTACACGGGGGTCCTGAAGGGCAGGTCCGGCTCGCCGTTTTCCTTCTGCTTGATGATTTCGGCGTCGTTGGGGTTTTTGCTGCGCGCGCTGTGGTCCTGTTCCTCGGAAAGCAGGCCGGTCTGGGGATCCCACAGCTCGTGGGGCTCGCACACCAGGGAGATCACGTCCAGGGTGTGGTAGGTGTTCATGATGTAGGAGGCGGTCACGGTGTCCGAGGGCTGCAGCCCGCCCTGGAAGGCCCGGGCCCGGATCACCACCGAATCGGTGATCTCGATGGGGCCGGAGTAGGGCAGGCTGTTGTCCAGGGTGGGGATGGAGCCGTCCGTGGTATAGCGGATCTGGGCGCCGCTTTCCGCCGCAAGCTGCACGGTGATTTCTCCCCGGTACAGGCCGCTGGGGGTATCGAACACGGGCTTTTGACTGAACCCGGAAAAGCCGCTGCCGTTGGCCTGGCCGGGGGTCGGCGCGTCATAATAAAAAAAACCGTTGGCCCCCAGGGTGCGGCCGTAGGAGATATCCGTGGGGATCTCGGGCAGGTACATCCTATCCAGCACCCGGCCGGTGGCGTCGGCCAGGGTGAGGATCTCGCCCCCCGCCCGCTTCAGGCCGAAGGAGCCCCGCAGCTGGGACAGGTTCACGCCGTCCCCGCTGTACTTGTCCAGCAGGATCACCTTGTATTCCCCGGGAGAAATGGACGTTCCGGCGGGGAACGTCCATTTATGCGGCCAGCCGATATTGTCGCTCAGCCCCCAGCCGGAAAGATCCTGCACCTGGGCGGAGGAATTGTAGATTTCCACATAATCCCCGGGGCCCAGGTCCTCGAAGGCTTTGATCCTGTTGGCGGAGGACATGACCTCGGAAATATAGACGCCGGAATGGTTCAGGGCGCGGAGGAACTGGTCCGCCCGGTTGGCACCGCTTTGATCGTTGGGCGCGCCGGGGGTGGGCAGGGTGTTCACCCGCCAGTTCAGGGTCTGGGGGTCGCGGCCGTAGCTCATATCCCGGCCCACCCCCGTGACCACCACCCGGTCCACCAGCTCGCCCAGCTGGGTGGAGAGCACCAGGGTTTCTTCTTCGCTGTTGATGGAAAAATTGGTGTGGGGATACCGGGTGGTTTCCTCCACTTTGTCTTTGCCCGAGCAGAACACGATGTAATACCCGCCTGCCGGGATCACCGCGTCCTGCGGGAAGGTCCATTTGACGGGCTTGGTTTCATCGTCGGAGAGGGCGAAATTGCCCAGGGGGATATCCTTCTCTCCGGCGTTGTACAATTCGATCCAGTCGCTCAGATCGTCGTCCTCGTCCCGCAGCCCGGACCGGGGGGTGGGCACCACCTCGTTGATCATCAGCGTGCCCGGCGTGACGGCGTAGGCGGCCAGGTACCGGGCGTGGCCCTCCTGGGTGTTTTCAAAGCCGGGGGAATAGCTGTCGGTCTTTTCCCAGAGGGCGGAGGGCGAAGCGTCGTCCTCGCCGTCCCCGGCGGCGGCCGGCACGCGGATATAGCTTTCGTTGCCGTTCAGGGTGGGCACGGTCACCGAGTCGATGGAGACGCCGGAGGCGTCGAAGAGATAAAGCGTCTCTCCCAGGGAGGACATTTTGAATTTGGCGTGAAAGATGCCGTGAGCGTCGTCCTGATTGATCCCGTCGCAGAACACCACCACCCGGCCCCCGGCGGAAAGCGTCACGTCCGGGAAGAGGAATTTGATGCGGTCGTTGCGGTCCGAAATGCCCACGCCCTTGAGGTTCATGGGCTCGTCCAGGGTGTTTTCGATTTCCACCCAATCCCCGAACCGGCCGTTTTCATCCGGCAGGGCGGAGAGGTTGTCCGTCATCACCTCGGAGAGCACCAGCCCCGCGTGGGTGCTCACCTGGCCGGAGGCGGACACGTTCATCGCCCGGACGGTGGTTTCCTTGGGCATCACCAGCACAAACAGCACCAGCGCCGCCGCCAGGATCAGCAGCAGGGGGAGCCGGATATCTTTTTTATTGGCGTTTCTGCGCTTTTTTCGCCGGGACTGCGCCATGGTGCAGCCTCCTTTCGCGTAAAAGAGGATCGGGGGCGGGTCCGCGCCCGGGGGCGCGCCGTTCCGCAGGGCGGAACGCAGCAATCGTTATTTCATTGACGCCCGGCGCGCACCCCTTCGGGGCCCCGGGACGGAAAGCTGCGCTTTCCCCGTCATTATACCGTTTTTTGCGCCGGAGCGCAAGGCTTTCAGGGGGTCCATGCCAGCTGCCGGGCCAGGGAGAGAAGCGCTTCCGTTCCGGCGGCGGGGGTATAGAATGCGTAGGCCGCGGTTTCGTTGGAAAAATACAGGCAGGCCTCCTGCCCGCTTTCGGCCAGCAGCGCGGGCAGCCCCAGTACCGTCAGGTCCCCCCGGACGGAAACCTCCATCCGTTCGCGCAGCAGCAGCGGAGCCGCGGCGGCGGGCTGCACGGCGTATACGGCGGCGTCGTCGTAAATCAGGCATGCCACCCGCGCGGTGCTGCCGTCGTAGGCGCTGTTGCCGGCCTGGCCCCGGCAGCTTTGGCCCGGCAGCGCGGGCAAAGGACAGCCGAACAGGCCGGCCAGGGCCGCGGGATCGTCCATGGCGGCGGACTGCATCCGGGTCACCGCCGGGGCGCTTTCCTCCGCCGTCTGGGGCGCTTTCGTCTCCTCGGGGGACTGGAGCAGCACCGCGGCCAGGCAGACCGCCGCCATCAGCAGCAGCGACAGCAGCGCGCCGCCGATCCGCTTCGCCCAACGGCTTAATTTACCTTGCTTTCCGTTTTTGTCCGCCACGGCGTCCTCCTTGCCGGCTGCGTTTCCTCCATTCCTGGCCCGCCACCGATCCGATCAGGGACAGCAGCAGGCACAGCAGTCCCATGCCGACGCTTGCGTATACCGGCAGCAGCAGCAGCGCCCCGCCCACCGGGAAAAACGCGGCGAAGGGATGCACGCCGCCCAGCCCCGCCCACAGCGCCAGAAAAAACGCGCACAGGGGGATCACGGCGTAAAGGTGGATCAGATACAGAAGCACGCCGCCGTCTCCCTCCGCCAATGTGAAAAGAAACGGGATGCCCTGCAGCGCCAGGGCGGACAGGACAAGCACCGCAAAGCGGAAAACCGCCCTGCGCGGGGAAAAACCGTCCGCGTCCGTCCTTCGCCTGTTCATCCGTTTCTCCAGCACTGTCAGGTCCGCCCCCTGCTTCCGTGGGGGATGGCCGGCTTTCAGCATGCCTTAACGCCTGCCGTCTTACGGCAGGACGGCCAACCGCGCTATCGCGCCGGTTGCCTCGCTATTATACCACAGCCGGGGCGGTGATACAATCGTTTACGACAATAATGTTACAAATTCTTTTCAAATTTATGTGGAAAAAGCGCCGGCGGTATGCTATACTGGAGCATGCGGGCGTATGCCCGCCCACAGAAGGAGGAATGACGTTTGGAAACGCCGGTTGGCGGTCTGCTGTTGATCCAGGTGGTTCTGATCGCGATCAATGCGTTTTTTGCCGCGGCGGAGATCGCCGTGGTGTCCCTGAGCGAAACGAAGCTGCGCCGCCGGGCGGAGGAGGGCGACAAGGTTTCCGCGCGGCTGCTGAAAATGGTGCTGGAGCCCTCGGGCTTTCTGTCCACCATTCAGGTGGCCATCACCCTGGCGGGGTTCCTGGCCAGCGCCTTCGCGGCGGATAATTTTGCCGCGCCGCTGGTGCGGACGATCCGCGGCTGGGGGTTTACGGCCTTTTCGGACGCCGCGCTCAATACCCTGTGCGTAGTGCTCATCACGCTGATCCTGTCTTATTTCACCCTGGTGTTCGGCGAGCTGGTGCCCAAGCGGGTGGCCATGAAGAAGCCGGAAAAGGTGGCCCGGGCGGTGAGCGGGGTGATCCAGGGCGTATCGAAGGTGATGAAGCCGGTGGTGTGGCTGCTGACCAAATCGGTCAACGGCGTGCTGCGGCTTTTCGGCATCGACCCCAACGACAATGAAGAAGAAGTCACCGAGGACGAGATCCGCATGCTGGTGGACATGGGCGAGGAGAAGGGCGCCATCGCCGGCAACGAGCGGGACATGATCGAGAACATTTTCGAGTTCAACAACATGACCGCCGCCGACTGCATGACTCACCGCACCGACGTGACCGCCCTGCAGGTGGACGCCGGGAACCGGGAGATCATGCGCACCATCCTGGAAAGCGGGCTGAGCCGCTTCCCGGTGTACGGGGAGGACCTGGACGACGTACTGGGCACCATCAACACGAGGGATTATCTGCTGGCCCTGTCCACCGGCGGCAAAAAGACGCTGCGGGAGATCCTGCGCCCGGCGTACTTCGTGCCGGAATCCGTGCGGACGGACGTGCTGTTCCGGGACATGCAGAAGAAAAAGACCCACATTGCCATCGTGGTGGACGAATACGGCGGCACCAGCGGGCTCATTACCATGGAAGACCTGCTGGAGGAGATCGTGGGCAATATCTACGACGAGTACGACCCGCCCCTGCCCCCGGAGATCCAGAAAACCGGGGAAAATCAATACCGCATCGCCGGCAGCACCCTGATCGAAGTCATCAACGAGGCGCTGGGGCTTTCCCTGCCCACGGATCAGGGCTACGAATCCCTGGGCGGGCTGATCTACAGCCGGATGATGACCATTCCCAAGGACGGCAGCCATCCGGTGGTGGAGTGCTGCGGGCTGCGCATCCGGGCGGAGGAGATCATCGACCGGCGGGTGGAATGGGCCACGGTGACGGTGCTGGAGCCGGCCGGCGAAAAGGCCGCCCCCCGGCCGGAAACGAAAGAGGAGGCATAACGGCGATATGCGCATACGAAAGCTGACGGCGCTGCTGCTGATCCTGATGCTGGCGGCGGGCTGCGCCCCCGCGGCCTATTCCGCCCCCCAGCGGGAGGCGCAGGCCATGGCCTTTGATCCGGACGAAGGGCTGCAGACGGTCCTGGACATCCTGGCCGCCGCCCTGGCGGAAACGGAAGAAACGGGATGCGTGCTCACGGAGGGAGCGGACCCCGCCCCGGCGCTGGGCCAGCGGACGCTGGCCGCCGCGGCGCTGAAGTGCCGGCCCACCACGTTCCTCACCTGGGCGGAAGCGGAAAAACTGTACAGCCAGCTGTTTGCTTCCGGCGTGTTTGCCCCCGGAGAAGCCCCCGCGGCGGCAGGCATCCTGTTTCAGCGGGAAGGGATCAGCCTTGTGCCGGATGCTTTCGGCGCCTGCGGCGCGTATATTTACGCCGTGGAGACCGACGGGGCGGACGTGACCGCGGACTGCGATTTTTATGTGAGCGACGTGACGATGGAGGACGGCGGGGATATTTCCCTGCTGCCGGAGGACGCGGTGCTCTGGCTGCGGGGGACGAAGGTATCCCTGCAGAAAAACGCGGAGGCGGAATTCGGATACACGGTAAACGGCATCGTGCTGACGCCGCGGTACGAAAGCGGCTGCTCCGCCCTGTGGCGGGAAGAAACGGACGAAGCGGCGGGGTATTCCCTGCGGCTGCCGGAATTCCTGCTGCCCGGGGAGGGCGCGGGCGAATGGCGCAGCGCGGACGGGAGCGTGACGGTGCAGATCCGGCTGAGCCTGGCGGACATGTCCTTCGACGAAGCGGCGGAGGCCTTTGAAAAGGCCCATCCCGGCTGCCGGATCACCGCGGATCGGGCGTTCAGCCGCATGGAAGCCCTGGGCGAGGGGGAATACCATCTGACGGTGCTCACCGAGGATACGGGCAGCGTATACAGCCTGGCCCTGCGCTTTCCCGCGGAGCGCCAGGCGGAATACGCCTTTTATGCGGAAATGATCCGCAATTCCTTCATCGTTTGGGAGATCGCCAATGGATAAAAAGAAAAAGCTGATCTGCCTGGCGGCGGGCGCGCTGGCCCTGGCGGCGCTGGCGTTCGCGCTGCTGTACCGGCCGGGCGGCGGAGAGGATCAGGCTGCCTCCGCATCCCGCAGGGTGCAGGAAACGGTGGCCGATCAGGGGTATTTCACGGTCAAGCGCCTGTCGGGGGAGGCATATTATCCCGACGAAAAAAACTGGACGTATCATTTCACCTACGCTTATCCGGCGGTGGAGGGGGACACCTACACCGCGGCGCTGATCAACGAGACCTACAAAATGGCGCTGGGGGAAACGAAGGACATCGCCCTACCCATGTTCGCCGCGTCCCCGGACATGCAGTCCGACGGGCAAAACGAAGTGGAGCATGATTTTTCCGTGCTGTGCAACACCGAACGGCTGCTGAGCATCCTGCAGCACCAGCGGCAGACCCGGGGGGAGAAGCTCCTGTCCCTGCAGCTGGAGGCGCAGACCTTCAACGTATACGGCGATACCGCCGGGGACGTGATGACCCTCCGGGGCGCGGCGCTGATCCTGGCCGGGGCGGACCCGGAAAACCTGGAGGGGATCACGGCGGCGGATCTGCCGGATTATCCCGGGCTGGTGAACGGCTCCTCCGACGAAATGGAAGAGGCGCTGCTGCCTGTCCTGTACGCGGAGTTTGAGAAGCTGCGGGCCGCGGGCGCCGTTCGCCCCGACGCGGACCGGGACGATTACGAGGTGGACTTCATTCCGAGCCGGGATTTCTATGTGTCGGCGGAGGGGAAGATCGTATTTTTCTTCCCGCCCTGCCTGCTGGCGGAGCCATCCTTCGACGTGCCGGAGTTTTCTTTTTCCCCATCGGAGCTGGAAGCGCTTATGTAAGGCGCGGCATTGCATGAAAAAACGGCCTTCCCTTGCTGCGGGAAAGCCGTTTTTTGCCGGAAACTGTTATTTTTCCGGGCCGTCCTCCGCCTGGGGGGCGTCCGCGGCCTTGTATTTCTCAATGGCGCTGCGGCCGTAGATCACCAGGGCGGTGAGGGTCAGCGCCACGGCGCACCACAGCACGATCCAGTGCACCGGGACCCCCAGCTGCATGAACTGTTCGTGGAAGAAGCACAATATCAGCCCCGCCACCGTGGTGGCCTGGGCGATCTTTCCGATCCAGATGGCGTATACCACCACGCCCTTGTTGTACAGGATGATGCCGCCCAGCACCATCAGCAGCTCCTTGAGCAGGATGATGGCCAGGGCAGGCCAGGGGGCCATGCCCTCCAGGGCCAGGGAAAGCATCACGCTGAGCACCATCAGCTTGTCGGCGAAGGGGTCCATCAGCTTGCCGAAATCGGTGATCAGATCGTATTTCCGGGCGATGTAGCCGTCCGCCAGGTCCGTCAGGCTGGCGACGATGAAGATCACCAGCGCCCAGGTGTGGTGGCCTTGCATGAACACCGCCCAGTAAACCGGGATCAGCAGCGCCCGGATCATGGTGAGGGTGTTGGGGACGTTCAGGATCTTTTCGCTCTTTTTTTCTTGCGTCATGGTGATTGCCTCCTTGGTATGCACGCAGGTATTATAGCATTTTTCTCCGCGCTTTACAATGCCGCATCGCTTTACAGCGGCGGGATTCTTTGGTAAAATAAACGGGAAAGAAGGAATGCGGAATGGCAAACGGGGACCGGGCGCGGATGCAGGGCGCCCTGCTTTCCACCCTGGCGGGGCCGGGCGCGCTGCTGGGCATGAAAACGGTGCGGGCCTGCATGAAGGACGGGGAGATGCGCGTTTTCCTCGGCCACGCCCTGCTGCATGAGATCATGCCCTCCATGGGCCGCAGCCGGGAGGCGCTGGACCCCGTGGCCATGGCCGTCTGCGCGGAAATGGAATCCCCCGCGGTGGAGCAGCCCCTGGCGCTGGTATTGCGCAGTGCCGTGCGGGGCTGGGAGCGGCAGGCGCTGCCCCTGGTCCGGGCCTATGAGGAACGGGAGGAAAAAACGCCCCCCTGCCTGTGCATGGGCCTTTCGGCGCTGATCATGCTGTATGCCGGGGCCCGGCGGACGGAGGACGGCCGGTACGCCTGCCTGCCGGAGGGGGAGGACCTATTCCTTTCCGACGATGAAGAGACGCTGTATTCCTTCTCCCGCCTCAGCTGCGATATGCCCCCGGAGACGCTTGCCTACGCCGTGCTCAGCGACCGGGCCATCTGGGAGGAGGATCTGCGCGAGGCGCCCGGGCTGGAGGAGAGGATCGGGGCCCAGCTGCGGGATATCCAGCTGCTGGGCCTGCGCGCCGCGCTGGAGAGGGCCTGGCAGGAAAGCAAACGGGAAATCTGAAAGGAAACAGGCATGCACGTCGTTTTATATGCGCCGGAGATCCCCCAGAACACGGGGAATATCGCCCGCACCTGCGCCGCCACCCGGACGGAGCTGATCCTCATCGAGCCCCTGGGCTTCTCCCTTTCGGACAAATACATGAAGCGGGCGGGGCTGGACTATTTTTCCATGGTGGATATTTCCGTGCTGCCGGATTTTGAAGCGCTGATGCGGAAATATCCGGATGCGGCGTATCATTTCGCCAGCACCAAGGCGCCCCGGGCGTATACCGAGGCGCGCTACGGGCCAGACGATTTCCTGGTGTTCGGGTGCGAAACGAAGGGGCTGCCGGAATCGCTGCTGTCCCGGGTATACGGCCGGTGCGTGCGCATCCCCATGCGCCCCGACGCCCGCAGCCTGAACCTGGCCAATTCCGTGGCCGTGGTGCTCTATGAGGCCCTGCGGCAGCAGGGGTTCCCGGGGCTGAGCGCGGAAGGCAGGCTGACCGGCCGCCAGGATGAAAGCGCGCCCTGGATGGATTACGTTTGATCGGAGGGATGAAGGATGATGACCCGGCAGCCCGGCCGTCAGGAATACGAGCAGCGGAAAAAATGGGAAAAGGAAGACCGGCGGGAGCATTTCCGCCTGGCCGCCGGGATGATGGATTTCCTGGGCGTGGTGCTGGGCGTGATCGTGATCCTGGTGCTGCTGGCGCTGATTTTTTCGCTGGTGTCCTGGCTGACCCAGGATGTGTCCAGCACCTTTTCCATCCTGCGCACCCGGTTTCAGTAACGGCGGAAAAACCGGGCATACTAAGGAGGCGTTGGCATGGAGGTTTCCTGGGATTCGCTGCACGCGGAGATCGCGGGGTGCGAAAAATGCGGCCTGTGCCGGCAGATCCATCATAAGGTGCCGGGGCAGGGCAGCGGCAGCGCGGACCTCATGTTCATCGGCGAGGGCCCCGGCGCGGACGAAGACCTGCAGGGCCTTGCTTTCGTGGGCCGGGCCGGGCAGCTGCTGACGAAAATGATCGAAGCCATCGGCATGACGCGAGAGCAGGTGTATATCTGCAACGTGGTCAAGTGCCGCCCGCCCCAGAACCGGGCGCCGCTGCCGGAGGAGGCCGCGGCCTGCATGCCGTATCTGCGGGCCCAGTTCGCCCTGGTGCAGCCGAAAGTGATCGTGCTGCTGGGGGCCACCGCCGCCCGGGCGGTGCTGGGCGATCAGATCCGCATCACCCGGGACCGGGGGATCTGGACGGAGAAAAAGGGCGTGTGGTTCATGCCCACCTATCACCCCGCGGCCCTGCTGCGGGACGAAAGCAAGAAGCGCGACGCCTGGCACGATCTGCAATCCGTGCGGGACAAGCTGAAGGAA
Organism: Clostridiales bacterium; assembly: GCA_024681215.1. Classification (GTDB taxonomy): domain Bacteria; phylum Bacillota; class Clostridia; order Christensenellales; family Aristaeellaceae; genus RUG563. The sequence goes on from JAILBG010000017.1 coordinate 27,110, forward strand.
CTGACGGAAGCCTGACGGGAGGGATACCGTGGCCGGGGTAGACAAGGTATATCAGGAGATGCTCTCGTTTTTCCGCCCCCTGTGGCCGGGGGAGGATAAGCCCCTGGTGCTGGGCGAAGGGAAAAGCGACGGCCCGACGCTGATGCTGGTAGGGGAAGCCCCCGGAGAAACCGAGGTGGTGAAGGGCCGGCCCTTTGTGGGCAAGGCGGGGAAGAACCTGGACGAATTCCTGCTGCTGGCGGGCCTGAAAAGGGAGGAGATCTTCGTTTCCAACGTGGTGAAGATCCGCCCCACGGAAACGGGCCCCACCGGCCGGAAACGCAACCGGGCGCCGAACAAGGAGGAGCTGTCCCTCTTCACGCCCTGGCTGCTCCGGGAGATCGCGGCGGTGCGCCCCCGGGCCATCGCCACGCTGGGCAACGTGCCGCTCCGGGCGCTCACCGACGGCAAACGCACCGTGGGGGACTGCCACGGCACCTGGATGGACAGCGCGGCGGGACGGCCGCTGTTCGCGCTGTATCATCCCGCTTCCATCATCTACCGCAGGGCCCTGGCCCCGGTGTACGAGCAGGATGTGAAGGCCCTGGCGGCGGATCTGCGGCGCGGACTGTGACATTTCAGACGCAAAAAGCGGGTTTTGGAGCAAACTGCCTTTTCAGTGGCCCGCCCCCTGTGCTATGATGTTTCCGTCAAAGTGCAGAAAGGGAGGCGAGAAAGCGTGGAAGCGGTATTTGATTTTATCGTGACCAATCTGCCGCTGATCTTATGTCTGCTTTCAGGCGTGGCGCTGCTGGTGGTGGAGGTGTTCGTGCCGGGGTTCGGCCTGCCGGGGATTTCCGGGCTGATCCTGACCACCGTGGGCATCTTCATCACCTGGAACCAGTATGGCCCGGCCGCGGGGCTGGCGGTGACGCTGATCACCCTGGCGCTGGCGGGGATCGCCATATCGGCGTCCATCAAGTCCGCCGCCACGGGCAGGATCAGCAGATCCGATCTGATCCTCAAGGAAGTGACCCAGACCATGGATCACGAGGAGACGGAGGCGCTGCTGGGCAAGGAGGGCGTCACCGTGACGGTGCTCAATCCCGTGGGATTCGCGGAATTCGACGGGGTGCGCCTGAACGTGGTGTCTGAAGGCCAGTACCTGGAAAAAGACGTTAAGGTCCGGGTAGAAAAGGTGGAGGGCGCGAAGATCGTGGTGCGCGCCGTCCAGGGATAACGAATGGGAAAGCTCAACGTCAGCCAATGAACTGAGAAAAGAAAGGGGATCGAAAAATGTTTGCTGCCGGTATTTCAAGCGCGGCGCTGCTGTGGATCATCCTGGTCGCCGTCATCATCATCATCGCCGCCGTGTTCTTCCGTTACGTGCCCGTGGGGCTGTGGATCAACGCCCGGGCGTCGGGCGCTCCGGTCAAGATCATTTCCCTGATCGGCATGCGCTTCCGCCGCATCAGCCCCCAGAAGATCGTCAACGCCTACATCAAAGCCCGCAAGGCCGGCCTGGACGTCACCACCGATATGCTGGAGACTCACTTCCTGGCCGGCGGTAACGTGGAAAGGGTCATCAACGCCCTGATTTCCGCCAAGCAGGCCAGCATCAACCTGTCCTTCACCACCGCCTGCGCCATCGACCTGGCAGGCCGCGACGTGCTCCAGGCCGTGCAGATGAGCGTGCTGCCCAAGGTCATCGAGACTCCGCCCGTGGCCGCCATCGCCCAGGACGGCATCGAGCTGCGGGCCAAGGCCCGGGTCACCGTGCGCACCAACATCGAACGCCTGGTGGGCGGCGCCGGCGAGGAAACCATCATCGCCCGCGTCGGTGAAGGCATCGTGACCACCATCGGCTCCTCCAACACCCACAAGGCCGTGCTGGAGAACCCCGATTCCATTTCCCAGACCGTGCTGGACAAGGGCCTGGACAAGGGCACCGCGTACGAGATCCTGTCCATCGATATCGCGGATATCGACGTGGGCCGCAACATCGGCGCGCAGCTGCAGATGGACCAGGCCGAGGCCGACCGGCGCATCGCCCAGGCGAAGGCCGAGGAGCGCCGCGCCATGGCCGTCGCCCACGAGCAGGAAATGAAGGCCGCCGTGCAGGAGATGCGCGCCAAGGTGGTGGAAGCCGAGGCGAAGGTGCCCCTGGCCATGGCCGAGGCCCTCAAGGAAGGCAAGCTGGGCGTGATGGACTACTATCAGATGCAGAACACCATCGCCGATACGGAAATGCGCACCGGCATCGCCAAGGCCGCCGCGCCCGCCGCGGAAGCCTCCAAGCCGCTGGATGCCAAGAAGTAATATGCGACCCGCCGGGAGGGGCGGCATGACGCCGCCCTTCCCGAGCCTGCGGTGAAAGGAGGCCGCGAATCAATGCCCTATGCATGGCTGATCTTTCTGATCATTTCCGCTGTCATCAGCGCTGTGACCAAGAGCAACGAGAAAAAACGCCAGCAGCAGAAGGCCGCCCAGCAGCAGCAAATGCAGCAGAACGGCGGCGCTCAGCAGCAGCGCGCTCCCCAGCGGCCCCAGGCGCAGCGTCCCCAGCGGCCCCAGGCTCCCCGGCCCATGCAGCCGGGCAGGCCCA
>JAILBG010000099.1:0-4313 GCA_024681215.1 Clostridiales bacterium
TGAGTCAGCGCGGCGCGATGTACATGGCGATGCTGGGCTATACCTACGATCAGATCCTGGGGTTTTATTACGAGGGCTGCGTCCGAGTGGTATATTCCCTCGCCCGTTCGGTTTTAAGTCCCGCCGTTCCGGGGCAGGAGAGCCCGCAGCAGGCATCGGCCGAACAGCCCGCCCAGCAGGCCCGCGTCGCCACGAAAAACGGGTCCCTGAATCTGCGTCAGTCACCCAGCGCTTCCGCCAAAGTACTCTGCGCCATTCCCCAATACGCCGCCATTCCGATTTACGAACGGGGCGCGGCCTGGTGCAGAACGGCCTATAACGGTTTTTCCGGCTACGTGATGACCGCTTATCTCTCGTTCCCGGACGCCCCCGCCGCGCCCACGCCGGAACCGGCGGAAACCTACGCCCGGGTGACCACCCAAAACGGATCGCTGAATCTGCGAGAATCTCCCAACGCTTCCGCCAAGGTGCTGCGCACCATCCCCCGGAACGAAACCGTTCCCGTCCTGGAAAAAGGAACCGCCTGGTGCAAAACGGTCTACGGCGGGGATACCGGCTACGTCATGACGCAGTTTCTCTCCTTTGCCGCCTCCCCCGCCCCCGCCGCCTCCCCCGCTCCCAGGCCGCAGGCGTCCGGCGCGTCCGCACGGGTGGCCACTCCCAGCGGGTCCCTGAACCTGCGCGAGAGCCCCAGTTCCTCCGGCCGGGTGCTGCGCACCATCCCCCGGGAGGATATGGTGTCCGTTCTCGATCGGAGCGCGGAATGGTGCCGTGTGGCATATAATGGTACGATGGGCTACGTGATGACCCGGTATCTTTCCTTTTCCGGCGGCGAAACGCCCGCCGCTGAAAGCCCGATCCGCCTTGCGCCCCTCGATCCGCCCGTTCCCGCCCGGATCCTGTCTAACGCCGGCAGTCTGAACCTGCGGGACGGCTGTTCCACCTCCGCAGGCGTGCTGATGGAGATGCCCAAATACGATATGCTGCTGGTCACTGCCCTGGGTGATACCTGGTGCGCCGTGATTTACGAGGGGAATTCCGGCTACTGCATGACCCGATATCTGGAGCTGATGTATGAATAACGACGAAACGAATCTTTTGCTGCCCGGGGAGAGGATCGACGATCTGCAATGGAAAAACCTGCGGATCATTCAATCGCCGGAAGCCTTCCGCTTCGGCATGGACGCCGTGCTGCTGGCGGATTTTTCCCGCGTTCAGCCCCGGAGCAGGGTATGCGATCTGGGCACTGGCACGGGCATATTGCCCCTTCTGCTGTCCGGGCGCGCGCCCGATATGTTCTGCGACGCGGTGGAGATCCAGGCGGACGCCGCCGGCCGGGCGGACCGCAGCGTGCGGCTCAACGGCCTCGGGGACAGGATCACCGTGCACAACAGGGATCTAAAGGAGGTGCGCTCCTTCCTTCCCCACGCCGCTTACGATCTGGTGATCTGCAATCCGCCTTACAGCCCCTCCCACGCTTCCCTGCCCAGCCCCAAAGCCGCCCTGCGCACCGCCCGTCAGGAAGCGGAATGCACTTTGGACGACGTCGCCGCGGCGGCGGCCTTCCTGCTGCGCGACAGGGCGCGATTCTCCCTGATGCTGCCCGCCCCAAGGCTCGCCGAAGCCTTTGAAACTCTGCGCCGCCATCGCCTGGAGCCCAAGCGCCTGCGTATGGTGCACGCGAACGCGGCCCGGCCCGCCCGCCTGAGTTTGATCGAAGCCATGCTGAACGTAAATCCCGGCATGATCATCGAGCCGCCTCTGCTGGTGAAAAACCCCGACGGCACGGACACGGCGGAAATCGCCCGCATTTACCACCAGACTGAAGACTGATCGATTGCGCGCGCTCCGCGGAAAACGAAGCCTTTTTCCCTCCCGCGAACATAGAAAAACGGCGCGGACAGCGCCGCGCCGATGCTCGCAGGAGGTTTTATATTGTTCTCATTCTATAATTTTTGTCACGTATTGGGCAGCAGCGCCGCCACCAGCACGTCGCCGATGGTTTCGGCGGGCAGGATTTGGAATTGCTCCAGCGCGTGAGGCGGCACATCCTCCAGATCCTTCTGGTTTTCCTTAGGCAGCAGGATGGTTTTGATGCCCGCCCGGTAAGCGGCAAGCAGTTTTTCCTTTACGCCGCCGATGGGCAGCACGCGGCCCCGCAGGGTGATTTCCCCGGTCATGGCCACATCCTGACGCACCTTTCTGCCCGTCAGGGCGGACACGAGGGCCGTGGCCATGGTGACGCCCGCGCTGGGGCCGTCCTTGGGCACCGCGCCTTCCGGCACGTGAATATGAATATCCAGATTTTTGTGGAATTCGCCGTCAAGGCCGAATTCGGCGGCATGGGCCCGCACCCAGGAGAGCGCCGCCATGGCGGATTCCTTCATGACGTCGCCCAATTGCCCGGTGAGCTTGACTTGTCCCGTGCCCTGCATGGTGGCGCATTCCACGGCGAGGGTCTCGCCGCCCACCGTGGTATAGGCCAGGCCGTTGACCACGCCCACCTGGGGCTCCCTTTCCGGCTTATCCCGCAAATACCGCGGCGCGCCCAGGTACTTTTCCACCACCTGAGGCGAAACCGACACGGTTTCCCGGTCCTCCTCCAGCATTTCCACCGCGGCCTTGCGAACCACCCGCGCGATGGTGCGGGACAGGGTGCGCACACCGGCTTCCCGGGTATAATCCTCGATGACGCGCTTCATGGCGCTGTCGCTCACCTTCACGGATTTGGGCGGCAGGCCGTGCTCTCTGATCTGTTTGGGGAGCAGGTGTTTTTTGGCGATCTGCAGCTTTTCTTCTTCCGTGTAGCTGGGCACCTCGATCACTTCCATCCGGTCCAGCAGCGGGCCGGGGATGGTGTCCATGGTGTTGGCGGTGGTAATGAACATGACCTTGGAAAGATCGAAGGGCAGTTCCATGTAATGATCCCGAAACGCGCTGTTCTGTTCGCCGTCCAGCACCTCCAGCATGGCGGAGGCGGGATCTCCCCGGAAATCGTGGCTCATCTTGTCGATTTCGTCAAACAGGAACACCGGATTCATGGTGCCCGCCTGCTTCATGCCCGCGATGATGCGGCCGGGAATGGCTCCCACGTAAGTGCGCCGGTGGCCCCGGATCTCCGCCTCGTCCCGCACGCCGCCCAGGCTCATCTGCACGAATTTGCGGCCCACCGCCTTGGCGATGCCCTTTACGATGCTGGTTTTGCCCACGCCCGGCGGCCCCACAAAGCACAGGATGGGCCCCTTGAGCGCCCCGTCCTGGGTGTTCATTTCCTTCATGCGGCGCACCGCCAGATATTCGATCACCCGCTCCTTTACTTTTTCCATGGCGTAATGATCTTCGTCCAGCACGCGGCGGGCGCGCTTCAGATCCAGATTGTCGGTGGTCGTTTTGCCCCAGGGCAGGTCCAGGATCCATTCCACGTAGGTGCGGCTGATGCCGATTTCCGGGGTGCCGGGCGCCATGCGGCTGAGCCGGTCCAATTCCTTATTGGCCTTTTCCCGGGCCTCGTCGTTCATGGGCGTTTCTTCAACCTTTTTGCGCAGGTCGTCCACATAGGTTTCGTCCCTGTCGCCCAATTCCTCCTGAATGGCTTTGATCTGCTCCCGCAGGTAATAATCCTTCTGGTTTTTGTCGATCTGCTTTTTCAGGCGGCTCTGCACCTGCTTTTCGATGCCCGCCAGCTCCGTTTCCCTGATCAGGATGCCGCAGAGCGTTTCCAGCCGCTGGGCAGGATCGATTTCCTCCAAAATCGCCTGCCGGTCCTCCACGCGGGTGAGCACGTTGGCGGCGATGATATCCGCCAGCTGATCGGGCCTGTCCACGTCGCCCACGGAACGCAGGGTTTCCCCGGACACCCGCATGGAAGCCCGTGCGTATTCCTCGAACAGTTCGTGGGTGGTACGCACCATGGCCTCGATTTCAGGCGTGATCACCACGTCCTGGGGCGGCGTTTCCAAATCGGCCATCCAGAACGGCTCCTCCTGTGTCACAGCCTTCAGCAGCGCCCGCTGACGCCCTTCCACCAGCACGCGGATGGTGTCGCCGGGCAGGTTCAGCACCTGCTTGATCAAGGCCACGGTGCCGACCTGGCAAAAATCTTCCACGGCAGGCTCTTCCACGTCCCCATCCCGCTGGGCTACCAAAAAGACCTGCTGGTCCTCCATCATGGCCTGCTCCAAAGCAGCCACGCTGCGGGCCCGGCCCACGTCGAAATGCAGCACCATATGCGGAAACACCATCAGGCCCCTGAGCGGAATCAGCGGCAAATGGAGCGCCGGGTTTTTTTTCTTTCTTGGCATACTTACTCCCTG
>JAILBG010000065.1:0-23587 GCA_024681215.1 Clostridiales bacterium
CCCGGCCCATGCAGCCGGGCAGGCCCATGCAGCCCGCGCCGCGGCAGCCTCTGGCGGAGGCCATGAACGCCCGGCCCATGCACCCGGCCGCGCCCCACGTGGCCAAGCCCATGGAGCCGCATATGCACTCCCCGGCCCCGATCATGGGGATCGAGGGCGTGGGCACCGAGGGCGAGGACTGCTGCCATGACTATATGCTGAACGGCCCCGTGGTGGAGGATCTGGAAAAGCCCGCCCCGGGCACGGAGGAATTCCTCAACGCCCAGGCGCTTCTGCAGGGCGTGATCTTCAGCGAGGTCCTGGGCCGCAGATCCCGGACGCGCTGCGGGAGGACCCGGGCATGACCGATAAGGCGCTGATTTCCGTTCTGATCGCCGACGACGATCCAGGCATGCGGCTGATCCTGCGCAAAAAAATCCAGGATACGGACGGGTTTTTTGTGGCGGGGGAGGCCGTGACCGGGGACGAGTGCATGGCGCTGTATGAGAAGCTCAGGCCCCAGGTGGTGTTCCTGGATGTGGATATGCCGGGAAAAACGGGCATCGAATGCGCCCGGCTTATTCAGGACCAGAGCCCCGCCTGCGTGCTGATTTTCGCCACCGGCCACGAGGAATACATGGGCGAGGCCTTCGAGGTGTATGCCTTCGATTACCTGGTGAAGCCCTTCCGGCTGGACCGGCTGGAGCAGACCCTGGACAGGATCGAAAGCCGGCTGCGCCGCGCGCCGGAGCAGCCCCTGGCCGCCCCCCGGCCCGCCGAGCCCAGGAACGCCGCCGGCCGGCTGATGCTCAAGCACCGGGACGGCGTTACCTTCGTGGACATGCAGGATATCCTTCTGGTGCAGCGGGAGGACCGCGCCACCGTGATCTACACCGAGAACAACGGGCGCTACGTCCTCTCCGAAACCCTGGGGGAAACCGAAGAGAGGCTGGATCCGGATATTTTCTTCCGCTGCCATAAGAGCTATATCATCAACCTGCGCCGCATCCGGGACATCACCCCCTACGGCCGCTGGACCTACGTGGTGCGCCTGGAGGGCACGGATCACGACGCGCTGATCACCCACGAAAAATACGAGGAGCTGGAAAAACGCTTTGGATAACGAAAGGGGCTGCTGCACAGCCCCTTCGATCAAATGGATCCTCCATTTGATCGACATAAAACGCCTTTTCCTCTCGTCCCTGCGGGACTCCTGGGCGTAAAAAGGCGGAAGGAAAGCATTTTTGCTCTCGCCGGGCATGCTCTGCGAAAGCAAAAATGCTCCTCGCGGCGCACAGGTCGCTGCTGCGGATTCCACTTGGAGGGGCTGCGGCCCCTCCAAACCACCCCGGGGTTCTTCGATTTCCCGGTATTCACTGTTGCTCATTCTTCTATAGAGAACCAATATTCCTGGAAACAAAGAGGATATTGCAGATTGGCTTCTGCAATATCCCCTTTTTGCGAGGCCGTGCAGGGGCCCGTTCGTTTTTATCGCCACAGTCCTTTATGCCGGATGGGCTTTTCCATCCGGTTTTCCACATACAGCCCCAGCAGGGGGCCGGGGGCGTCGGCGGCGGGGCGGTCGGTCTTGTCGATGCCCTTTTCCAATACGTCCCGCATCCAGCGCACCTGGTCCGCCGTGACGGCGCGCAGGCCCTGGCGGGCGTCGGCGCATTGGGGGCACACCAAGCCGCCGTTTTCCGTATCCATCAGGCGGATCTCCGCGTCCTCCATGCGCCGCCCGCACAGGACGCAGTGGCTGAGCCGGGGGCGGTAGCCGCTGATGGCGGAAAAATGCAGCAGGAACGCGGCGTCCACGGCCTGGGGGTCCTTTTCGCCGTAGGCCAGACGGGACAGGGACCGGGCCAGCAGCGTGAACAGCTCCACCGCCCGGTCGCCCGGCTGGGCGGCGGCTTCGGCGATGGAGAGCAGGTAGGTGGCGTACTGCAGCCGTTCGTAATCCGTGCGCAGGGGATAGAAGGACTCCGAAACGTGGCAGGAGGTGACGGTCATGCGCCCCTTGCCGGTATAGAGCACGTATTCTCCCAGGGTGAACCATTCGCTGGCGGACAAAAGGGGACTGCCCGGGCGCTTGCAGCCCCGGCACAGGGCCTCGATCCGGCCCATGCCCGGGGAAAGCAGCGTCAGCATCCGGTCGTGCTCCCGGTAATCGGCGTGGCGCAGCACGATGCCCTGGGTGGTAACGGACGGCATAGGATCAACTCCCCGTAGAGCGGTAATGCCGCATGGCATGCTGGAACAGGAGATAGAGAACGGAAAAGGAAACCAGCCCGGACAGGGGCGTTACGAAGGCGGCCCAGCCGGGCCAGCCGTAGAGCGGCTTGCCCAGGATATAGGCCGCGGGGCACTGCAGCGTCAGCGCGAAGGGCGCGATCACGGTGAAGAGCACCCGCAGGGGCCGGGGATACACGTCGATGGGGTATTCGCAGGCGCTGCGCCCGCCGTAGGTGAGGGCGTTCACCAGCTCCACGGATTTGACGGACCGTATGGTGAAGATCCCTTCGATCAGGAACAGCCCCAGGATCAGGATGCCGCCCATGGCCATGGCCTCGATCATCGCCAGGGCCTTGAGGAAGGTCCACTGCACCGCCGCCATGCGGCTGCCCATCACCAGCGCCGCCGTGCCCACCGCGATGCAGGCGATGCGCCGGGGATCAATGGCCCAGCAGATCACCTGGGTCAGCACGCCCCGGGGGCGCAGAAGCAGCGTATCCAGCTGCCCGGAGCGCACCATGGAGGGAAAGGACCCCGTGACCCCCCGGCCGAAGCACTCCGTCAGGTAAAACGTGACGGACATGATGCCGAAAAAGAAATACAGATCTCCCGCCGTCCACTGGTTCAGGTGATCGAACCGGTCCACGATCAGGATCACCGCCAGCATTTCCCCGCCTTCCATCACGAACTGCGCCAGGGTCTGCAAAAGGAAGGAGGCGGGGTACTGCAGCTGGCATTTCAGCTGCATTTTCATGGACCGGAGATAGAATTTCACGGTATCCATGCTTATCCTCCCTGCACGATCAGCTTTTTCTGGTTCCGGGCCCAGAGCGCCAGGCCCAGGGAAACGAGAAGGACGATCCAGACCGCCTGGATCAGCAGCGCCGCCGGGGCCCGGGAAAGGGCGTAGGCGCCGGTGTAGAGCCGGATGGGCGTATCCAGCATCTGGGCGTAGGGCAGCAAGGTGATCGCCCGCTGCCAGGAATCCGGGAACAGAGTGAGGGGCAGGATGTTTCCGGAAAAGGTGGTCATCAGCAGATTCATCAGCGCGTATACGCCCCGGAAATCCAACGTGCGCATGGTAAAGCCCATGGAAATGCACTCCATGGCCGAAACGCACAGCAGCCCCAGCAGCACCCCGCAGGCGGCCAGCAGCAGCGCCGGCAGGGAGGCGGGCAGGGAAATGCCCCAGCCCTCCGGCAGCAGCGCGGCGAAAAGCAGCATGGGCGCGGCCCGCAGCAGGCTGCCCATCAGCTTCTGGGCCGTGATGCGCGCATAATAGAATCCGTACAGCTGCAGCGGGCGGCACAGCTCATAGGCGATGCTCCCGGTGCGGATTTTGTCCATCAGCTCCGGATCGGAGGAAAGCAGCATCCGGAAGAACGCCTGCTGCAGCCAGACGTAGGTGGTGATGTCCGAAAGCCGCATGCCCGCTTGGGGATTGCCCAGATACAGCGCCCGGTACACCGCGGTCAGCACCAGCCCGAAAAAGATTTGGCACAGGATGCCGCCCAGCACCGCGCCCCGGTACTGCAGTTCCATTTTCCAGCGCATGCGGAAGGCGGAAAAATAGGCTTTCATAGGTCCATCTCCCGGTACATGGCGGCGATGAGGCGGTCCACATTCTGGCCCTGGATGGTCATTTCCCGGAGGGGCCCCGCGGCTTGCAGCAGGGTGATCAGCTCCGCCGTGGGCAGCTGCTCCGGGGAGTAGGTGATGCGGGCGTCTTCCCCGTCCCGCTGCACCTGGCAGCAAGGCGGCAGCGGCGGCAGACTGCCGCCCAAGCGCACGGTCATCACCCGGTCGGTATCGTAGCGGGAGAGCAGATCCGTAAGCGTCCCGTCGTAGAGCTTCTGCCCGTGGCCCAGCACCATCACCCGGGGGCAGAGGGCGGAAATATCCTCCATGTCGTGGGTGGTCAGCAGGATGGTGGTGCCCTTTTCCCGGTTTTCCTTTTGCAGGAATTCCCGGAGCGCCAGCTTGCTCACCGCGTCCAGGCCGATGGTGGGCTCGTCCAGGAAAAGCAATTCCGGCCCGTGGAGCAGGGAGCCGCACAATTCCGCCCGCATGCGCTGGCCCAGGCTCAAAAGCCGCAGGGGCGTGCGCAGGAGATCTGTGAGCTGCAGCGCTTCCGCCAGCTCCTCCAGCCGCCGCCGGTGCTCCTCCCGGGGCACGCGGTAAATATCCCCCAGAAGGGAGAAGCTGTCCAGGATGGGCACGTCCCACCACAGCTGGGTCCGCTGGCCGAACACCACGCCGATATGCCGCACGTGCTCCTTCCTTTCCTTCCAGGGCACCCGGCCGCCCACGGCGACGCTGCCGCCGTCTGGGGTGAGGATGCCGGAAAGGATCTTCACCGTGGTGGACTTGCCCGCGCCGTTGGGCCCGATATAACCCACCAGCTCCCCGCGCTCAATGGAAAAGGAAACGTCCTTCAGGGCCTGGACGGTGCTTTTTTCCCGCAGCAAACGGCCCTTTTCCCGTTTCTTGCGCACGGTAAAGGCTTTGTTCAGGGCTTCCACCGCAATGTAACTCATGGCGTCTCCTTTGCAGGCCGGGCACGAAAAAGAGAAGAAACAGCGTTTACCTGTATTTTACCATGCCTGTCAAGCGTTTCTTTTCCGGCGGGGCACAAAAAAATCGCTCCCTTTGAGGAGCGATGAAACGCGGACCGCAGAACGCCCGACGGGCGCCTGCCCTTCCGCATTGTTCCCGCCCGGGGCCTGCGCTCCGCTTTCCAGAAAGCGGGGCCAGGAACCTTTGCGGGATCCGGCTGTCATTACTTGGTGGCTTCTTCGACAGCGCTCGCAACTTCTTCCACCTTTTCGGTGGCGTCCTTCGCGACTTCTTCCACCTTTTCGGTGGCGTCCTTCACGGTCTCTTCAACCTTGCTCACGGTGTCCTTGACAGCTTCCACGGCGGAGCTGACGGCGTCCTTGGCAGCGGGCTTCTTGAAGATCAGGATGGCGGCGACAACGAGAACGATGACGCACACAACAGCGATGATGGCCTTTTTCTTATCCATGGTTTGAGACACTCCTTTTGATGTTTTTCCGTTTGAAAGCGCCGCTCAAGACGGAGAAGCGCTTCAAGCGGGATTCAAACGCTGTTATTTTATTCTTTTTTGCATGATTTGTCAACGATAATTTATGAAAAACTTGTTTTTTCCATACATTCCGGAACGGTCATGGACAAAGCGGCCGGATGCCGACCTTTTATGACATATAAGTCCTTTCTGCCCCGGAACCGCCGGCTTTTCGGGCTGCGGGAAGGGAAGGAAAATGATTGACAAGCGGCGCGGATCACGCTATATAATAAAGATGCTGCGCATGCGTGCGCGCAAGAAGGAGGAAAAAAGAGAATGCGCTGTCCCCCCTGAAACCGTCCGGGAGTTTTTGAAAAGAAATTCTTGGAGGAGGATCATTTATGCCTGATTTAGCGAAAGAGGTGGCCTGCCGGCGCACCTTTGCCATCATCAGCCACCCGGACGCCGGGAAAACCACACTGACCGAAAAACTGCTGCTGTACGGCGGCGCCATCCGCCAGGCGGGCAGCGTGAAGGCCCGCCGGGCCGAACGCCACGCCACCTCGGACTGGATGGAGATCGAAAAGCAGCGCGGCATTTCCGTCACCAGCAGCGCCATGCAGTTTGAATTCGACGGCTATCACATCAACATTCTGGATACCCCGGGCCACCAGGACTTTTCCGAGGACACGTACCGCGTGCTGGTGGCGGCGGACAGCGCCGTGATGCTCATCGACGCGGCGAAAGGCGTGGAGGAGCAGACGGTGAAGCTGTTCAAGGTATGCCGTATGCGGGGCATCCCGATCTTCACGTTCGTAAACAAAATGGACCGGGCGGCGAAGGACCCCTTCGCACTGATGGAGGAGATCGAGCAGGTGCTGGGCGTGCGGGCCTGCCCCATCAACTGGCCCATCGGCGTGGACGGGGATTTCCAGGGCGTGTACCACCGGGATGAAAAGACGGTGGAGCTCTATTTCGGGGGCGACCACGGCAAAACGAAAGCGGGCAAGACCGTGATCTCCGTGGACGATCCCGCCTTTGAAACCGCTTTGGACAGGCATTACCGCGCCCGGCTCTCGGAGGAGATCGAGCTGCTGGACGAGGCGGGGGACGCCTTTGACCTGGAGGCCGTGCGGAAGGGCGAATTGACCCCCATGTTCTTCGGCTCCGCCGTCACCAATTTCGGCGTAGAGCCCTTCCTGTACCGGTTCCTGCGCTATACCGAGCGGCCGCTGCCCCGGGAGAGCGACCAGGGATGGATCCAGCCCGAGGACGAAGACTTCTCCGGCTTCATTTTCAAGATCCAGGCCAACATGAACCCCGCCCACCGGGACCGGCTGGCCTTCCTGCGGGTGGTAAGCGGTGTGTTTCACAAGGGCATGACCGTGTGGCATTCCGGCACCAATAAGGAAATGCAGGTGAAACAGCCCCAGCAGTTCATGGCCGACGAGCGCGAGGGCATCGAGGACGCCTATCCCGGGGACATCATCGGCCTGTTCGATCCCGGCGTGTACCGCCTGGGGGATACCCTGTGCACGGGGAGGAAAATCCGGTTTGAAAAGATCCCCGTATTCGCCCCGGAGCGCTTCGCCCGGGTGCGGCCGCTGGATTCCATGAAGCGCAAGCAGTTCGTCAAGGGCGTGAACCAGCTTTCCGAGGAGGGCGCCATCCAGACCTTCCGGCGCAACGAAACGGGGCTGGAGGAATTCATCGTGGGCGTGGTGGGCGAATTGCAGTTCGACGTGCTCACCTACCGGCTCAAAAGCGAATACGGCGTGGACCTGGTGATGGACCGTCTGGGCTACCGCTTCGTGCGCTGGATCACGGAAAGCCCCGTTCCCGCCGATGAATTGCTTTTGACCTCCACCACCGCCCGGGGCTTCGACGTGAACGACAATCCGGTATTGTTCTTTGAAAACGACTGGAGCATCCGCCTGGCCGGGGAAAAGAACAAGGGCCTGACGCTGGCGGAGATCGCGCCCCGGGCCAAGGAAAAATGAAAGGACATCCCATGAAAAAAGCGCTTTCGCTGCTGCTGCTCCTGTGCCTAATGCCCCTGGCGGGCTGCGGGAACAAGCAGGAAGAATCGTCCGCGGTCACGGTCATGGCCACGTTTTATCCCGTTTACGTGCTGGCGGAAAACGTGCTGGAGGGCGTGGAGGGCGTGGAGCTGATTTCCATGACCCCGCCCAGCACCGGCTGCCTGCACGATTATCAGCTGCTCACCAGGGACATCAAGGCCCTCTCCGCCGCCAAAGCGCTGCTGTGCAACGGCGCGGGGATGGAGAGCTTTCTGGGCGACGTGAAAGAGCAGTACCCGGATCTGATGCTGGTGGACTGCTCCAGGGGCGTTTCCCTGCTCCGGGAGGAAGAGGAAAATGGGGAACACGCGGACCACGAGGGCCACGACCACGGGGATTACAACGCCCATATCTGGCTGTCGCCCAGGAACGCGGTGATCATGGTGGAAAATATCCGCGCCGCCATGGCGCAGCTGCTGCCGGAAAAGCAGGAGCAGATCGACCGCAACGCCGCGGCGTACACGAAGCGGCTCGCCGATCTGGACGCGGAGCTCTCCGCCGCCATCGGGGCGCTTCCCCGCCGCACCATCGTGACCTTCCACGAGGCCTTCCCGTATTTCGCGGAGGCCTACGGGCTGCAGGTGGCCGCCGTGGTGGCCCTGGAGCCGGACGAGCCCCTGTCTCCCCGGATGCTGGCGGAGGTGGTGGAAAAGGTGAAGGCGGCGGGCAATCCGCCTTTGTTCTCCGAGCCCCAGTACGAAAGCGCCGCCCTCCAGGCCGTGGCCCAGGAAACCGGCGCCCGGGTGTATGAATTGGACCCGCTGGTGACGGGGGACGGCGCCCTGACCGCCTACGAGGATACGTTGCGGAAGGACCTGCGGGTGTTGCAGGAAGCGCTGGGCGAATAAAACGCGCACAATAAAAAAAGGCCGTATGGACGGCCTTTTTTGTTTACCGGAAGTACCGGCTGGTGGGCTTGAAAACCTTGACCCGGATGCGCTTGCGGATGATCTTGATCAGGGCGCGGATCAGGCGGATCAGCAGGAAAATGCCCAGGGCGGGCAGCACCAGATACAGCATCACCAATTCCACCGTGATCCGGGGGAAGGGATTGGGGTCCGCCATGGCGGCGGAGATGATCTCCTCCGACGTGGGGGCGATCTGCTCCCGGGCGGCGATGGACCGGCCCGCCAGCAATTCGTACATCACGGGGTTGCCGATTTCGGGATAATAGGTCAGCGTGCCCATCACCTCGCCCTCCTGGATGGGGGCGCGCAGGTCCCGGGTGAAATCCGTAACGGTGATGGAGGCAAAATTCTGCACCCAGTAATCCACCTGCTGCCGGGTGGTGACGATCAGGTCGGACGCGTCGGTGGAGACCATCCGGAGCGACAGGGGCAGCTTGCCCACCTGGGGATCGTCCAGGGCGAAGTTGCGCACCTCCACCACCCGGGGATTCATGGCGTAGATCTCCGCGATGCTGGTGCTCAGATACTGGGCGAAGCCGTAGTCCATCAGGCGGACGGTGTCGGTATAGCGGGATTCATCGGAGGCGGAGCCGAACACCACGGAGATCAGGTTCACCCCGTCCTTGCTGGCGCTGGCCACCAGGCAGTTGCCCGCCGCGCTGGTGGTGCCCGTTTTGATGCCGGTGGAGTAGGGGTAGTAGCGGCTTTCCCGGCCTTCCGTTTTGGCCACGAAATAATTGAGGTTCTTGATGGTGCGGGCGCGGTAGATATTATCCCGGGGCAGGGTGTATTCCGACGCCAGCACGATCTGGCGGAAGGTTTCGTTCTGCATGGCGATGCGGGCCAGGATGGCCATGTCCCGGGCGGTGGTGAAATGGTTTTCGTCGTGAAGGCCGTTGGCGTTGACGAACTGGGTGTTCTTGCAGCCCAGGGAATAGGCGGCCTGGTTCATCATGGCGGTGAAATTCCACACGCTGCCCGCCAGTCCCTCGGCGATGGCGGTGGCGGCGTCGTTGCCGGAAGGGAGCATGGCGGCGTAGCACAGGTCGATGAGCCGCATTTGCTCTCCCGCCGCCAGCTTGGCGGAGGATTCGTCCGCCGCCAGGTTCACCGCGTTTTCGCTGACGGTGTATTTCTGCTCCGGATCGCCGTTGGTGAGGGCCAGCCAGACGGTGAGGATCTTGGTGGTGGAGGCGGGGTACATCCTTTGGTCGGCGTTCTTTTCAAAGATCACTTCCCCGCTGTCCGCCTCGATCAGGATGGCCGACGCCGCGGAAAGATGGCCCTCGGACAAAAGCTCCGGGTACAGGGGATCGTAATCGTCCGCCAGGGCGCGGGGCGCAAGGGACAGGAAAATAAGGACCGCCGCCAGCAGCCCAAGGAAACGCTTTCCCGTCCTGCGCATGTTCCGTCCTCCTGCGTTCAGTAAGAAGTCAACAATCCATTATATCACGGGATGGCTTGTCTGTACAGCCTGCCCCTTACGGCGTTTCCAGGCCGCGGATGTGGCGGTCGTCGCCGCACAGCTCCGCAACGGGCAGGGATACGCCGCCTTCCCGGCGGGGGAAGCGGACGATGAAGATTCCCGTGAAGTCCAGGTGCACCGCGGCGCACAGATAGGGAAAGGGCAAGGAGAAGATCCGGGAAAGCATCGCGGTGGAGGAGCCGCCGTGGCAGAACAGCGCCACCGTGCGCTTTTCTCCGCCGCTCCGGAGGCAGCGGTAGGCCGTTCCTTCCCGGGCATAGCCCAGTCCGCGCAGCCATTCGTCCGTTTTTTCGGCCACATGGGCGGCCTCCGCCGTGACAAGGTTGCGGGCGAAAAGCGGATGGGATGCCCAGTCGGTCCGGGTCATGTCCCAGCCCGTGCGGGCCATTTCGTCCGCCGCGTCCCAGGGATGGCCCTCAAAGGGAAGCGGGGCGCCGCCGATGCCGCCCCAGTGCAGCTCGTGCATGAAAGGCAGCGTTTCCACCGACAGGCCCAGGGCGTCGGCGGTATGCCGCGCCGTTTCCAGGGCGCGGCCCATGGGGGAGGAATACACGGCGGATATGCCCTCGTGCAGCAGCCGTTCGGCCGCGGCCCGGGCCTGCAGGCGGCCCAGGGGCGTCAGGCAGTCGCGCCCGTAATCCGGCTCGCCGTGGCGGACAAGAATGAGCCTCATGCGTCCTCCTGCCGGTACTGCGCCGGGCCGGTCTCATACAGATTGCCGCCCACGCTGTCCATGAGCACCACGGCGGGAAAATCCCGCACGTAAAAGCGGTGGATGGCTTCGGTGCCCAGGTCCTGATAGCAGACCGTTTCGGTTTTTTCGATGCTTCGGGCGATCAGCGCCGCCGCGCCGCCCACCGTGCCCAGGTACACCGCGCCGCATTCCCGCATGGCGGCGCGCACCGCCTCGCTGCGCTTTCCCTTGCCGATCATGCAGCGCAGGCCCAGGCGCAGAAGGCGCGGGGTGTAAGCGTCCATGCGGTAGCTGCTGGTGGGCCCGGCGGCGCCGCAGGCGTGGCCCGGGGAGGCCGGGGCGGGGCCGACGTAATAGATCGTTTCGCCCCGAAGGTCCACCGGCAGTTCCTTTCCTTCATTCAGCAGCGCGTCCAGGCGCTTGTGGGCCGCGTCGCGCCCGGTGAGCATGGGGCCTGTCAATACAACGGTGTCTCCCGCCCGCAGCATCCCGGCGTCGGCGGCGGAGAGGGGAAGGGTCAGCGCATAGTGGGCCATGGCGTCCTCCGTAAGCAGAAATCATATCCTATTATATCACGCGCGGAGGCCGGGGCGCAAGACGGGATGGCATACCGGCGCGGGGGAAGGCATAGGAATAGCGTGAAGAGGACGCGTGAAGGAGGCGGATGGGATGGAGCAGGATGCGGCCATGACGGTTGGGCCTGTGTATCGGGATATTGCGGAAAGAACGGGCGGGGAAATGTATATCGGCGTGGTGGGCCCGGTGCGCACCGGGAAAAGCACCCTGATCGCCGGGCTGATGGAGCAGATGGTGCTGCCGTTTATGGAAAAGGGAGCCAGGCGGGAGAGACTGACGGACGAACTGCCCCAGTCCGGTTCCGGTCGCACCGTCACCACCACCCAGCCCGCCTTCATCCCCGGGGAGGGGGCGGCCCGGATCGACCTGGGCGACGGCCTGACGGCCCGGGTGCGGCTGGTGGATTCGGTGGGCTATCTGATCCCCGGCGCTCTGGGCACCCAGGAGGGGGACGCCGCCCGGATGGTATCCACCCCCTGGTCCGACGAGGATATGCCCTTTGAGGAGGCCGCGGCCCTGGGCACCCGGAAGGTGATGGAGGACCACGCCACCGTGGGCGTGGTGGTGACCTGCGACGGCACGGTGGCCGATCTGCCCAGGTCCGCCTATGTGCAGGCGGAGGAAACGGTGATCCGCCAGCTGAAGGCCCTGAAAAAGCCCTTCGCCGTGGTGCTCAATTCCGCCCGGGCGGACAGCGCCGAATGCCAGGCGCTGCGGGACGGATTGGAGAGCAAGTACGGCGTGTCCGTGATGGCGATGAACCTCAAGGATATGCGGCCGGAGGACATCCAGGGGCTCCTGTCCGGGCTGCTGACGGAATTTCCCCTGCGGGAGGTGCGCTTCTCCGTGCCCTCCTGGATGGGCGCGCTGGAGGAAAGCCACTGGCTCAACGCCCAGGCGCTGGAGACCGTCCGGGCCCTGGGCGAGCAGATGCGCCTGATGCGGGATCGGGACAAAGCCGTCGCAGCGTTTGCGGATTCGGCCTATTTCCTGCCGCCCCGGATGGAAAGGACGGATCTGGGGGAAGGCACCGTGACGTTTGAACTGCCGGTGCGGGATGGGCTGTTCAACCGGGTGCTCAGCGAACAGTGCGGGGAGGAGATCACCGGGGACGCCCAGCTTTTGTCCATGCTCAAGGAGCTGGTGAGCGCTAAGCGGGCTTACGACGTGGTGGCCGGGGCGCTCAGGGAGGTGCAGCAGACGGGCTACGGCCTGGTGACTCCCGCCATGAGCGAGGTGAAGCTGCAGGAGCCGGAGCTGATGCGCCAGGGCAGCCGCTGGGGCGTGCGGCTGCGGGCCAGCGCGCCCACGCTGCACCTGATCCGGTCCGACATCGAAACGGAGATCGCCCCGGTGCTGGGCACCCAGGAGCAAAGCGAGGAATTCGTCCGCACCCTGACGGACGCCTACCGCCAGGATCCCCAGAGCCTGTGGGATACCAACTTTTTCGGGAAATCCCTCAAGGATCTGATCCGGGAAGGCGTGACGGGGAAGCTGAGCCGCATGCCGGCGGATACCCAGGAAAAGGTGCAGTCCGCCCTGACGCGGATGCTCAACGAGGGGGAAGGCGGCATGATCTGCATCCTGCTGTGAACGCCCCTTCGGCCCGGGGCTGTACTTTTGGAAAAAACTGCGGTATAATACGGAAGGGAGTAAACAAACCATCATCAGAAACGAGAGGAACGATCATTTTGTATACGGAACAGGACTATCGGGATATCTGCGCCCAGTACAAACGCAGGCTGGCGGCGGTGTGCCTGCCCGCCGCGGCGCTGCTGGCGCTGGCGATTTTCTGCCTGGTTCGGCGCGTCATCTGGCTGGGGGCCGTATCCACCATCCTGTGCGGGGCGGTGAGCATCTTCTGCATGGAGCTGTTCGTCCTGCCGGTGAAGCATTACCGCCGGCACCTGGACAACGTGCTCCACGGCCGGGTGCGCAGCACCACGGGCGCATTCAAGGAAATGGAGGAAAAGGCCGTGCCCCGGGAGGGCGTGAAGTATTACCCCCTGATGCTCAGCGTGGGCAATCCCGCCAATCCGGAGGACGACCGGCTGTTCTATTACGACGCCAACCTGCCCCGGCCGGACTGGAAGGCGGGGGAGATCATCACCGTGACGGCCCATGACAAGGCCGTGGGCGCCTGGAGCCGGGGGGAGACAGCGGCATGAACGGGCAAAAGTGCGTATTGGTGTGCGTGACGGCGCAGAAGGACTGCGCGCGGCTGATCCGCCGGGGGCGGGAGATCGCCGGGGAAAAGGGCACGGGGCTGAAGGTGCTGCACGTGTGCACCCGGAAAAGCCAGCCCCAGGAGGACGCCGCTATCCTGAACGAGCTGTTTTCCCTGGCCCATGAGGCCGATGCGGAAGTGAACGTCCTGTACGAAGAGAACGCGCCCGCCGCCATCGCCCGGTACGCCGGGGAATGCGGGGCGGAAACGCTGGTGCTGGGCCCGGACCGCAGCGGCAACGCGGGGCGGGTGCGCCTCCTGCTGGGGGACGGCGCGGAGATCGTAAACGCCTGAAAAGCAAGAAAAACACGCTCTGGAGGGAGGCGCTTCGTAAAGAAGCGTCTCCTTCGGGCTTTTTTAGCGCAACGATTGCATATCCGGATGGAATTGATCCCGCTGAGCAATGAAGGGATAATGGTTTTGACAAACCGGGATTAGAGGAGGCACTTTTGATGATTCAGGAAATCCAATCTTTTGAAAAGTACGAGGGTTTTATCGGTGAATTGGCCGGGAACCCGTTCTATTCCGATCCCCATTTCACTTATGACAAGGATAATCTTTATCGTTCCTTAACGAGCAAAGACGAATATGCTTTTGCCGTTTTGAAAAACGGAACAACCGAGGGGCTTTTTGTTTGGCTTGTTCTTCCGGATGATCGGTATATCGAAATGATCATAGGTTTTACCAGGAAAGAAGAAGCGTTTACTGAGATGCTATCCTATATGGAGCGAAACTACTGCGGATTCCATATGGATTTTGTATTCAATCCGCAAAATTCAGCGATTTCCCGGCCGTTGCGGATGAAAGGGGCAAAATTTGATCCGGAACAGCAGAAAATGATCCTGACCGGATCACCCCCGAACGTATCCACCGGCCAGATCGAGCTGCTTTGTGAAAAGTGGATGAAGCAGTACCGTGATCTTCATAGACCCGATACTTACTGGACAGCCGAGCGAATTCTCTCTGCTCGGGATAAATTCAGAGTCCTGCTGGCTGTAAAGGATGGACAGGTCCAAGGCTATCTGGATGTACAATGCTGTTATGAGATTCATGAGATCTATGACCTGTTTATAAAGCCTGAAGCCGCACAGCAAGGCTATGAAATGGCGTTGCTGGTAAAGGCAATAGAATTGAATCAGCCGAATCAGATGATGGTAGTGGTTGATGTGGATGCTAAAGCAGAAATAGAATTCTATACTGCGGCCGGTTTTCATCGAATGGAAGGGCAGAACAGCATTACCGCTTCCTATCAGGCAAGCGCATCATAGGCGCTCGTTTGCTGAGACGTCTTTCTTGTCTGCAGGGATTACGGGCTTCGGATGATGTGCCTGATAATCCAAGGCAGAGCGGCAAAACCGGCGTGACCGCAATGGTAACGCCGGTTTCATATCCTTTTTTGACGGCAATACTTATGTCCGGAGCAGCTTCCTTACGGAGTATGCGCTGACGGGCGTGTTTTTTGCGTGCGGGAAGGATTATTTTTCCGCCCGGGTTTTTCTTCGCAGCGCCCGGGCGACGGGGCGCTCGAACAGATAGGTGACCAGCGTGGCCCAGGCCAGGGCCGCCGCGAAGCAGACCAGGGTGTAACGCACCTGCCAGCCGTAATCGCCGTCCCAGGGCGCGTCCATCGCGCTGGGCGGGAAGCGCCATTTCCGCAGCTGCACCGCGATCAGCTGATGCCAGATATAAAACTGGAAGGAAACGGAGGCCAGGAAACGCATGACGGGATTGCCCAGGGCGAACCGGAGGGAGGGCAGGCTGCAGGCGGCGCAGACCATGGCGCAGCCGAGCGCCGCGGCCAGGGGGAAACGGTGCACCAGCTGACCGCGCTGGATGGAGCCGTATAAGTGATTGGAATCGAATGCCTGGCGCCGGGCGAGCTGCATCAGCTGGCAGACGCAGACGATGAACAGCACGGTAAAGAGCAGCCGCACGCCCCGGTCCCATTTCTTTCCACCCAGGCGCTTGCGCAGCGCGGCATACGCGCTGGCGGCGGCGAAGCCGCAGGCGTACACGTCCAGGAAGGCGGGCATCTGATTGAAGAACATGGAGGGGTCTTCCAGACGGAAAGCGTAATACCGGAAGCCGAAGGCGGCCAGCGTCATGCAAAGGAAGGTGACGGCGGGCTTTTTTCGGAACGCCAGGGCCAGGAAGGGGAAGATGAGATAGAACTGCATCTCCACCGCCACCGTCCACAGCGCGCCGTTGGAAGGCGAGGAAAAATACGTGTCCTGAAACAGGGTCTGGGTGAAGGTGAGGTGGGTCAGGATGTCCTTGACGGCGAAGGAAGGGTCCGGATATTTCCCCTGGAGGACGCAGATAACGAAGATCGGCAGGATGCACAGCAGGTACGAGGGCAGGATGCGGATCAGCCGGCGCTTGTAGAACGCCAGGATGGAAGGGGCCTTGCCGCCGGAGGCATAGGGCAGATACAGCAGAAAGCCGGACAGGAGCAGCATCCCGTCCACCCAGAGATAGCCGGAGTACAGCAAATAATCCAGCTTGCCGATCCACGGCAGACTGGGAACCAGCCAGCCCTGCTGCTGGCAGATATGGAACCAGCCCACCAGCAGGATCATCAGCGCCCGGATCCCGTCCAGCACGTCGATGTGTTTTTCATCCGGCGGCAGGGAATAGGCGCGGAGGCGAAGGGTCACGTTTTCCATGGGTTTCTCTCCAGCCGGGTCATTCTTCCGCCCGGGTCATGCGGTAATATACGTTCTGCTTTACCTGCAGCAGCGTCAGCTTCCCGTCCCCGTGGGAAATTATATTATAGGTATAAACCGTGGTGTCCGGGCTGTCGCCGATGTGGATGGCGAAGGCGGAGGGCACGGTATAAAAGGCTTCCTTTCCGTCGATCACGCAGGAGCCGTCCTCCCGGAATTCCATGCTGACGCCCTTGGCCGTTTCCCATTTGCCCATGACCTGATACACGGTTCTTTTGAGCCGCTTGGTGCTCACGTCCTTGTAATCGGGAATCTGCCGGTAATATTTCAGCGCCTCGAAGGGCTGTCTGTCGGCGTACAGGTCGTTGGCGCAGCGGTAGCAGGCCTCCTGGTATACCCCCGGCAGGTTTTCGTACGCTTCGGGCACGTTATCCTTCGCCAGGGGGGCCAGGATGTCCGCCGCGGTTTTGTAATCCTTTTTTTCCATGGCCTCCACCGCGGCGGCGTAGGCGTCGGCGTAATACCGGTCGGCAGCGGCCTGGGCCCGGACGGAAGCGTCCTGATAATCCCCGGCCTGGGTGAACAGGGCGGCGGCGCGGCTCAGATCGCCCTGGGCCAGGGCGGTTTCCGCCGCGGTATAGGCGTAAGCCCGGCGTTTTGTGTCCGCGTCCTGATAGCCGGAGACGGTTTCAAACAGCGCCAGGGCGGTTTCCATATCGCCCGCCTGGGCGGACTGCTCCGCCCGGGCATAAATGCACCCGCGCAGCTGATCGGCGGCGTCGCCGTATTCTCCCAGCGCCTCATAGATGGTCTGGGCGCCTTCCAGGTCCCCCGCTTCCTTCAGCCTTCCCGCCAGGAGATAGCGGGCCTCGGAGAGCTGCTCCTGGGCGGACTGATAATCCCCCAGGGCGGAGAACAGCTCCACCGCCTCTTCGTATTTTCCTTCGTTCACCCGCTGCTGGGCCAGGCCGTAACGGGCGGCCATCAGGGCGTCTTCGGTATCCGGCCGGCTTTCCAGGGCCGTCAGGATGCCGATGGCGTCCTCCCAGGCCTGGTCCGCCAGCTTCTGCCGGGCTTCCTCAAAGCGCAGGGCGTACAGCAGCTCCGCGGCGTCCTTGTAATCCGGGATGGTTTCCAGCAGGGCAGCGGCCCGCTGGACGTCCCCGGCGTCCCGGGCCGCGACGGCCGGGCGGTATACGCATTCCAGGCGGGCGCTTTGCGCTTCGGGCAGCCCGGGCGCCAGCTCAAACAGCGCGGCGGCGGCTTCATATTCTTCCTGCTCCAGCATGTCCAGGCCCATATGATAATAGCACTGGGCCAGCAGATCCCTGGAATCCTGATAGGCGGGGATCTTTTCCAGGATGCCCGCGGCCAGGGCCCAGTCGCCCCGCTCGATGGCGTTGACCGCCGGGGTGTACAGGCAGCCGGCGGCCCGGCGGTAGGCGTCGGAATAATCCCCGGCTAAAAGGAAGTATTCCGCCGCGGTCTCGTAATCCTGGGATTCGTAGGCCTGATCGCCGGCGGCGTAATACGCCCGCTTCAGCAGGAGGGGGCTGTCCCGGTATTCGTCCAGCTCCACGAAATAATCCGCCGCGGCCAGGGGATCGCCGTTTTCCAGGGCGTTCACGGCGGGCCGGTACAGGCATTCCAGGGCGTTGGTTTCGGCGTCCTGATAGGCGCCCAGGGAAAGGAATTTTTCCCGGGCGTCGGCATAATTGCCCTTCTCCATCAGGCTTTCGGCCCAGCAGTACCGGGCCAGGCGGGCCTTCTCCTCCGCGTCGGCATAGCCGGGCACCTGGGCGTAGGCGGCGATGGCCTCCTCCCAGTTTTCGGAGAGGAAGAGCTTTTCGGCGTAGATGTAGCGGGCTTCCAGGGCGCGCTGGGCGCTGTCGCTGTAATTCCCCAGGGCGTCGAAGGCGGCCTGCGCGGTGCGCAGGGAGGTAAAGGTGCCGCTGCTCAGGGCGGCGGCGGCGGCGCGGTAATCGCATTCCAGGGCCATGTCCGCGCTGTCCCGGTAATCCTTCAGCGCCAGGAACTGCTCCTTGGCGGCGGCGAACTGGCCGTTGTCCAGGGTGCGGACGGCGGCGCTGTAACGGTAATTGGGGATCAGATGGAAATAGACGCCGTAGCCCGCGGCGCCCAGCAGCACCAGGGCGATCAGCGCGGTGAGAAGCAGCCGGCAGACCCGGCGGCGCTTTTTTTTCTTCGCTTCCAGAGCCTGGGCGGCGCGGCGGGCCTCTTCCCGGTCCTGCCGCTGCTTTTCCTCCAGGGCGTTCTGCCGGGCGATGAGGATCCTTTCGATGGCGGCTTCGTTGAGCTTGGTGAATATCTCGTGCTTGTCCCGGCGGCAGCGGCGGCATTTATCCTCCCGGGCGGCGTTGGCCCGGCCGCAGACGCACACCCACACCGCCCCCTGATCGCTGGGGCAGCAGGCGGCGTCCTGGCCGGCCAGCTCCCGCATGATCTGCAGCCGTTGGCCCTGCAGCAGCGGCGTCGGGCGGTATTCGGCGCTTTCCGCCGCGCCCCGGCGCCACACCGTCCCGTCCGAGAACCATACCTTTTCGATCCACACCTCCAGGTCCCGGGCGTCGATGCCTTCCTCCAGATCCGCCGTGGCCTCGAACACGTGCATGGCCGGGGCGGAAAGACTCTGGATGCGCTCCACATGCCGGGCGTAGGGGCTGCCCTCCGCATCAAAGCACACCACGCAGACCTGCAGGCTGGAAACATCCTTGTCCGACAGGTTATAGATCTGCATGGTCACGCAGGGGTATTGGGGGGTGGGCATTTTGCAGTGCCACACCTCCACCGGGCAGCTCAGGTCAATGCGCATGGAGCGTACGCCTCCGTCAGCAACGAATGAAGAAAATCAGGGGAGCAGGCCCTCCCCGGGCGGCCGCGTCACCGCAGCAGCAGGCGGGCCTCCTGCAGTTCGCCGTCGGAAAAGGTCATGTACCACACGACGGCGGCTTCCCCCTCCAGGGGCAGGGAATAGGCGAGGGTGGCGGAATCGGCGGAATAGGACAGACGGCCGTAGCTCGTGCCGCTGCCGTCGCCGTAGAGCATCACTTCGCCGGCGGACAGAACGGCGTAATCCTCCCGGTAGAACCGGTTGATCACCGTATCCAGATAATCGCCGGGCCGCACCCCGCGGGGGCCTTCAAAATCGGCGTTGGTGAAGATCAGGCTGTCCGGCCGGAGGAAGGTTTTCTCGGCGGTGTAAAGCAGCTGCACGGAAACGCCGTCCCACTGCATCAGGCGGATCCATTCGCCGGTGGAATCCTCCGTCCATTCGTCCACATTCGGGGCCCCGAAGGCGGCGAAGGCGCTTTCCGCGGTGAGATCCAGGAAATCAATGCCGGAGAAGGACAGATCCTCCCGCTGGAAGGGCGCCAGGGCCGATCCGTCCTTGGACTGGGGATAGGCCCCGTATTCCCGGTTTTCCTGCATGGCGGCCACGTCGGACAGGGTTTCCAGGGCTTCCGTTTCCTCCACGATGCGCTGCATGTCCACGATGGAAATGGCGGTCACCGTGCCCTGATCCAGATCATACACGATGCTGCACTCCACCACGCCTTCCGAAGACCAGTGCTCCACGGTGTGGCAGACCTGGAGGATGCGCTGGCCGTCCCGCAGGATGTAGCCCACGGTGGCCTCCGGCTTTTCGCCCCGGATGTAGAGCGCCGCGTCGTACCGGGTGCCGTACAGGCCGGGGTTATCGTTGGGATAGGCGTCCAGCACGTCCTGGAGCGAGCAGCCCAGATACAGCCCCCGGGGGTCCTCCTGCCCGGGCAGGATGGCCGCGCCCACGACGGCGGTGCTGCCGGTGAGCTCTTCGTCGGCGATCTGCAGCGCCCCGCCGTCCCACACGGCCCAGGTGCCGCGCTCGTCGGACTGCACGGCGACGCCGTCGGCGGCCAGGGCTTCCTTCGCCTGGGCCGTCAGATAAATTTCCAGTTCTTCATAGGTCAATTCCGCGCTTTCTTCCCGGGGGGCGGTTTCTCCCAGCGCGGGGAAAATGCACAGCAGCATCAGCAGCGCGGTCAGCAGGGCAATCAGCTTTTTCATGGCGGTGATCTCCTTTTTATTCGTTCAGGGGCTGCACGCCCTGGGGGGTGATGAGCGCGTATAGCAGCCGCGCCCGGGGCACGGGGACGGGGGAGAAGCTGAGGGCGGAAAGGATGCTGTCCGCCGCCTCCCGGGCGCTTGCTTCCGTCCGGGGATGCAGCGTGGCGATCACGTCGCCCTTTTTCACGAAATCGCCGATGCGCTTTTCCATCACGAAGCCCACGGCGGGGTCGATCACGTCTTCCTTCTTCACGCGGCCCGCGCCCATGCGCTGGGCGGCCAGGCCCAGGGCGGTGCCGTTCACGTGGCTGAGATAGCCCTCCTCCCGGGCCAGGACGGGCACGGTGGCGTCGATGTGGGGCAGCAGGGAGATATCGTCGCAGATCCGGGGGTCGCCTCCCTGGGCGGCGATCATTTCCTTCAGCTTATTCAGGCCCGCGCCGCTGGCGACGGCGTTTTCCAGCCGCGCAAGGGCTTCCTCCTCCGTATCGGCCAGGCCGGAGGCCATCAGCATCCGGGCGCCCAGGAACAGGGACACCTTTTTCAGCGGCCCGCCCGTGCGGCCGGCCAGCACGTCCACGGCCTCCTTCACCTCCAGGGCGTTGCCCACGTGGCTGCCCAGGGGCTCCTCCATGCCGGACACCACCGCCGTCACGCTGCGCCCCGCCAGGCGGCCGATGTCCACCATGGCCTTCGCCAGCTCCACGGAGGCTTCCAGCGTGGGCATCAGCGCGCCGGACCCGGTTTTCACGTCCAGCACGATGGCCTTGGAGCCGCCGGCGAATTTCTTGCTCAAAATGCTGGATACGATCAGGGGCACGCTGTCCACGGTGGCGGTCACGTCCCGCAGGGCGTAGAGCCGCTTGTCCGCCGGGGCCAGCTGGGCGCTCTGGCCCACCACCGCGCAGCCGATCCTGCGCACGATGGACACGAATTCGTCCTCGGGCAGGGAGGTGCGCATGCCGGGGATGCTCTCCAGCTTATCCACCGTGCCGCCGGTGTGCCCCAGGCCCCGGCCGCTCATCTTCAGCACCTTGCCCCCGCAGGCGGCCACCAGCGGGGCCAGGATCAGCGTAGTGGTATCGCCCACGCCGCCGGTGGAATGCTTGTCCACCGGCACGCCGCCCACCTCGGGCTCCAGTAGATCCCCGGACCGGGCCATGGCCATGGTCAGCTGCGCCGTTTCCTCCGGCGTCATGCCGTTCAGGCGGATGGCCATCAGCAGGGCGGCCAGCTGATAATCCGGGACGGAGCCGTCCGCGGCCCCCCGGACAAAGTATCCGATCTGCTCCGGCGTCAGGGCTTTTCCACGTTTCTTGGTTTCCAGGATAGAAAGCATGTCCATTCTGTTAATCCTTCCTTAATATTAAGGTGATACAGGCACAGTATAGCATACTTCTGCCGTCCCGTAAAGCGAATCGACAAAATATTGCCCCAAATTCGTGTAACAAATTTAAGAAAATGCTTGACGGCGTAACAAATGTGTAATACAATGCAAAAGAAGGATTCTATTCTTCTTTTTGCGCGCTCATTTTCCCGCGCTCGACACGCGGGGGTCCAAATACAAGCAGATGGGGTGGAAGGGCTTTATGAAGCAAACAGGCATGATGAAACGGTGGATTTCCCTGGTGCTGCTGGCGGCGATGGTGCTGTCGCTGGCGCCCGCTCAGGCGGCGGAAACCGAAAAGGTGCGGATGGGATATATCGTCATCCGCAACACCACCACCAATCGGGTGGTGAATTTCCGGCCCAAGCCCGGATCCACGGATTATCTGGATCAGCTGCCCGAATACCGGGTGGTGGAGATCCTGGAGGACGCCACCTATAACAAGACCGCCTGGTACAAGGCGAAGCCCTACGGCTCCACCGTGGTGGGCTTCCTGATGGCGGAATTCGTGCAGGAAATGAACGACGCGGAACGCGCGGAATGGGAGCTGACCAAGGGCCAGCTGTACCGGCCCGGCATGTCCTCGGTCACGCCTGTTCCTTCGGCGACGCCCACCCCCACCCCCGGGGTCGTGATCATTTCCGCGCCCACCACCGCGCCCGCCTCGGCGGCGAAGGGATACATCCGCACGGTGCTGGACAAGGTGAACCTGCGCCAGACCCCCGGCGGCATTTCCCTGAATGAAAACAACCAGATCCCCCTGGGCACGGTGCTGGCGTATTACAGCGTCACCCGGTTCGGGGAATTTGACTGGGTGCAGGTGTATTACGACGGCAAGGCGGGCTATGTGCGGTCCGACTGCTATAAGCTGTGCGACGCCGCGGGCAACCTGCTCTCCGGCGCCAACGGCACCAATACCATTAGCTATAAAGAAGGCGCCACCTACGGCCGCGTCACCACGGACAACGTCTTCTTCCGCAAGGATACGAACCTCAACGGCGATTTCTGGGCCCGCCTGCCCGCAGGCTGGGTGCTGGAGGTGCTGGGCACCGAAAAGAAGGGCGACGTCACCTGGTACAAGGTTAAGGGCGGCACCCCCACCAATCCCAGCCGCACCTATACCGGCTTCGTTCACGGCAATTTCTTCACCCTGATCGACAACCCCGCCGACTCCACGACCCCCACGTCCCCCGAGAGCGATTACGGATTGATCACCGTGGACGGCGTGAACCTGCGCCAGACCGCCGGCGGCACGCCCCTGGCCGTGCTTTCGGCCAACACGGTGGTGAATATCTTCGGCAAGCCCGCCGGGAACACGGCGGACGACTGGTATATCATTGAAATCAACGGCGTGTACGGCTTTGTGCCCGCCACGGCGCTGCGGGTGCTGACCCAGGCGGAGCTGGGCGGCTACACCCTGCCGCCCGCCCCGGTCACCTCTCCCGGCCCCGCCACTCCGGTCACAGGCTCCGGCTATGTGAAGCTGATCCTGGACAAGGTGAACCTGCGCAAGACCCCGGGCGGCACCGTGCTGACCCCCCGGGCGGCGGACAAGCTGCCCGTGGGCACCGTGCTGGCCTATACCGCCGGCCCCACCCAGGCGGACAATTACAACTGGGTGCTGGTGACCTATAACGGCATCACGGGCTATGTGCGGTCCGACTGCTGGACGTACTGCGACGCTGCCGGAAACGTGGTAAAGGCTCCCACCCAGACCCCCGTGCCCGTATCCACCCCCGTCGCCACCCCTGCCGGGCCTTCCGGCAGCACCGTTGTGGGGTATATCTAGCTCGTCAAGGGCGGCGTGAACGTGCGCGTCAAGCCCTGGGGCACCTCCCTGGGCCAGCTGCCAAAGGATACAGTGCTGCCCTATTACGGCACCGCCATCGCCAGCGGGTCTGAACTGTGGTACCTGGTGTATTCCAACCAGTTCGGCGCTTTCGGCTACGTGCTGGGCGATATGGCAACGGTGGTGAGCCAGAACAACCCCGCCGCGTCCACCACCACCCCGCCGGTTACCACCGGCTATGTGGCCACCACGGCTTCCTCCGTGTGGCTGCGGCTGAAGCCCGATGCCAACGCAGAAACCGCCGGCCAGGTGAAGGCAAAGGGCACCGTGCTGGCCATGACCGGCTCTCCCGTCGCCAACGGCGCGTACGTATGGTATCCCGTGGTAACGGCGGAAGGCGTGAGGGCATATCTCCGCGGCGACTTCGTGTTCCAGCTGGCCGACTGGCAGCTGGAGGCGTATAAAT
>JAILBG010000076.1:0-11689 GCA_024681215.1 Clostridiales bacterium
TTGATACTTCCGGAAGCTCCTGTGTAAATGCTCTCTCATAATTATATACGTCAAGGGCAATTTCCGCTGCTTCCTCTGTATGTTTCGGTTCAAAATCTCGAATTATCATTTTTTCCCTTTCTGCAAATCCCGATTTGTCGCTATCATCATATCATGGGGAAGAATAGAAAACAAGGGCGCAATCATACACCGTACCGGTGAAATTGCGTCCTTTTGTATTTGATTGCTTAATGAATGTGACCGGGGCCGCAGCCCCTTCGATTCTCATCCGCAGGCGGCATGTACGTCGCTGCGGAGCAAATGAAATTTGCTTCCTCCATCAATTTCCGGGCGCGAAATGAGCGTTTTCGCTTGCGAAAATGCCATTTTGCAAGAAAGTGATGGATCGAAACAAAGCGGAACTCCGATTCCGCTTTGTATCGCAGGGTGTCTCTCAGCGCTGCACCTGGCCGGAGAGATCCGCCATGATCCGGGGAAAGATGGGCTGGAGAACTTTTTCCGCTTCGGCCAGCAGGGCGTGATCGTAATTGACGAGACACCGGGGAGACGCATCCAGCACCATGGTGTGCTCCTCCTCCGGGGTGCAATTTGGCCAGGCAGGCAGAAGGTCTGTCGCCGGGCTGCCGGTGCGGGCGAAGGCCATGACGGACCGGAAGATCTGCTCCTGCAGCTTTTCCGCGCCGGGCACGCCGCCGGGGTATTCGATCATGTCCGCGTTGTGGAACACGTAGGGGATATCGCTGCAGTGCCAGGGGCACAGCCCGCCGTACAGGGGCTGATCCATATTGAACAGGTAGGCGTAGGTATTTTCATTCAGGGCGGACCGGGCCGCCAGATAGCGCACCGTGGGCAGGCGGAAGAGCAGGTCCAGCCGCAGAAGATCCATAAGCGGCCGCTCCGGGTACGCCTGGCGGAACAGCTTTTCCAGCTTCTTTTCGTCCCGGGCGTCCAGGTATTGGAGCACCACGGCGCGCTGTTCCTTTTCCGTCATGGCGTGCTTGTCCCAGGGGCCGGGGGCGAAGGCGGTGAATTCGCCGTACACCGTGCCCACCAGCAGCGGCACGCGGGCGGTTTCCTTCCGGAAGCCGTGCACCAGGGGGTCGCCCAGGTAGTGCCGGTTGGGGTGGGGCGCGCAGCCCACGTATTTGCCCGCCTTGCGGAACCGCGGGGCAAGGCTGTTGTAAGCCGCGGCCAGATCGGCGTAGGGCACCTTTTCCATTTCCTTCACGCTGCTGATCTTCAGCTTGCGCATCATGGCCCGGGCGATTTCCCTGCCGCTGCCCGCCGCGTCGGTGAGCCGGTCCAGCACGCCGCTCATGTTGAAGCCCTTGGCGTACAGCCCGTCCGCCGCCGGGGACTGGAGCAGGGCGGTGATCTTCCCGCCGCCGCCGGACTGGCCGAAAAGGGTCACGTTTTCCGGGTCGCCGCCGAAGGAAGCGATATTGTCCCGGATCCAGCGCAGGGCGAAAATCAGGTCGGCGGTGCCGGCGTTGCCGCTGTTTTCGTATTCCTTCCCGAAATCGGACAGGTCGAAATACCCCAGGATGTTCAGCCGGTGATTGACCGACACCACCACCGCGTCCCCCAGAAGCGCCATGTTCCGGCCGTCGATGACGATCTGCTCGATGGCGGAGCCGAAGGAAAACCCGCCGCCGTGGAGCCACACCAGCACCGGGCGCTTCCCGCCGTCCAGGCCGGGGGTCCAGATATTCAGGTTCAGGCAGTCCTCGTCCTGGGGCCAGAACCGGTGGGGCACGTACAGTTCGCCCTGGGGATGGTCCTTCGCAAGCAGCGGGCAGACGTAGCCGTAGCTGGTGGCGTCGAATACGTCCGCGTGCCGGGGCGCCCTCCGGGGGGCGTGGAAGCGTTTGGCCACGGCGTAGCGGATGCCCCGGAAGCAGAGCACTTTGCCCTGCTCAAAGCCGCGGACCCGGCCTTCGGTGGTATCGGCAATGGGGTAATCCCTCTCGAAACGGAAGCTTTGCATGGGGTTTTCCTCCTGTGTGCGGCGTATGCATGAGAAGATGGGAATGATGCTGGAAATATATTAGCATATCCGCAGGCGGAATGGCAAGCCCAAACGAAAACGCCCCGGGCACAGCCGGGGCGCGGAAGATAAGGGGGATCAGGCTTCCGGGGCGGGATCGGGCGCTGGTGCGTCTATCGCGGCTTCCTTGGCCGCCTTGCCCACCAGCCCGCCGGTGGATACGTCCCGGAGCATTTTGGGGATGTCCAGGCCCACAGACTGCTTCACGGCCTCGAAGGTCTGCAGCATGGTGCCGGCGGTGTCCCGGGCCATGGAGGAGGCCCCGCCCTCGCCGAAGAGGATGATCTTCTCGGTCTTGCTCAGGGGCTCGCTGACGGAATGGGCGATGTCGGGCAGCTTGTTCACCACCATTTCCAGCATGGCGGCCTGGCCGTAGAGCTGCATGGCCTCGGCCTTGCGCCGGATGGCCTCGGCCTCGGCTTCGCCCCGCATGCGGATGGCCTCGGCTTCCTTCTGGGCGGCGTAGAGCTCCGCGTCCGCCTCGGCCTGGCGGCGGTATTTTTCCGCCTCGGCCTGTGCGATCTGGCGGTCCTTTTCTGCGGCGGCCTTTTCGCGGATCTCCACGTTCAGCTTTTCGCGCTCGATTTCCACGGCCTGGCGCTTGAGCTCGGTCTCCCTTTCCAGGCGGGTCATTTCGGCGGCGGCGTGCTCGGTGACGAAGGTTTTGTTGATGCGCTCCTGCTCGATCTTATAGGCCATTTCCGCCTTGGCCCGGGCTTCCTCGGTTTCCTGCTTGAAGGCGGCCTTCTGCACCTCCAGGTCGCGGTTCTGGCGGGCGATCTCCGCGGCGGCCTGCATTTCGGCGAACTGGGATTCCTTTTCCGCCTCGGCCTGGGCGATGCGCTTGTCCTGCTCCTTTTCGGCCACGTTCCGGGCGGCCATGGTGTCGATCACGTTGCCGTCCTTGTCGGAGAAGTTCTGAATGGTGAGGTTGATGATCTCCAGGCCCATGTTGGCCATGTCGGCCATGGCGGCTTTGATGGATTCCTGGGCGAATTTGTCGCGGTTCTGCACCAGCTCGGCAATGGTCATCTGGCCGATGATCTCACGCATGTTGCCTTCCAGCACGTCCTTGGCCAGCATCTTGATCTGCTCGCCGTTATAGTGCAGCAGCTGCTCCGCCGCGGTGGCGATGCTCAGATCGTCGGAGCCGATCTTGATGTTGGCGACGGCGTCCACCAGCACGGAAATGTATTCCTTGGTGGGCACGGGCTGGGCCGTGCGGATGTCCACCTGGTTCAGGCACATATCCAGCCGGTCGATGCGCTCGATGGCGGGGATGTAGAAGGTGGCGCCGCCGCGGACGATGCGGTAGCCGAATTTTTTGGTGGATACGCTGCCGTCGGGGTTGCGCACCTTATAGCTGCGGCGCAGCAGGCCGGAGATGATCAGCGCGGTGTCCGGCGGGGCCACCTTGTAGCGGGGCAGCAGCTTGATCAGCAGGATCAGCCCGAATACCGCCAGCAGGATGGTCCACCAATAATTGCTGAGGAATTTTACCACTTCATCCATAACGAATCCTCCTTTTCTGTCGGGGTGCACGCCGCTTATGAAAGCGGGAAGGATCTTTTCCTGGATCAAGGATAGCACAGCCCGGCGCGGAACGCAATACCGGGCGGATCAAGCTGTCAAAAACGGCAGCCCAAATGTCGCGGGGAAGGCCGGGAAAGTCCTCCATTGCAGGAACAGGCGCGTCCGCGGCGAAAAATATATGCAGATATGGGAACTTTTTCCGCGATGCTGCGTCCAATAAGACGAAAGGAAGCCCGGAAGGGCATAAGGAGGAAAAGAAAATGAAGAAGCTTTGCTGGGTGATGCTGACGGTGTGCCTGCTGACCTGCCTGACGGTCCCCGCCCAGGCTTGGGGCAGCCAGCCCCGGATCATCTTATACACGGCCTACCGGCAGGTGGGCTGGGGCGACGCGGTGCAGATCGGCTGCGTGGACGAAGACGGAAACCTCTGGAAGATCGAGGGCCACGACGGGGAGCTGGGCTGGCCCTACGGCTGGGAGGACCAGATCGAGTATCTGAGAAAGAGCAAAAAAGAAAAGATCGGCGAAATGGATTCTGACGATCTGTTCGACCTCAAGGGCCTCATCAGCTGCGCGGAAGAGGGCGAAGGCAAGCCCCGGGGCTGGATGAACGACGCCGGCACCGAAACCAGCCGGGCCGTGCGCTACGATTCGGACGGGAAAGCGGAGCAGATCCTGCTGGGCATGTCCGGGGACGATCTGTTTGAGAACAAGGACCCCAACGCCCAGGCCCTCTACCGGAAAGTGCACGCGCTGTTCCCCTTCGTCCACTGCTATGCCGATGAAAGCTGGGGCTTTCAGGCGGTGCCCCTGCGCACCTTCCTCAGGCAGAACGGCGTGAGCGTGAAGGGCTGCCGGGTGGAGATCGCCTACAACGACTGCGAAGCCGGCCGTATCGAAACGGAAGTGACCCCGGAGGACGCGGTGGAAGCGCTGACGCTGATCCAGTACGGCTGGGTGACGGGCAAGGAAAACGCCACCAGCGTCACCGGCGGCACCTACACCATCAGCTTCGCGGACGAAAACGGCAAGGACGTGTGCTGGTTCACCCTGTACCGGGGGCTGCTGGTTGCCCGGGACGGGATGTACAACCTGGAAGTGCGCTACACTACGCCCCTGGACAGAGAGGCGCTGACAATCGGCATCGGCGATAAGGATTACATCCTGGGGAAGAGCACCGCGCAGGAGCTTGTGGACGCGGGCTGGGCCTGGGAACAGGAAAGCGACGGCGTCTTCGGCTTCACCCCGGAGGAGGGCAGCTGGTTCTACGTGGAAACGGAGGACGGCACCCTGGAGGGCGCGATCGTATCCGTGAACCTGCTGTGGGCGTACACCGGCCTTCCCTTCCGCTACTGCGGCTGCACCGATGAAAACGGCAGGCTGTGGAGCTGGCTGGAGGAGGACCTGGGCGGCGCGACCACCGAAGAGGGCGCCATGACCGCCTATGCGAACCTGACGGACGGCGGCGCCGTGCGCATCGAAACCAAGGACAGCCGCCCCCTGCTGACGCTGATCCGCTGACGGAAAAACGCCGGAGACGGCCCCGGACGGGGCCGTCTCCGTTTGCAAGCAGGACGCGATGTGAGGAATATAGGCTGATCGGCCGCTTTGGAAAAGATTATTCCTGGAGCAGGGAATCCAAGGCGGCTTCATATTTTTCCGGATAAGCGCCGATGATCGGATCGGCGAGCACAATTCCGTTCTCACCGACAAAGATTGTGCACGGAACCGACTCCAAAGAGAAGAAGTCGTTCAGTGTTTCCGGTGCAAAAACGACGGGATAGGTGATGCTGTTTTCCTCCATCAGCCGACGGGCGGTTTCCAGGTCGTCATCCAACAGCAAGCCGACCACGCCGCTTTTCTTTTCCTGCATACGGGCATGAATCGCCTGCAGGTCCTCCATCTCTGCGGTGCAGGGGCTGCACCAGGTAGCCCAAAGGTTGACCATGGTGATCTGGTTTTGTCCGAACAAAACCGCGGATGAAACGGGGTTCCCGTCAAGATCCGTGGTGGTGAATTCAAATTTGGAGCCGACCAGGCTGATATATGGGTCGGTTTTTTTCTGCGCGTCAAAGAAGGAGAACGCGGCGGCAATATCATCCGCGGCGCCTGCCAGCGCGGTATACTCCGCCCTGTAAGCGGGATCAATCACCTCCAGAAAATCAGCGTTTGGACCTTCCATAAACAAATAGTAGGTGATCTCGTCATGCTTGCCGATTTCACGGATATATTTTGCCGGAATGGCATTCCCGTTCTGTGCGTTAAAGCTTTTGAACGTCATGCCGTTTCCGATAGAGAGCACATAGAACAGGGGAATGATCCGATACTCCGCAGGGGCGTTGGAATTGTGGTCGCTGTACCATGCCGTCACCTCTTCTTTCGTCATGGCATAGTACATCCAGGAGGAAAGCAGCACCCCCTCGCCGATTTCATATGTACCGTCCAGGGCCGCGCGCCCTGCCGTATCCCGGAATGATTCCGGGGGCAGAAAGCGAAAACCGGCCTCGGGGACTTCGACGGCGCTCGGAAGTTCATCTTCCGCCAGAGAGACGGCGCCCGCGGCCAGAATCAGCGCAAGAAACAGAAACAGCACTTTTTTCATCGGAAACGCGCTCCTTATCCACAGACCGTTTTTTCAATAAACAGAGATAAGTATCCGATAGCTTCCGATACGTTGGCCCGGGCTTTTTTGCGGCAGCTGCCCGGCCTTGCTCCGGCAGGAATTTTTAATGCTGCGGGCGGCGGGGAGCTCAAAGGAAACGCACCCGGATCAGATGCTCTCGGCGGAAAGATCGATCCAGAAAACGGGGCGGACCACGAGGGTGACTACGTTGTCATAATTGTGGTACAGAGAGCCGTCGGGAAAGATGAGCGAGGGGAAGGTGCGCACGGCGCCGGGGGTGCGCAGCCACCAGTATCCGGCCAGATAGCCGCCCGCGGTTTTATAGTTGCTGTAGGAAAACGCCCCGTTTTTGATGGCGTAGGGGGTGGGCGTGATGCGCGCCCTGTCGCTGTCGCTGGAGGAATCGCCGAAATACCGGGCGGTTTCCGCATAGCTCAGGAGGAAGATCTTATCCTGGGTGGTGTTCTGGTCCTCCCTGAGCCCGTTCCGGAAGGCCTGCTCTTTGCTGTTGTCCACCGCTGTGGTGAGGATCTGCTTCTGTTCCTCCTCCGAAAACGCCCTTTGCAGGAATTCCCCGTTCAGCCAGGCCCTGAGGCTGCAGGTTTCCCAGGTGATATCGTTCCTGTCCGTATGGTACTGCCTGGCGTCCAGGCCGTATTTGCTGATCAGCAGCGATTTTTCTTCCTGCGTATCCAGCACGATCCATTCGATGGGCGTGCTGTCGCCGCCTTCCTCCGTCTGGGGATAGGCGCCGAAAAGGACCGTGTTGCCCACCGTCTGGAAGGACTGCCGCTTCGCTTCCCGGGCCAGGGCGTCGTTGTCGGCCAGCAGGCGGTCCGCATCCTTGTATCCCCGGATCCCGGTGAGGATCGCGGCGGCCTCCCCGTATTTTCCCTCCTGAATCAAGGTGAGGGCGGATTGATATTTCTGCTCGGGAATGATGTATCGGGTGACCGTCAGGTATCCGGCGATGAGAAGGACCGCCGCCACGGCGGCGGCAGCGAGGCGCCGGCGGGCCTTGCGCTTTTTCAGGATGGCGGCCTCCCAGGCCTGCTCGGCCATCTGCTGCTCCGACAGGCTTTCTTTTTCCGCAGGGGGGTCCTGCGGGTCTGGAGCGGAAACGTTTCTGTCTTTTTCTGCCATGGGGAAACCTCCGTTTTTTTCATCCTGTATCCGACGCTGCGTAGATCTGCTTTCTTTCCTGAATTCTATAATAGATTCCGCGGCGTGTCAAGTGCGGGGCGGGGAGCAAAGAAAAAGCCCTGCAAACCCATGGTTTGCAAGGCCTGTGTTTGGTCGAGGTGGCGGGATTTGAATTCGATTGTTCAGGTATTATACAATCCCAAGTAGTACCAAACAGCAAGGAAAACCGAATCAAAAGAGGGGATGATTACAACAGAATAACACGGCGTAACAATCCCGTTGGGGTAGCGGTTGGGGTACGGTGTGCCCGGTGATTCAAAATGTGCTTGTGGTATCCGCAGGAGGAAACCACAGGCTTTTTGTTTTACCATTCACAGGAGGGACAGCGCAATGGACGCGGAGAAGATCATCGAACGAAACGAAAAATATCTGGAGATCGTAATATCCTGCTTTATGCGGAAATGCCGGACAGCATACCGCGGCGGCATGGTAAGCCGGGATGATTTGAGGCAGGAAGTCACCCTTTGCTTTCTTGCGGAGGCGGAGCAATACGGCGAGGAAACCGCCAGGGCGCACAGGCTCACGCTGTTTCGTGCCATGTATGACGAAGTGCGGAGGGCTTACCCCGTGCATATACCGCACAGAGCATTTAGCCAAGGGGCGCGCCAGCCCTTGCAGGTGGAGCCGTGGGAGGCCATGGGAAACCGTATCAGGCAGACAGACCCCACGGAAAAAGCCGTTGACCGCATCGACCTCCAAAGGGTGCTGGAGGCATTGGACGAAACAGACAGGCATATCATCAAGCGCCGGATGGATGGGGACAGCCAAAGGGACATAGCCCACGACATGGGCTTGAATGATGTGCAGATGTGCCGGAGGATAAAACGCATCCGGCGACAACTGGAGCAAGCAGACTGACAGGACAGCGGCTTTGCCTTGAAAACGGCTTGAGAACTTCATATACTGAAAGCACGAAAGGAGGAGTCCTGAATGTGGTTCGTGCTTCTGCTGGTTGCGATCATCGTCATCATCGTCGCTGTGGTCGTGAAACGGCATCATGACAAAGTAGCCATGATGCAACACGTGTATACCATCCACGGCAGGCTCCGCCCATACACAAATATAAAAGATTACGAGAGTTACGTGAGGTCTGCCGGCTTTGGCGTGTCCTCCAGCGGCGACCTGACAAATTATTACAGTTATGATTCCTACCCCGTTTCCGTCGGATTCATCGTCAACCTCTTCGTGGACACCGACCATAAAATCCATCAATTCCGCTCGCTCCCGCATGCGTCCAGAGACGACATTCCGGGCGTCGGTATTCACGATCCCCGGCAGTTAATCGGCACAGTGTATTACGTTACCGATAAAAAAGGAGTCAATTATTTCCATCATTTTGTCTGCGACCCCTATGACGAGAGCGTCAATGGTTGGGCTTTTTGGCAAATTTGATCACCGTCCCGTCGACATTCATTCCGTCGACGGGCTTGATTTTTTTATGTTGATTCCTTGCAGGCGGCAAGAGCCTTGATTCCGTTATGGCATAAGGCTTTTCCGGCATCGAAGGAAACAATTTTTTGCAGATTCTTTGCAAAACCCCCGGAAAAACCCTCCATGCCGCAAAAAGAAAACTCAGAAGCCTTGATTTTCAAGACTTCCGGGCTCCATGGAGCATAGGAGACTCGAAAATCTGGTAACAAAAATAACAATATGCATGGCCGTGCTGTCTGCTTGTGAAGATTAAAGAGCAAATGCAGGAGGGAAGCGAGAGGAGAAAATACCGAAATATGGGAAGTTTAAGTTATAATAAATTACCGCACCCCGGGATCGCCTTTTTTCTTCTGCAATGATCGAATGATGTCATCCACATTCGCCTCGTTGGTCACGCCGGGGTATTCCTTTTCAAAGCGCAGCAGGGCGTTATGCGCGTCCTGTTCGCGGACGGAAACCTGCCGATACAGCGCGTCAAAATGCCCATCGCTCATCACGTCTTCCATAAAGCGCTGTGATTTTTCGGGCAGCGCGTTCCAATCGCCGTACAGGTCGCACACGGCCTTTTTGATTTGCTCCATGGTGAGGGGCACTCCCCGTTTTTCATGCTCGGCCAGGATGCCCAGCACGTCAGACAGGTCATTCTTGTACTGCCTGCCGGAGCGCAGCTTCATAGCGATCAGGTATTCCGCCGACACGGTGCGCAGGGTCAGCACGTTGGCATATTGCCGGTAATATACGGAGTATTCTTTCAGCTTCGGTGTATAGGATTCCGTCCGGGTGAAGTCCGCGTTCAGCCAGCCGCGGGGCAACTCGAATTTTTCCTCCCCCCGCAGGATGGCGTCCTCCATGGCGGAGGAGGCCAGGATCAGGGCGTCAATATCGGTGGTCATGCCGCGAAAGCCGTAATTGAGGAGAATGGAAGCGCCGCCGATCAGGATCAGCTCGGCGGGCGTGCCTTTCCCAGCCAGACGGCGGTATTCCCTGGCGACCTCCTTCAAATAGGCGTCCAAGTTTTCCTTGGTAAATTCGATCCGATTTTCAGACGGCATTTCGTACCTCGCACTCTATGATGTTGAAGCGCTTGAACTCCGGGATGGCGTCGCGCTGGGCCTGGATCATGACGCTGTTGTCCTTCGATGCGGCGCACATCGCCAGCACGCTGGCGGGATACAGCGGCTTTTCCAGGCGGCAAATACGCAGATCGTCGTATTCGCTGCACAGAGGCACGCCGTTTAGGCGGCTGACATAATCCAGCATGGCCAGCAGATACAGGCTTTCGGGATACCAGCCCCGGTCATAATACGTCCTGATTTCCCGGCTTTTCAGTATGTCCATGATAAAATCCAGATCGCCCATTTCCTTCAGGCGGTGACATGCGCTGCTTTTGAACAGCTCAAAGCTGCTTCGTTTCGTCAGATAGGGGGTAAGCAATTCCTCCATGCTCACGTCCAGCGCCCGCGCCAGCCGGTACACCGTTTCCGCGCTGCACTTTTCCAGCTTCGCCTTTCCGTTGCAGATATCGTTCAGGGTGGCGTAGGGTACGCCGCTGGTTTTTGCCAGCCGGTAGATGGACAGGTTTTGCCGCGCCATTCTCGCGTTCAATTGCATGATGTCATCTCCTTCTGGCAATATTATAACGGCATGCCGTTATAATGTCAAGAAGATTAGTGCAACATGGCATGAAATGATTTCAAGATATGATAAAATGTTTCACATAAGCAAGATAAATATAGTTTTGCAAAGAAAAAGCGAGGTTGATAATCATCTGTTTTTCTATGTCATTATTAAACCGTCCTCAAATCGTTTGAATACTCAAGCATCAAAGTGTTGTGGTTTTATAGAAGCTCAATGCAGAAAAGGAACCTTTACTTATGGAACCTCATACAGGAAAGCTTCTTTTCCCGTCTTATCAATGTAATATTTTGTGGTTTTTACAGTTACAAGAGCAAAATCATTAGTAAACGATTCTACTTCATCGTAAACAAAATCCACAACCATATTTCCTTTGTTATCAATGAACCCCCATTTCCCATTTTTCTGTACCGCTGCCATTCCTTCTTTAAAAGATAGAGCCGCATCAAATTGTAATGGTATCACAACTTGCCCTTTTTTGTTTATGAATCCTCGCAAACCATCCTTTGATTCAGCAACAACTGCAAAACCTTCTGAAAATTCTCTCGATACATAGTCCCATTTGCAAGGTATGACAAGTGATCCTGTTTTATCGATATACCCTATTTTGCTTCCATCGTATACTTGTGCTAACCCCTCTGAAAAATCATAGGGTCTATAATCGTCTTTTACCGTTAATACTGTATTACCTTGTTTGTCAATATACTTTTTCCCACCAGAATAATAAACAGCAAGTACTCCTTCAGAGAAACGATAAGTTGATATAAAACGAAAGTCTGCAATATCGCTAAGATTGATAGTCTTTTTTGTTGTAAAGTCATAATAATAATATGTGTAATCGTCATTAAATTTTGCATATCCGGACGGAACCAGTGCATGATGTTCAGGATGCCCCGGTGGGAGCACCCGCTGAAAAGAATTCTTTTTCCGTTTTCCACTACCAGCAGGTACTGTTCGTGGCGGAAATCATCTTCCGTCATGCGTCCGTCCTGGATCATGTTCAGACCGCAGGAGCCAAAATCCACCACTTTCGGGGCGTGATGGCAACCGTATACTATGATTCCTTCCGCAATTGGCATGTCTTCATCGACTAAAACGAGCCGGTTGGATGATTTCAAGCCCTGGTCCAGGCCGATATTTTTTTCCGTTCCGTTATAGTGCGGCTCAAAGGCGTACCGGCTCATATAGACCGGCGCGTGATCGTTGAGAGCAAGGAAG
>JAILBG010000096.1:0-5149 GCA_024681215.1 Clostridiales bacterium
GAAAACGATCGTCAGAACGACCGTCAGAACGATCGGCAGGATCGCCCCTTCGAGCGCCGTGACCGTCGGGAACGCCGGGATCGGGAAGAGCCCGTCAGCGAATGGAAAGAACGCCTGGTGGCCCTGAACCGCGTAACCAAGGTTGTTAAGGGCGGTAAGAATTTCCGCTTCGCCGCGCTGGTCGTGGTGGGCAACGAAAAGGGTCAGGTCGGCGCCGCCATCGGCAAGGCCAAGGAAGTGCCCGAAGCCATCCGCAAGGCCAAGGAAGCCGCCATGAAGCATCTGGTCACCGTGCCCTTTGAAGGCACCACCATTCCCCACGCCATCGACGGCCTGTACGGCACCGCCAAAGTGGTGCTGCTGCCCGCCGAAGAAGGCGCCGGCGTTATCGCCGGCGGCGGCGCCCGCGCCGTGCTGGAGCTGGCCGGTGTGAAGGACATCCGCACCAAGACCTTCGGCACCAACAACCGCATCAACACCGTGAAAGCCACGCTGGAAGGCCTCAAGGGCCTGCGCAATGCCGAAACCGTTGCCAAGATGCGCGGCAAAGCGGTGGAAGATATTTTAGGCTAAGGAGGAAATGGAAAAATGAAACTGAAAATCACTTTGACCAAATCCCCCATCGCCGCTCTGCAGGTGCATAAGGATACCGTGGCCGCGCTGGGCCTGCGCAAGGTCGGCATGACGGTCGTTAAGGAAGACAATCCCTGTGTCCGCGGCCAGATTTTCCGCGTGAAGCACATGGTGAAAGTCGAAGAAGTAAACGAATAAGGGAGGGACCCCCCATGAAATTGCATGAGTTGCAGCCGGCTATCGGCTCGACGGCTGCCCCGAAGCGTCTCGGTCGAGGCGTAGGCTCTCAGCTGGGCAAAACCTCCGGTAAAGGCCACAAGGGCGCCAAGGCGCGCTCCGGCGGCGGCAAGCGCCCCGGATTTGAAGGCGGCCAGATGCCTCTGACCCGCCGCCTGCCCAAGCGCGGCTTTACCAATATCTATTCCAAGGAATACGCCATCGTGAACGTGTCCGACCTGAACGTGTTTGAAGATGGCATGACCGTTACCGTCGAAACCCTGATCGACGCCGGTCTGATCAAAAAGGTTCTGGACGGCGTGAAGGTGCTGGGCGGCGGCGAACTGACCAAG
The DNA here is from genome assembly GCA_024681215.1 of Clostridiales bacterium. GTDB lineage: Bacteria > Bacillota > Clostridia > Christensenellales > Aristaeellaceae > RUG563. The sequence continues at coordinate 1,143 of JAILBG010000096.1, forward strand.
AAGCTGACCGTGTCTGTTGACAAGGTGACTGAGTCTGCGAAGCAGAAGATCGAAGCGATTGGCGGGAAAGTCGAGGTGAAGTAACGATGTTGGAAACCCTGCGTAACGTCTGGCGGGTTCCCGAGCTCCGGAAAAAGGTGCTCTACACGTTCTTCATGCTGCTGATCTTCCGTCTGGTCAGCGTCATCCCCGCGCCCGGCGTAGATGTGGCTGCTGTGCAAAGCGCCATGGCGAATTACGATATGCTGGGTCTGGTCAATATGATGACCGGCAACGCCTTCAGCCAGATGACCATTATGGCCATGGGTATTTCTCCCTACATCAACGCCAGCATCATCATGCAGCTGCTCACCATCGCCATCCCGGCGCTGGAGCGGCTGCAGAAGGAAGGCGGCGAAGAGGGCAAGAAGAAGATCAATAAGATCACCCGGTACGTCACCGTAGGTCTTGCCGCCCTGCAGGCCATCGGCATCATCGCCGGCCTGGGCGCCATCAAGGCCAGCTACAAGAACGTGTTCGGTTATCTGTCCATCGGCATCATCATGGCCGGCGGCACCGCCCTGGCCATGTGGATCGGTGAAAGGATCACAAAGAACGGCATCGGCAACGGTGTTTCCCTGCTGATCTTTGCCGGCATCATTTCCAACCTGTTCAACGGCATCGTGTCCACCACCGCCGGTATCTTCAACGGCACCGCCACCGTGGGCAACCTGGTCGTGATCCTGCTGACCACCCTGATCATCCTGGTGGTCGTTACCTTCGTGGATATGGCGGAACGCCGCATCCCGGTCATGTACGCCAAGCGCGTGGTGGGCCGGAAAATGTACGGCGGCCAGAGCACCCATATCCCGCTGAAGCTGCTGAGCGTCGGCGTGCTGCCCCTGATCTTCGCCTATTCCTTCATGGCGTTCCCGGGCACCATCTTCGCGATGTTCGGCACCTCCTCCGGCGCGTATCAGTGGTGGCAGTCGAATATGAACCAGACTTCCTTCTGGTACATGCTGATCTGCGCGCTACTGATCATCGCCTTCTCCTACTTCTACACCTCCATCACCTTCAACCCCCAGGATATCGCCAAGAATATCCAGCAGCAGGGCGGTCACATCACCGGTATCCGTACCGGCAGCAAAACGGTGGAATTCCTCACCCGGACTTCCAACCGCCTGACCCTGTTCGCGGCCCTGTTCCTGGCCATCCTGTCCACCATCCCCTCCCTGCTGACGGTTTGGACTGAAGCGCAGATCCCCTACGGCGCCTCTTCCATCCTGATCGCGGTGAGCGTGGCCATCGAGACGGTGCGCCAGGTGGAGAGCCAGATGGTGATGCGCAATTACAAAGGTTTCCTTGGCTAAGCTCAATACCCAGCCGGTTTCCGGGTGGGTGCGGGAGGGGGCTTTTGAAACAAAAGCCTCCTCCCGCCTGTCTCCGTTTTTTTCGATCCCACCGAGGAGGTTGGCAATATGAACCTGATCTTCCTGGGCCCTCCCGGCGCCGGCAAGGGCACCCACGCGCAGCTGCTGATGAACGAACTGGGCATCCCCCAGATCTCCACCGGCGATATGCTCCGCCAGGCCATAAAAGCGGGCACCGAAATGGGCCTCTCCGCCAAGCGGTACATTGACGCCGGCGAGCTGGTGCCGGATGAAGTGGTCATCGGCATCGTGAAGGAGCGCCTGGCCGCCGACGACTGCAAGAACGGCTACATCCTGGACGGGTTCCCCCGGACGGTGAAGCAGGCCGAGGCGCTGGATCAGTTCGCCCGCATCGACGTGGCGCTGAACATCGCCCTGGACGACGAAGTGATCATCAACCGGCTGGCCGGCCGGCGGGTGTGCCTCAAGTGCGGGGCCACCTACCACACCAGCACCATGAAGGGCGACAAGTGCCTCAACTGCGGGGATCCCCTGGTGCAGCGCAGGGACGACGCGCCGGAAACGGTGAAGAACCGCCTGGCCGTCTATGCGGCCCAGACAGCGCCCCTGATCAGTTATTACCAGCAGAAAGGCCTGCTCAGGACCGTGAAGTGCGAGGCCGACGCCTCCGTGCAGGACAATTACGCCCGGGTACGGGAAGCGCTGGGGCTGAAATGATCAGTTTGAAGAATCCCGATCAGCTGGCGAAAATGCGCAGCGCGGGGCATCTGCTTTACGACGTGCTGATGGCCGCCCGGGAGTTCGTCTCCCCCGGCATCACCACCATGGATCTGAACGCCTTCGTGGACGAAAAGATCCGCAAAGGCGGCGGCATCCCCACGGAGCTGGGATACTGCGGGTATCCCGCCTCCATCTGCGCCTCCGTGGACGACGAGGTGGTGCACGGCATCCCCTCCAGGCACGTGACGCTGAAGGAAGGCAGCATCATTTCCGTGGACGTGACGCTGGCCCTGGACGGCTGGCAGGCGGACAGCGCCTTTACCGCTCCGGTGGGGAAGATCAGCGAGGACAAACAGAAGCTGATCCGCGTCACGGAGGAATGCTTCTGGAAGGGCGCCCGGGCCGCGGTGAACGGCAACCGCATCGGCGATATCGGCCACGCGGTGCAGTCCCACGCCGAGGCCCACGGCTACGGCGTGGTGCGGGACCTGACGGGCCACGGCATCGGCCGGGAAATGCACGAAGACCCTTCGGTGCCCAATTTCGGGTTTCCGGGCCACGGCGTGCGCATCCGCCCCTGCATGACCTTCTGTGTGGAGCCCATGATCGCCATGGGCACCTGGCGGGTGCACCAGCTGGCGGACGGATGGACCATCGTCACCAACGACCATGCCCCCGCCGCCCATTACGAGCACACCCTGGCGGTGACGCCCCATGGTCTGCCGGAGCTTCTGACGCTTCCGGGAGCCGTCTGGAAGGAGGCGGAAGCGTGAAACCGCCGATTTTGCCCGGTTACGCAGTTTTTTCAAAAAAAGGGCGTGACAAAGGCAGGTACTTTGTGGTATTATATGATTTGGACGCCGATTTTGTGATGATCTGCGACGGGGATGCCCGGAAGCTGGATCATCTCAAGAAAAAACGGCGCAAGCACCTGGCCGCCTGCCCCTACGAGTTCCCGGAGCTCCTGGAAAAATACAGGGCGGGGCAGCTCAAGGACAGCGACGTGCGCAAAGCATTGTACCCCATCGTGACCAAGGGCGCGCAGGCGCCGACAGAAAACAGGGAGGGTTAAACTGATTTGTCCAAGGACGACGTGATCGAAATGGAAGGCAAGGTCATTGAGGCGCTGCCCAATGCCATGTTCCAGGTTGAACTGCCCAACGGGCACCGCATCATGGCCCACATTTCCGGCAAGATGCGCATGAACTTCATCCGGATCTATCCGGGCGACAAAGTGACCATCGAACTCTCCCCCTACGACCTGACCCGCGGCCGCATCACGTGGCGCAGCAAGAATTGATTCCACACCCCAAAGGAGGTAATTCCCATGAAAGTCCGTCCTTCTGTGAAGCCGATCTGCGAAAAGTGCAAGATCATCAAGCGCAAGGGCCGCGTAATGGTCATTTGCGAAAACCCCAAGCATAAGCAGCGCCAGGGCTGACCCGCCCTGCTGCGGGAGCGCCGTCCCGGACGCCTTTTTCCCTGAGAAAGACGCCGGGGACGGCGTTCCCATGGCCGCCGGGCGTTCGCCCGGAAACGAATGCGGAATGGCGAAGAAGGGTTGACCTTCGCTGAAACGCCTTCAGGCCGGAACCCTATTCCTTATCTGCCGACATGCCTGCGTGGGCGGCTGCCCGGACGCGATTCTTCCGTTCGGGACCATGCTGGCTGTCAAACAGCCCCAGGCCCGATCCTTTCGGGCGGCAACAGGCGGGCTGCCTGCGGGCGGAGCCAAGTTATCTACGCCTTGGCCCGCGTCCCCGGGTGCGCCCCACCACCACAGAATCATTTGGAGGTGTAACAACCACATGGCACGTATTGCGGGCGTCGATCTGCCCCGAGAAAAGCGCGTCGAGGTGGGCTTGACCTACATCTTCGGCATCGGTCCGACGGTGAGCAAGCAGATCCTCGAGG
>JAILBG010000008.1:0-4038 GCA_024681215.1 Clostridiales bacterium
GGCCACAAACTCGGGATCGTCGTCGATGTCTTCCGGACGGATGCCCATGGTGACTTCCTTCTGCAGGTAGCTCTCATCCTTGAAGCGCTTGAGGATGTCCTTGGGCACGACCACGGCGTTCTCGCCGAACACGGCGTAAACCTTGTCGCCCTGGCGGGAGAAGTGGACGTCGAAGAAGTTCATCTGCGGGCTGCCGATGAAGCCGGCCACGAACTTGTTGGACGGATAGTCGTAGTTGTTCTGCGGGGTGTCGGTCTGCTGGACGACGCCGTCCTTCATGATGACGATGCGGGAGCCCATGGTCATGGCCTCGGTCTGGTCATGGGTAACATAGATGAAGGTGGTCTGCAGACGGTTGTGCAGCTTGGTGATCTCAGTACGCATGGCAACACGCAGCTTGGCATCCAGGTTGGACAGAGGTTCGTCCATCAGGAAGACCTTCGGCTCACGGACGATGGCGCGGCCCAGGGCGACGCGCTGACGCTGACCGCCGGACAGAGCCTTCGGCTTACGGTTGAGCAGATGCTCGATGTCCAGGATGCGGGCGGCTTCTTCCACGCGCTTCTTGATTTCTTCCTTGGGGGTCTTGCGCAGCTTCAGGCCGAACGCCATGTTGTCATACACCGTCATATGAGGATACAGGGCGTAGTTCTGGAACACCATGGCGATATCGCGGTCCTTGGGCGCCACATCGTTGACCAGCTTGTCGCCGATGTAGAGTTCGCCGTCGGAGATTTCTTCCAGGCCGGCCACCATGCGCAGCGTGGTGGATTTGCCGCAGCCGGAAGGACCGACCAGCACGATAAATTCCTTGTCCTCGATATCCAGGTTGAAATCGCTCACAGCGGTGACGCCGCCGGGATACACCTTGTAGATGTGCTTCAGAGATACGCTGGACATAGACTGAATCCTCCTTCATTTCATGTGTGTTCAGGCGGGGCCGGACGCCCGCGCCTCTGTCTGCGGATATTATACCGTTTTTTTCTCCCTTTTACCATTCCAAAAACCTCACAAATTTTACCGTATTCCTTCGTGCATATGTTGTATCCGCTGGGAGAAAGGCGCCCGGTTTTCGCCATTGTCTATTGACAAGACGCCCGCGCCGCGCCATAATATGCACAAAAAAAGGTGTGCAAAAGGAGGCGCGAACATGGGCGACGAAACCATCCTCAAGCTCAGGGACCTGCTGGCAGGCTCCCGCCGCGCGGTTTTCTTCGGCGGCGCCGGCGTATCCACGGAAAGCGGCATCCCGGATTTCCGCAGCACGGACGGGCTGTACCATCAGCAGTGGCGCTATCCCCCGGAAACCATCCTGAGCCATGATTTCTTCCTTTCCCGGACGGAAGAATTCTATGATTTTTACCGCAAGAAGATGCTCTTCCCCGACGCGAAGCCCAACGCCGCCCATCTGGCCCTGGCGGAATTGGAGGGCCGGGGCGTCCTTTCCGCGGTGATCACCCAGAATATCGACGGATTGCACCAGGCCGCCGGCAGCAAGCACGTGGTGGAGCTTCACGGCTCGGTGCTGCGCAATCACTGCACCCGCTGCGGCCGCGCCTTCCCCCTGCAGGAGATCCTTTCCTCCTCCGGCGTTCCCAAATGCCCCTGCGGCGGGATGATCAAGCCCGACGTGGTGCTCTACGGCGAACAGCTTCCCACCGAGGCCATCGAGGACGCGCTGGACTGCATCGCCCGGGCGGACCTGCTCATCATCGGCGGCACCTCCCTGGCGGTGTACCCCGCCGCAGGCTTCGTGCAGGGCTACTCCGGCCCCCTCGTGATCATCAACCGCTCCCCCACCCCCATGGACCGCCGGGCCGATCTGCTCATCTCCCGGCCCATCGGCGAGACCCTGGCCGCCGTGATGGCGGTGTTCGATGAAAAATGACATTAATTTCGTAACATTTTCTCCCGTTATATCCGATTATATCAAAATAATATTGACATTTCGTAATATTTTTGATATAAGTAAGCAGGAGAATTGTCATTTTCCACAAAGAACAATCAACACCGGTGCGTAAAGCGCCATGGAAGGGGATAAGAAAATGGCCAAGAATCGCGGGAAAAACGCCTATATTACGCTGGCGATTATCCTGGTCCTGCTGCTGCTGATTGCGGTCGGCTGCTACCTTTTGAAGCAATGGGCGGACACGGAATATAACGAGCGCGTGGCCCAGGCCCAGGCGAACGCCGATCAGATCAACACCCAGCTGGACGAGGATTACAGAAAGGCCAAAGCCGAAGAAAGGGCGAAAGCCCAGGAAAAGAAAGAGGAAGCGCCCCAGTGGCCCACCCCCAAAAGCGAAGGCTGGGACGTGCTGGACGTGAGCTATTTCCCCATCAGCAATTCCAGGACGCTCTCCGTCACCCGGAAGGACCTGATCAAGGGCGGCATGCTGCTGCTCAATCACTGGCATTCCCTGCCCGCGGATTTCCCGGAAGCTGACCTGGTTTCCGTGCACACCTCCAAGAACGGGATCCCCGTGAAAAATTCCAGCGTGAAGCTGTTCCCCGCCGCCGTCACCGCCCTGGAAGAAATGCTCAAGGCCGCCAACGACGAAGGGCTGGACGGCTACCTGATCGACGAGGGCTACCGCACCAACGAGACCCAGCAGGGCTATTACGACAAGGAAGCCGCCCATTATGCCGAAAAGCTCAGCGGCGACGCCCTGCGGGACAAGGTCAGCCAAACCGTCAATTATCCCGGCACCAGCGAATACCAGAGCGGCCTGTCCTTCCGGGTGGACCGGTATAAAAAAGACGATAAAGAGTTCATGGATAAGAAGTTCAAGGACATGGAACAGTCCGACTGGCTGCTGGAGCACAGCTGGGAATACGGCATCATTTTCCGCTTCCCGGTGCAGGGCTATCCCAATTCCACGGTCACCGACAAAGCCTGGAAGACCGGGGAGCACAAGCAGCTGAGCATTTACCGCTACGTGGGCCGGCCCAACGCCGCGGTCATGCACATCATGGATTTCTGCATGGAGGAGTACATCGAATACATCATCCGCCATCCCCACATCGCCGTATATCAGGACGGCGTTCTCAAATATGAGATCACCTGGACGGAAGACAAGAACCTTTCCGGCGACGTGACGGTGACCACCGCCGCCAACGCCCGGGAGACAATCGTATCCACCGACAACTGCGGCGGCATCATCGTGGCCATCGCTTACTGACGCGAAGCGTCCCGGGGCGGCGCTTTCAGCGTATCCCCCGGAACGGCGCAGCCGCCGGCATGACGGATCATGCCGGCGGCTTTCATTTTGCTGCGGACAGGGGCGTTCACTTTTTCCTGCTCTGTTCCACCAGCGCTGCCAGCGCCTTTTCGTCCTCTCCCTCCCGGATGCGGCGGGCGGCGACGATCCGGCGTTCTTCATCCTTTTCAACGCAGGTGACCAGGAGAAGCAGCTGATCTTCCGGCTGCACGTCCACCGTGCAGGTATGCACGGAGGCGGCGGTCAGGAGATCGATGTTTTTCTGCCTTACGGCGATATCCGGCGATTTGAGGGCATAGAAATCCACATAATTCCTTCCCCCTTCCACGGTGCTGACGTTGCCCACGGCAAAAACCACGTACCGCCCCTCCTCGTACAGGGTATCGAAAGCAATGAAAGGGCTGCCGTGATAAAAGGACGCGTTTTCATAGTTCCGCAGATTTCCGAACATGGCCCCGCTTTTCATGTTGTGGCCGTAGAGGATATAGGTCCAGGGCCTGGTTTTGAGGGAAACGCCCGAATCCAGGAAAACGGCCCCGTTGACGTTGCGGTTTCCCTTGGCGTCATGGTCCATATAGTACACGTCGTCCCGCTGCACCACCGGTTCGTCGATCAGACGCCCGATGGTGAGCCAGCCCACGATATCCCGGTTCTCCTTCCGCAGACTGTGGAAGCGGCTGCCGATCGTTTTCCCCGGATTGCCGGGATACCCGATCTCGGGCAGCTTCGGCAGGGCTGCCGGCGCAGGGCGCGGCGGCGGGGGCGGCGGTGCTTTCCGGCGCCGCTTCCGGGGCGGACGTTTCCGCTGCGGCCGGGA
>JAILBG010000058.1:0-39532 GCA_024681215.1 Clostridiales bacterium
ATCAGTAATAAGACCCCTGCTGCAATCTTTTTCCCTGTCATGGGAAAACATGAAAATACGTTCATCAGAACCGGATTCACGATATGAATGACAGCAACACCACCCAACCCGAAGAGGATCAGATTGCCAATCCAGATACGGAAGCATATTTGGGGAAAATATATTCATGGGATCAAATTCAAATAGAACTTGATAATGACTCAATAGTATCCATTTCTCACGCCCTTATCTATGAAAATGTTAGTGGTTTTACGCTTGAGCAACTACTACTATGTAGCGAACACTATCTAGAGTATCGCATTACAAATCGTGAAGATGTTGATGAGAATAACAAATTGTATGAAGAGAAAAAACAAAAAGAACAGGATCCTGTGCTCTTGTATATAGTGAATCAAGAAAGCGGTCTGGTGAATGGCCGGTTACCCGTATGGTTTTGATCAGACCGATGATTTCAAGAAACACGATATGTCCCTGCCAGGTCTTGTTGCTGCTCTTGATTTCCTTGTTCACTCTGCTCCATTTTTGCAGGTGCGCCGTGGAAAAGAGGTAGTACATGCGGTTGTTTTGAGGCCACACAGGGCACCGGTAGGTCAGCATATGTTCCATGATGCAGTTCAGATGGATCATAACCTTTGTCTTCCGGGAAAGGAGACAGAGGTTTGGATACCGTTCCGGGTCAAGATGGGCAATGGTATCCTGGTCTCTGCGGATCACTTCTCGCTGTGTCATGTGAATCTCCTTTCCTTGGAGCGGATATAAAATGCGAAAACCAGTCATTCAGTACACACATAATAATAAGGGTTTTTATCATGAATCTTTCCGTGGCTTTTTCTGAAGCATCAACTCCTCAGGAACATCAGGCCGCTTAACATTCCGCAGAAGCTCTTTAATATGATGATTCAGCTGAGCTTGGTCATCAACGTCCTTGTTCGAGATATGTCTGCCGTCTGAAAGCGCTTTTAGTCTCTCCAATCGTGCCTTGATGTTCTCAAGGGGGCAGCCATTATCATCGATGATTACCGGATTATCCCCGACCATGAATACCGTCATCAGGTCGCTGATCTCTTCCAGCGCTACATGCCAGGTGTTTTGTTTGAGCCTGCATTTTTCAGGACACCACTGCTTGTCGTTCATTGGAATCCGGTCAGGATGAGCCAGATCCAGTCCTTCGCGACCCGCTAGTTCAATCAGCCTTGTCTTGAAAGCGTTGAACCGTTCAAAGATGATGCAGGCATAAACCCTGTTGTTGGCATCAAGCAGCACATACGCAAAAAACATGGGTTGAGCCGCAACTCTTTCATGCTCTTCCGGGTAAAACATCTGCAGCAGGCTGCCGTAGGAAGATCTGTTCGCGTTCTTCCAGATTTCAAAAGGGATCGTACCGTTTAACACTTTCAGGTTGTCGTTCCGGGTCAGATACTGGTTAATCGTAATTGTCTTGACCTCGATAAAGCCGGATACTATAAGTAGCCTATGTTCTTCTCCTTTCGGGAACTGAGCGTCTGTTCCTTCCAATCTCCATTGATCTTGGGTCGTCTGTTCGTCCAAGCGCTGTTCATAAGGCACTTGGAGGCAATTGTCCGGCAGGTTGCTTTTGCGTACTGCAGCGTCTATGTGGATATCACAACCCTCATTGTTCATGATCAGACTGGTTTTCTCGATTCTCGTAGTTATGAACTGCGGAAAAAGCTCATGGATTCTGCTCGTGATGAACTTTTCACCGATTTTTCCAATTTCGAGGTTTTCCGCGAAGCTTGGCATCTGTGATCCCTCCAAAACGATCATTTAGTACACACATAATAATAGGCGAGAGAGACAGCGGAGCAATCCGCTGTCTCTCCGTTGTCCAATCAGTCCTTACGCCGTTCTGTCTTTGCCGATGAGCAAATCCAGAACGGGCTGCTTCCAGATACGGAGGTTCCTGCCGTGCCACAAATGGGGCAGAGGCAAGTCTCCTTCCTTGGCAGCCAGATTGTAGAGGTACGGATTACCTCCAATGACCTTCGACAACTACGTCGGGCTGATCGTTTCCCCAGGCAGCGCCTTGAGAAACTCGACACGTTCAGCGTGGGTCATTTCAAAACCCCTTTCTGCGGTTTCCCGCTGGTGTTCTGAAAGCCCGGTCGCATCCCTCACGGTGTGCCTCCTTATTACCCAGGAACCACCGCCTGCCATTTTCAGGCATCTATTATCATAGGAGTTCAGCGATCGCCTTCGTGGGAAAGCTGCTGGGGTCCAGCTTTCAAAGACAGTATACCACAGATACCTTCCGAAAACAAATAAAACGTCTATACCATGCTTGGAATGAAGACTTTTGGAAATGTAGATAATGTGTTGCTAATAATGTTGATACCAATGTTGATAATAGCGAGAATTAGCGGAATCCAGCGCAGTATAAGCAAAAGAAAAAACCGTTGATCTACAACGGTTTCTGGTCGAGGTGGCGGGATTTGAACCCGCCGCTTAAGCATTATGAAGCCGGTAAATCCTATGTTTTTGCTTTTCAGTTAGCTTTTTGTTAGCATTACGAAGCGGATCCGGGGGTGGAGCCGGGTCGATAATGGAGGAAAAATAGGCGTCGATTTTCTCGTCAGCGGCTTTGCGTTGGGCGTCAAAAGTGTGGGTATAGACCTGGTTCATGGTGTGCGGCGTTTTCCATCCGCCGCGCTCTTGAGCAATCTCCTTCTGGATGCCCAGCATAGCCATCGTGCTGGCGTTCAGGTGCCGGAGCTGGTGGAACGACATATGCGGCAGCCCCTTTGCTTCAAGCAGCCTGGTAAACCGCCCTCCGATCTGCCGGGGAGTGAGCGGCACGATGATATCGCCATCCACATGGTTGATCAATTCGCTCAGGTACGGCGGCAGATCCAGCACGCGGGAACGCAGCTCCTCTTTTCCGCCTTCCTTTCGCACGTCCGTCTGTTTTCCTTTTTGCTGGGGATCCTTGACGCGCACCACCGTCTCCGCCACATATAACTGACCGTTCATGATCGATTTGCTTTTTGTCAGGCCGCGGATCTCCGACATGGACAGCGACAGCCAGGCCGCCAGCAAGCAGGGCAATTCAATATCGCTGCCTTTAACGGCGCGGATCACGTCGCCCGGGTCCGGGATACGCACCACCCTGCGCTTTACTTCCGGCATGGCGACGCGGCCCAGCTGTACGCCGTTTTCTTCCAATACGCTGCGGATAAAACCAGCAGAATTTTTAATTGATTTGGCGGAAAGTTTTCTTCCTGTGCGGCCGGTACGCTGTGCCTCCCGCTGGATGGCCAGGGAGAGCGTTTTTTCTGTAATCTGGGAGAGGGGCTTGCTCATCATATCCTGATAGCAGTTTTCCCGGATGGTCCTGTATGCCTGGATGGTGGTGGGACTGCGGATATCCCGCCTGGCGTCGATATAGGCATCACAGGCCGCGCCCAGGGTGATGGACAGGGGTTCCCGCCGGGCCTTCAGGATGCCCGTTTTATACGCCATGGCCTTTGCCTGGCATTTATCGTATGTGTCCTCCGTGATGGAGATACTGCGCCCGTCCAGGCGCAGCTGGCAGAACCAATTCCCGGAGGGCAGCTGACGGATCACGGGGAGTTTCATAAAAAAACTTTCCTTTCTGCAGAAAAAAGTGCTTGACATACGTATAAATACGTATTATAATGGAGGAGCAAGGAGGGAAGAATGTGAAGACCACCGAGATGAAGCGGCTGCTGAAGGCCGCTGGGTGCCGGAAGATCAGCGATGACGGCAAGCACGAAAAGTGGTACAGCCCCATCACCGGCAACACCTTCCCGGTATGGAAGCATGACAGTAAGGAGCTTCCGTCAGGGACTGAAATGAAGATCAGGAAGCAGGCGGGGCTGAAGTAAGCCCCGGCCCTTCCGGTAATAATAGATTGAAGGGATGATAAAAATGAAGTATTGTTTCCCGGCCGTGTTTGTGAAAGAAGACGCAGGATACAGCGTGGAGTTTCCGGATATTGAAAACTGCTTCACCTGCGGGGAAACCCTGGAGGAAGCCATGGAAATGGCGGAAGACGCGCTGGCCATGATGCTTACCGATATGGAAGATAACCGTCAGCCGATTCCCGCGGCCAGCGAACCGCGCCAGGTAAAAGCGCCGGAGGATGCCATTGTCACCCTGGTGCTGGCGGACACCGCGGAGTACCGGAGAAGGACTTCCAACATGGCCATCAAGAAAACCCTGACCATCCCGCAATGGCTGAATGTTGCGGCGGAGAAAGCAAACGTGAATTTTTCCCAAACCTTGCAGGAAGCCCTGACCGCTAAGCTGGGCCTGGGCTGACAGGCCCGATGGCCTCCATGCCCGGACGTGCAGACCGCGCGTCCGGGTTTTATGTTGATGGGGCAGATGGAGCAGCTGCCGCAGCAGGTGCTGTCTGGCCAGCACCTTGCGTCCGGCCAGCCAGTGGATCGTTTGTAAATGCAAAAAGGCCTATGGGTTCAACGCTCCCCTGATAGTGGGGGGTCTACTTGCCATAGGCGGATTAGCGCGCAAACATGTTTTTGTCATGCTTACAGCTTTATTATAGCCATATGGCAACAAAATACAACATACAATTTGGTGGAAACTTGACCGATAATTACATGCCGTTTCTTTTGCGCCAGTCATTTTAGCACTCATACAGCTTGTAAAATCAACCGCCGGAGGGCAGCTGACGGATCGCGGGGAGTTTCATGATTTATCCTCCAAATTGTCTTGATCAGCATACCGCCAACAATACCCGCCAGCAGTTTTTTGTTTTCCGGTCGCTGCATCTCTTATTACTTTTGTGCTTATTCCTAATTCCGCTGCTGCCATTGTGATGGAAGAATGTCGTTTTATAATCTCTCCTCCCCTGTCGAGTTGGTAAACAGGTCTGCCGATTGGTTTTTCTGTCTTTTTTGCTGTTTCCTCGTGCTTTTGTTTTGCCTTGGCCAGTCTTGCGGCTTTTCTTTCCTCCTCTGCTTTCGCCTGATCAATCGCTGCTTGCCGTTCATTGGCCTTACGTATGCGAATCATTGCAGGGTCGGCTGTATTGGGCTCACGTCCATTATAACCAAGCAATTCCAGAAAACTTTCAGTATCTATGATTTGCAAATGATACCTCGGATCAGCAGCGATTTGCTTCGCTTCTTTTACGGTTCCGGTCTCTTCATCATCAAAGCAGACATAATAATCTACTTTTCCACTTGCCTTTTTATGAACAGCGCCATCAAGCGATTCAATGATTTTATCAAGGCCGCCTGTTCTATTTATGTGCGGCCGAAGGAGATCCCCATGAAAAGCAAAATGAATATCGGTAAAGCATACTCCATTATTTTTTGCTTCTTCTATAACATCATTAATTAGTTTTTGATATCGCTCATAAGGCGAAAGTGCGCCGCCTTTTTGCTTCTGGCCTATTCTTTCCATAAAATATTGACCGTTTTTATCAACACCGAGCCTTGTTCCTATGGCGGGGGTGCTTGCAGGGCTTGACCCCTGTTTTTCTTTTGCTATCTGTTGAACCTCCTTTTGTAAAGCTAAAAACACAAGAGCTGTTGTATTACAATCCTCGGCAGCTCGGTGCTCGCATGTCGTGGCGATCCCCAGCCACCTGGCGCAGTTTTTCAGTTTTACATGCCGGAAAACATCGGCTGCTAAACTCATTGTATCAATAACCCGCCCAGTCCAAACAGGCAGATCGATTCCAACCATTTTGCAAGCGTTATCGATCGCGGATAAATCAAACCGAATATTATGACCAACCACTGGCAAACAATCGCCAATAAATGCAAGAAAGCCGGGGAGAACATTTTTCAGAAGCGGCACGTTTTTGATTTCTTCATTGGTAATACCAGTAATCTCTTCTATGGCCGGCGCAACAGGTATGCCCGGGTTTACGAGAGCGGAAAAACGATCAATTTCTATTGAATCCTTATACCTGATCGCCCCGAGTTCGATTGGAACATGTCCTGTTACTCTGGAAAATGTTGTTTCACAATCTATCACGACGAAATCTGAAATAGAATCCATTTATTTCTTAATCCTCCCTATAAAAATTCCGTCCAGCTTCCAGGTTCTTTCGATATTCACAGCCGTTAAAAAAACGATCATCCGGGAAGAGACATTCGCCCTTATTGGAACATTCTCGGAAAGCATGGCAACAGGCGAACTTTTCGGTAATTGTGTTCCGGAAGATGATCCTTTTTTCTTTCTGCAGGATCTCCATCAGATGCACCAGGATGACCGGGGAAATCGCTCTTTCCTGGAGCGCATAAAAAGCGTCGTCCTTGGCGCCGCTCTTTTTGTCGTCCAGCTGTTTCATGATCCTGCCCGGCAGCTTCAGCTTTGCCTTGCCATCTGCTCCGGGGAAAAATTCAAATACCTTTTGTCCATAGAACGAATAAGTGCGGCCGTCTTTGATTTCCGACCAGGTAAAGGCATCCTCGTCTGTTTCGCCTTCATAGATGTATTCCCGATACAAGGAATCTACATCATCATAGGATGCCGGAAACGCAGGAATATTAAACAATGACATCTGATCCATCACAATTCCCCCAAATCTATATATGTTATATTGCCGTCCGTTCGGAATCTTTTTTCTCAGATTCCGGCAGATCCAACAGTTTTCGAATGGCTTTCTGAATATCCGGGTCTGATGAATGATACGCTGCAATCAGCGCTTGATCATCGAGCTGCGTGGCGGGGCTTTCTTCCCCAAGCAGTTCACTCACAGAACACCCGAGCGCCTGTGACAGCAGCCGAAGCGTACCCTCTGACGGTGTGTTTCGCGCGGATTCAATAAAGCTGATGGCCTGCTGAGACACGCCGCTGATCGCAGCAAGTTGAGATTGTGTCAATTTCTTCTGTTTTCGCAGCCTCTTCAAATTATCGGGCACCGGCATTGCTTTTTCCTCCTTAACTACACCTGTTGTATATATTTTACTACAAAATACAACAAAAGGGGTTGACAGTCTACTAAAAATGTAGTATTTTACTGTTAGAATTGTAGTACCAGAGGTGATTAGATGATCCAGCTACAAGCCATGAGAGAAAAGCGGAAGCTGACACAAGCCCAACTGGCAGTGGCCAGTGGGGTGACACAGCAGGCCATCAGTGCAATCGAAACAGGAGAAAGGCCGAATCCCGGAATCATAACTTTGCACAAACTGGCCACGGCGCTGAAGTGTACGGTGGACGACCTGATCGAAACGGACGAAAAGGCGGGCTGAGGGGCGTAGCCGGCATGCACCGCGTCAGCGCGTGACAGCCGAGAGAGATGCAGGATATTTCCATCGGGTGGAAATTTGCGCAGCAAAAAAGCCCGCCGGATGCGGGCGCGCACCTTGAAAACTGAACATGGAAGAGATTCGCCGAATTTACGGGGTATTTTACCCGGCGTTGCCGCCGGGGGAGGCGAGAGGGTCACCTCCAGAGTTTTCAAGAAATCAAGGTTGACCTTCTGGGGCTCTTGATACTTCAACCAATCGAGGCCGGAAACAAAACGTTCGATTTCGTCAGACTGAGCTTTCTCCTGCTCAAGCATTCTGATGATTTCGGGTTTCATAACAGTTGCACCAAGGTCAGTTTCTTCGATACCAGTCCAAATTGTTACTGCATGCACCGCATGCGGCGCGGTCGTTTCCGCCGCGCTCTCATAGTCGCCTATGAGATCAGACTGTGCCTTCACCCGGCTGCGAGCAGCTGCCGGGGCCCCGTGTGCAGTCGTTACACCTTCCGCCAATTGGCGGCTTGGCTCGGCGTTGTCATCCATGTTCAGTTTTCAAGGTGCGAAAACACGGCAATTCCGCCGAAATCGTATCAGCTGACGGAGGTGAAAATCATGGACGGGTTGCCCACGCCGCAGGGTATTCCGGGAGAGGGATTCGATTGCCAGCCTCATCAAACAGGAGCGGATATGCGTCATGCAGCGAAAGATCCGGAAAATACGGCTGCAGCGCCTCAAAAACCATTTCCTTTACCAGATACTCATTCTGAACCGAGTACAGGGCGTGAAATAACTCCTCAGCCATTACAAGCATCAGCAATCCCGGGTTGTAATTTGGCCTTTGACGTATTCGGCCCAGCCATATTGTCGCCAGGCAGAGGCTTTGGCCAAGTACATCAGGATCCTGAATGAGCGTAATCGACGGCTGATCTGTATACACCAAGACGCATAACATTTCAGGCGGAAACGGATGGCGGGAACTATACGTCTCCAAAGCAGAAAAGACCTGCTGGAACGAAAGGATTTCGTCGTTTGTAAGCACACAGCAGCTTCGCTGAACAAAATGGCTCTGAAGGCTTGCGGGAATGCCTGGGCCTGTTGTGTTGATGGCGCCTGAAATCATCATGGAAAACACCTCTTTTTCTAACGGCATTATACCAAATACTTTTCATTGACACAAGAAGGAGAGCGATCAAGGATGTTCCGTGAATTGGTCAAAACCATGGGGTTCCTGTACAGCTATGCCAGCCGGGGGCGGGGCAGGCTGACCCGGGGGCAGCTGCAGCAGATCGGGGACACCGGCGACATGCTGGTGAAGAACGCGCAGCCGGTGCTGTCCGACGGGCAGCCCATGAGCAAGGATGAACGGACCGACCTGGAGCAGGCCGCGATGATGGAGCAGCATATCCTGGAGATCGTGCATTTCCTGCTTTCCCAGGAAATCATGGGCTGAGGGCGTACGATGCGAAAAGAGGAATGCCCGGAGACCCGGGGCGACGTGCTGGAGATGGTCCAGGCCATCGAATACGAGCGGAAAAAGCGGCGGATCCCCGTGACCAGGATGCTGGCCAGGGCGGGGATCAGCCAGCCGACCTGGTACCACTGGCTGAACGGGCGGTGCGTGCCGCACATGGATATGTTTCTGCGGCTGATGCTCAGCATGGGCATGGGCCTGGTGATGAAAGGACCGACGGGCCAGATCACGGTGATCCGGCCGCGGAGGGTGGACGTAAGCGAAACGCGGGGAGGAGGGAGCACAAATGCCCAGGCTGCGGATGCCCACGGGGCAGCAGGTGATCTATGACGAACTGGTGGACAGTGCGGACGGGGCGCGGCTGCTGAACCTGCGGCAAATCGCCCGGTTCTGGGGCAAGGACGACCGGGCCGCCCGGAAGTGGGTGCGGGAGAAACAACTGCCCACCTTCCCCCTGAACGGCGTGCAGCACTACGCCGCCCGGGACGTGGCCAAGGCGATCTGGGAAAGCGAAGGGTGATGCTTCGCGCGGCCTGCGCTGCACTGGTCCGCGCCACTTCTCCATGCTGCCCGGCGGCCCTCCGCTGCCTCTCACCGGGGAGGCAGCTCCGGTGCGGGGGCCACGCGCCCCTCCGCCGAGGGGGCGAGGCCCCAGTATTTACAGACTTCGCGCTCGGCCCGCACGGGCCGAGAAAGCGGCCGCCAAGAAAAATAGAAAAGAAGCGCGCCTCCCCGGTGAGAGGCGCGCGGAAAGGATCTTGTATGGATCAGGAAAAAAGGAACGCGGTCCTGGAGGCGCGCAGCGTGCTGCAGGAGCGGCTGAACACCCTGGCAGACAACAAGGACGTGTTCGGCGATCTGCCCGGGACCGCGGCGTATGCCGCCGCCCTGGTGCTGGCGGTGGAAGCGTTTGACCGCTGGCTGGAAGGGGGTGCGGAAGCATGAGCGAAACGGCGCTGGCCGTCCGTCCCCTGGACGAGATCCGCTTAAGCCTCAGCGCGCACCTGCGCATGGCGGCGGAAAACTGCATCCTGGCCGGGCGCGATTTGATCGAGGCCAAGGCCCAGCTGGGCCACGGGGCGTGGCTGCCGTTTCTGCAGGAATACGGCATCAGCAGCAGCACCGCGGCCAACTGGATGCGCGTGGCCCGGGAGATCACCCCGGGCAGCACCCTGGCAGCGCTGCCCTATTCCAAGGCGCTGGCGCTGCTCTCCGTCCCCGCGGAGAAAAGGGAACAAGTGGCGCAGGAGATCCACGCAGAGGACAAAAGCGCCCAGGAGATCAAGCGCCTGATCGCCGAGCGGGACAAGGCCGCCGAGGCCGCCAACGCGGAGACCACCAGGGCCGAGCAGATCGGGCGCGACCGGGACTACTGGAAAACCCAGGCCGGGTGCATTGAGCAGGAGCGGCAGGCCGCGCAGCGCCGGGCCGACGCGCTGGACAAACAGATCGAAGAGCTGATCCGCCACCCGGAGACCGTGCCGCCGGCGGACTACGAGGAATTGAAGCGCAAGGCCGCCGACGCGGACAGGAACCTGGACGACGCGCTGCTGGCCGCCCGGGACGCGGAGCAGCGCGCCCGGCAGGCGGAGGACAAGCTGGCCCTGATGGAGGCCCAGGGCGGCGGCACGCGGGCCCTGGGCGATCTGGAGGAGCTGGCGGAGGCGGTGAACCGCTTCATCCAGGACACCCAGCTGATGGCCGTCCATCCCCAGGCGCTGGCGCGGGAGGAGAAGGAGACGGACGCGCTGATCCGGAGGCTCAGCCGGCACGTGATCGAGCTGCAGAAAGCCGTCGCCGACGCGGCCTTCCAGGCTGAGGGGGCGGTGGTATGACGGATGAAATGGACGTGCTGAAGGCGCTGGCGGGGAAAAGCCCCGCCTTCCCGGCGCAGGAAGCGCCCGGCGGGGGCGCGTTCCTCGTTCCCGAGGAGATCACCCGGCAGATGGCCGTTTCCGTGGCCCAGCTGGGGCGGATCGTGAGCGTGCTGGCCCGGAAGGTGGAGGAAATGGAGGCGGAAAGCGCCCGGCGGGTCACCGTCACCCACGCCCAGACGCTGCAGCTGAAAAAGCTGATCGACGCGAAGGCCCAGGCGGTGATCGAGCAATACCGCCTGATCCGCTGCGATTCCGCCGTTCAGCTGCGCCGGCTGATCAAAAAGGAGCTGCTCGCCCGCCTGGGCGTCCGGGATCCGCACGATATTCCGCTGGCGGCATGGGACCGGGCCGTGGGGATCATCGACGGCTGGAGCAACATTCAATTTGTGCTGATGCTCAAACGGGAGTGATGGTATGCAGAAAGCGGAGCAGGTGACCATATTCGACATCCTGGAAAGCTATCGTACACCGTTGATGCCGCCGGAGCAGATGAAGCCGGGCGTGAAAGCCTGGGTAATAGAAGCCGCGGGAATCACCAACAGCATGGATTGGGACGCGCCGATCCTGTTCTGGAAAGTACGGCCCCGGCGGGTGCAATTCGACATGGTTCCGCGATTCAGTAAAAAATGGCAGAAATGGGAAACGGGCGCCGACAGCTGCGACCACAAGAATTTTTTCGGTTGGCGCGGCTTCGTGCGCGATCCGACCTTCACCCGACGGCCATCCTTTCCCGATCAGGTGAAATACGTGGAGCAGCAGCGCGATTACACACCGGGAACGCCCATTCAGCCATGGGAATGAAAACAGCACACAAAAAGGGCGGATAACCTCCGCCCCTGTTATGCCCCTGCTGTGGAGCGCCTGAGCGTTACATGAGAAAGGATTCATGGGCGCGGATGTGCCAGCATCAGGCTTCCGGTTCGATTCCGGAAGGGGGCGCCAAGGCCGCCTGGTTCGCACGGCCTGCGCTGCGCTTGCCCGCGCCACTTCACCATGCTGCCTGGCGGCCCTCCGCCGCCCCATGCGGCGCGGCTCCGGTATTTACAGACTTCGCGCTCGGCCCGAATGGGCCGAGAAAGCGGCCGCCGAGAAACATAGAACAGTAGCGCGGGCAAGCAGGGCGAAGCCCTGTCGCAGGCCGCGCGGACACGCACCGGAGGCGCGCGGACAGACGTGAAAGAAGGAGTGAAGGATATGATTCATGGAGCACGGAGCCCTTGTCATCGCCGGCGATCCTGAACACGCCGAGGAATACCTGTGCGAGATCCTGGACGCGTCATCCCGGGGGCACGACCCGCCGCCCGATCCCATTGTGCGTGTGCTGAGGATCCTGCGCTATCCCGCCCAGCGGGCCATCATGCAGCCGGACGTGGCTCACGAGGTGCCGCCGCTGGGGGCGGGGTGTGTTTGCCGTCTGCCTGTTTTGCGCCTTGCAGCCCCCGGAGAGTACGGCATGTATGACAGTTACGAAAGCAGCTGCGCCGCGGCGCTGGACCGGGCCATCGCCAACGCCCGCAGCGACGGGGAGCGGGCGATCCTGGCCCGCCACGCGGAGGGCGTGATCCGGCGGAAGCGGATCGTGGTTTCCGGATAATTCAATCCCTAAGGACGCGTCTGGAGGTATGGTCATGGAGTACCTGAAACTGTGGAAGAACCAGCTGGACAAGCTGAAGGAATGCACCGCCCTGGAAAAAGGGCTGATCCTGGAGGCGTGCATCGATTACCAGGAGGGCCGGGACGTGACCTTTCCCGAGAACGCGGACGGGCGGTTCCTGCGCCTGGTGTGGGCAGATTTCCGGGAGATGCTGGACGCCAACAGTCGCAAGCAGGAGGCGAGCCGGATCAACGGCGGGAAAGGCGGGCGCCCGGCGGAGGCCCGGGAGGATGAAGCCGCGGGCGCGGAAGAACCCGGCGAAAACCCAGCCATAACCCAGGAAAAACCCAGCCATAACCCAGCCATAACCCAGGCAGAACCCAAAAACCCTAAGAAACAGGAAACAGGATATACGAAGCAGGACGAAGGGAACGGGGCTTCACACACGGAGGAAGGACCCACCCCAAGCATGGACGCGCGCGCGCGCGAGGGCAGTTATCTCGGTCCGGACGGGAAGGAACACCCATGCCGGTACGATAAAGCCTGGATGCTCAGCGCCAGGGCCCGGGGCGCCGTGGCCATGCGGGTGGCGGCGTTCGTGCAGGAGAGGCTGACGGTGAACACCGGGGGCGACCTGTACGGATACCTGCTGGACGCCCTGAAAAGCGGGGTGCCGCCGGAGTGGATCGAGGACGCCGCGCTGCGCTGCGATACCACGGCGCGGCTGCTTGCCATGCTTACGGCGATGGCGGCCGGCAGGGCCGTCCGGAAGGAGGCTGGGTAAATGGCCATCCTGCCCAAGGCGGTGTACCGCCAGACAGAGAAGCAGCTGCGCGACCGTTGGAAGATGCTGCCCCGGGCGAGGCAGAAGCTGTACCGCGCCCAGCAGCAGGTTTATTCCGTGCACGGGGCGCAGGCTGACTTTAGCGGCGGCAGCCATCCGGGGAACGCGGACCGGCTGAGCGCCGGCGCCATCCGGATCCTGCAGGCGGAGGAGGACGTGCAGCGGGCGGAAGCCTGGATGGATGTATTCCGGATGATGGACCGGACGTTCCCCTTCGAGAGCACGTCCGAGGGGCTGGTGGCCGGATTGCTGTACGGCAACGGCATGACCGTGGAGGAGGTGTGCCGGGCCACCGGCAGCAAGCGCACCACAGTGATCCACCGCCGGGACAACTACGTCTGCCACTGCGCGCTGTTCGCCGCGGCGGCGGGGCTGATTCAGATCAGGGAGGACGAGCAATGACCACCGATGAACTGATCCGGGATCTATGGTAGCATGTCAGCTTTACAAATCGTAGCATTTTAGATTCAACAGTTTGTTACACGAAGCCGCAGAAGCGGAGGAAGGAAGAAAAAGACAATGAAAACAACTAAGAAAATCATCGTTATTATCTCCGCGTTGGTTGTATGCCTTTTGTTTACCGGCTGCGAAGGAACGAAAAGCGCTGTAACCGGAACAACTCGCGACAAACAAACGCAAAAGAATGTCGCGAATATTCTGGCAAATAATCAGCCAACACCGACCGATATCGACTATTCGCTGGAGCGCTACAACTTGATTCGCCGAACATATTGGGTCAACGGTCATCGGGAAAAGGCAAACGCGCTTGTATGTGCGATTGAAAAGCCTTTGGGATATATTGTTCTGTTTTCCGGAAACGCCGTTGTGGGCCGATTTGTAGTGGACGGAAAGGTGTCCAGTTTGAACAGCTACCTAACGCCCGACAGTGATTATTACGAGATCGTATACGGTGGTACAGGGACTTACTATAATAATTGGCTGGCCGATGTAGACGGATGTTATGGAGAGAATGATAACGGCATTTTCTTCTTTACTCCCGATGGAAAATACGTGGAATGGACGGGCGAGTACCTGTACAGCGATATTCCTTTTGAGATTGAAAATCCGACCGTAAAATATCAGGAGGCAGCGCATGAGTAACGTATCAAAGATTATCGTAACGACTCTATGTATCCTGTTTATCGTGGCCGTCCTGTTCTTCGCCGCCACGCCTACTGGAAGAGAAACGTGGAACAGATGGTTTTTCGCGGTGCAGAAGGCTGATGATGCCACTGCATACAGCACAAGAAAATCCGTGGAAGACACATGCAGGGCCATGATCGCAAGTTATACCAGCGACAAACTCACATATGATCAATACAAAGATAGCGATAAAGATGAGAAAATTGGCTGGGCAGAACAGGCGAAAATGAGGGCCAACAAAACCGCCGTATCCTATAACGAATATATTCTAAAAAATTCGTTTGTATGGAGCGGAAATGTTCCGGCTGATATTCATACGCAACTGGCTTTTCTGCAATAAGAAGGATGCGCGCATGAACACCACAGAGCTCATTAAAGGCCTGCGGGACCTGGCCGCCTTCGGCATCGTGAACCACAAGCGGGACAACGCGCTACTGGAAGAAGCGGCCGACCGGCTGGAAGAAATGGACGAAAGGATCGCGATCATCGGGGAGCCCGGGGCCGTGCTGATCAGCAGGAAGCTGACCGCCCAGGAGCGGGAAGCGGTCTGGGAGGCGTTCAGGTCCAATTCGCCCATCTATGCCAGCATCGAGCGCATGGGCGACCAATTCAGTATCCAGAGTCTGGGGCCGCTGCGCGTCACGGAGGACGAGGAGAAGCGGTTCTGCGGGCTGATCGAGGAGGAATAAGCCATGGCGAAAATCAGGGACCGGCTGATCCGCGCCCTGGGCGGGCACACGGAGGCGGAATGGCAGCGGGACATCACCAGCATGCGGGGCAGCAGGACGTCGCTGTACCTGGGCGTGATCCGGCGGCTGCCGGTGAAGGCGGAGGCTACACAGACCCTGCGGCAGTCCCTGGACGCGAACGACCGCCTGGTGCGGGAAAACATGGCGTACCGCCTGGCGGGCATTTTGTTTGAGCGCGGGCTGATCCGGTTTGAGATCATCAAAAAGGAAGGGCAGTTGCCGGAGCTGACCGCCCGGGTGCTGGTGTATCCGCCGGAGGAGGAAACATGAAAATCAAGGGAAGAAGATGCGACATATGCGGTCGTGAGATGGGCGGACGATGCTATCAATATTGGATCAGAAGGCCGAAGATCCTGCGCGGGTATCCAAACATAAACATGGAAAACCTCGACATCTGCGATTCATGTTTTTCTGAACTGAAACGGCTGATCTGTGAGCAACAAGAGGGGAAAGCATGAAGAACGCGCCGTGCAAGGGATGCGAGGACAGGCGCCTGGGCTGTCATGGGAAGTGTGAAAAGTACAGGGCATGGCGCGCCGGGATGGATCAGGCAGCCAGGCGCAGGCAGCTGGAGCACGCGGCGGACGACGCCAACATTCAGGGCGTGATGCGGTCGAAAAAGTACCACTGGAACATGAAGGGGCGAAAGCGGGATCAATGAAATTTCCATCAGGTGGAAATTTGGTTTTCCGCTCCGGCGGGGGCGAAAGGCCGCGGGGCGAGATGATGTGTCGTTCGGGGCAAATTTCCATCAGGTGGAAATTTCACTTCCATTAAATACACGCGCGCGGGAAAGCGCGCCGCGAATGTTCCAGAATATTAGTAAAGGAACGAAAAGGAGGGGAAGCGCGTGAGCACACAGCTGCAGCCGATCAGAGACCTGGCGACGGTGCACGATATCACCGTAACCCTGAGCAAGATGGAGACCCCGCGCGGCCGGCGCATGTTCCTTGAATGGATCGTGGGCATCAACCTGGGGCTGCGGGTCAGCGACCTGGTGGATCTGAAGGTGGGGGACATGCGGGCCAGGGAGTTTACCTACCTGCCCAAGAAGCAGGCCCACAAGCGCGGGGCCAAGAAGATCACCATCCCGATCCCGCCGCTGGTGCGCCGGGCGGTGGCCGCACGGTGCGAGGGAATGGCGGACGGGGACTGGCTGTTTCCCAGCAGGAAGCGCACGCCCGGCGGGAATGCAAGCCACATCACCCGCCAGGCTGCCAGGCGGGACATGGTGGAGATCGGGAGGATCTGCCATTTGGATCAGCGCATCGGCTGCCACACCATGCGGAAAACGTTCGGCTATCATTACTACCAGCGCACCCACGATATCGCCATCCTGCAGGAATGGTTCTACCACAGCAGCCCGGCCACCACGCTGATCTACATCGGCGTGACCCTGGACAATTTCCGGAAGATGATCGACAAATCCCCGTTTGACGATATGGACGGGGTCCGGCTGTAAAGAGAAGTTTAGTAAATCTGACCGGCTATTGACAACCGAATCCGGCTTTGCTAAGATATCCTCAACAAAGTATGCAGCGAGGACGCAAGGCACAAGCCGGCGTCCTTCTTTTTTGCACATATCGGCGTGCCGGATCCTTTTCCTTTTTTCCGTCCGGCGGGCGTGCATGGCGGCGTGGGGAGGCCGCAGGAGGTGGGCGGTGCACGATGCCACATGACCCTTATTACACCAGCAAAAAGCATCTGGCCTGGCGCGATGCGGTGATCCGCCGCGCCGGCGGACGGTGCGAAGAATGCCGCAGGTACGGGCGGATGGACAAGGACGGACTGCCGCCGGCAGCCACGACGGCGCACCATATCAAGCCGCGGGAGCAGTATCCGGAATTGCAGTACAAGGTGGAAAACGGCAGGGCGCTGTGCGCCAGGTGCCACAACGCGGCGCACCCGGAAAAGGGGAAGAAAGGGAAATACTGGTATTGACCGGGCGCCATATGCACCGGGGAGGCATAAACGCCGCGAAGGCGCGAGGCGAAAAACGGCTGCGGAAGAGGCCCGCGCGCGCCCGGACAGAGGAAGGGTTCATATCCCCCCCGGTCGATGATCTTCATCGCGGGGGGTTCCGTGCCGGGAGGGGGAGACAATTCCCTCCCCGGGAAGAAAATTGAACCAAAAATCCACCCCAACACCCTATCCCATCCCCATCCCCGCCGGCGGCCGGCCGCATCGGAAGGAAAGGAGGCGCTCGCATGACGGAAAAGGCATACCGCGACGCGATCGAGAAGGCGACCAAATCCCTGGGCGTCTACCGCATAGAATTCACCCGGACGCGGGTTCGCCTGGCGAAGATCTACTGCCGGATCGAGCGATTGCAGAAGGCGCTTGAGGCCGGGAAATTTGACGTGATCATCTACGACGATGACAAGCCGAAGCTGGATCCGCGCATGGCCGAGCTGGACCGGCTCAACGACCAGGCGCTCACCTACGAAAAATCCCTGGGCCTCACCGCGGACGGCTGCAAAAAACTGCGCGACGACATGTTTGCTAAGGAACGCAAGCCGGACGATCCCCTGTCCGCCGCCCTGGCCGACCTGTCCGGCGGCAGGCTGAAGGCGCTGAAGACCGGATGACCGACGCGCCGAATCCCGTCCTGTCCCCGGCCGGCGTGCCCATGACGGAGGAGGAGCAGCGCTATGTCTGCCATCTCCATCCATTGATCCGGGGCGCCGTGCTGACGCCGGCAGGCGAAACCCTGGGTGATCACTGGCCCGACGGGCTGTACGCCCGGGAGGTCATGGACTGGGCCGTCAAAACGGCCACGCTGCAGGCGGTGGCCGGCGTGGACCGCATGCTGGCGGCGATACGTTTCCTAAGGTTCCTGTCGCGCCCGGACCTTGACGTCAGCACCCAGGAAGCCGATTTCGTCATCGGCATCATCGAGCGCACGCTGCGGCATTACAAAGGCCAGGCGCTGGACGGCACGCCGCTCAAGGGCACGCCGCTGCTGCTGCAGCCCTGGCAGAAGTTCATCATCTACGCGGAGCTCATCTTTTACCGCCGGGGCACCCGGGAGCGGCTCGTCAAAGAGTCGCTTATTTTCATTCCCCGGAAAAACGGCAAAACCACCTTTGACGGCGGCGTGGCCTTCGGCCTGGCCTTGCTGGACCGGGCCTCCGGAAGCGTAGCGTACGTGGTGGCGGAAACGCTCAAGCAGGCGCTGGAGACCTTCGATTTCTGGGAGTACAACGTCACCCACGCCCTGAACCCGTCCAAGCGGGCCGCCCTGAAGGCCGGCTGGGAGATCCGGGACAACAACACGGAGCACGCTATCGTGCATCCGGATCTGGCAGGCGGCTCCATCAGCCTCAACGCCCTGGCCGGCAAGGAAGACAACCTGGATTCCTTCAACGCCAACATCGCCATCGCCGACGAGATCCACGCCTACCGCGGCCCCGCCAAGTACAACCGCGTCAAGGAAGCGGGCAAGGCCTACACCAATAAGCTCTGCTCCGCCATCACCACCGCCGGGGACGACGGCAACGGCTTCTGCGCCCAGCGCGTCGCCTACGGCCGCAAGGTGCTGCGGGGCATCGCCCAGGATGACGGCTATTTCATATTCCTCTGCTCGGCCGACAAGGACGAGGACGGGAACGTGGATTACTTAAGCCCCATCCAGCATGAGAAGGCGAACCCCTCCTACGGCGTCACCATCCGCCCGTCCGATATGTCGGAGGGCGCGCTCCAGGCCCAGAACGATCCGCAGCAGCGCAAGGATTTCCTCACCCGCAGCCTCAACGTGTTCACCAGCTCCATGAAGAGCTATTTCAACGTGGATGTGTTCCGGCGCTCCAACGCCCGGGCGGAGATCGCCCTGGGCCTCGACGCGGGCTGGCCGCTGGAGAAGAAGATCGCCGCCCTGGCCCGGCTGCCCATCCGCTGGTATGGCGGCGCGGACTTATCGAAGATGCACGACCTCACCGCCGCGTGCCTGTACGGCAGCTGCAACGATATCGATATCGTCGTGCCGCACTGCTGGTTCCCCATCGTGGCTGCCGCCCAGAAGGCGGACGAGGACAAGATCCCGCTCTTCGGCTGGATGGACGACGGCTGGCTCAGCATGTGCAACGCTCCCACCAACGACCACATGGCCGTGGTGAACTGGTTCAGGCAGATGAAGGCGGCGGGGTTCAAGATCCACCAGGTCGGCCACGACCGGAAGTTCTGCCGGGAATACTTCCTGGGCATGAAAAAGGCAGGATTCACCACGGTGGACCAGCCCCAGTACCATTACAAGAAATCCGAGGGCTTCCGCCGGATTGAGGTGAAGGCGCTCAACGACAAACTGTACTACCTGGGCGCGGAGCCCTTCGAATACTGCGTGGAAAACGTGCGCGCCATCGAAAAGACGGACGACATGATCCAGTACGAAAAGATCCTGCCCAATTTGCGCATCGACGTGTTCGACGCCGCGGTCTTCGCGGCGGTGCGGATGCTGGAGTGCCTGGAGAAAACCAACCGCGCGGAAGAGTGGCTGGGATGACGAGTAAAACGAGGTGATGAACATGAGCAAACGAAAACACACGCGCTACGGCCGGGACGCGCCCGCCGCGGCCGCGGGGATGAAGCGCAGCTGGGTGGCGCTGTCGGATCCCAACGTGTTCAGCGTCCTGCTGGCGGACGGCTACCGCCCGCTGTGCGAGTGCCCGGAGGTGCAGATGTGCATCGGGATCTACGCGGACCTGATCTCCGCCATGCCCATCCACCTGATGCGGAACACCGAGAAAGGGGACATCCGGGTCCGGGACGAGCTGGCCCGGAAACTGGACATCACCCCGGCCCGGCACCTGACCCGCGCCACCCTCATGCACGCGGTGGTGTCCGGCATGCTGGAGACCGGCAACCAGGTGACGGTCCCCGTTTATCACGGGGAATACCTGGACCGCCTGATCCCCCTGCCGCCCCAGGAGGTCGCCTTCCGCGCGGATCCGTCCAACGCGGAGGATTATGTGATCACCTGGCGCGGAAAAGAGTTATTGCCTGACGAAGTGCTGCATTTTCCCCTGAATCCGGATCCGAACCGGCCCTGGCAGGGCCGCGGGTTCCTCTTCGCCGCCCGGGACATCGTGCGCTCCCTGCGCCAGGCCAACGCCACGCGGCAGAAGCTGCAGGAAAGCCCCGCGCCGTCGCTGGTGGTCAAGGTGGACGGCCTCACCGAGGAGTTCGCCAGCGCCAGTGGGCGCCGGCAGCTGCGCGAGCAGTACCTGGACGCCAACGAGAACGGCGAGCCCTGGTTCATCCCGGCCGAGGCGTTCTCCCTGGAGCAGGTAAAGCCCCTGAGCATCCAGGACCTGGCCATCAAGGACAACCTGGAGCTGGACAAGCGCGCCATCGCCGCGCTGTTCGGCGTGCCTGCTTTCCTGGTGGGCATCGGGGAATTCCGGCAGGACGAATACCAGCACTTCCTCTCCACCCGGGTAATGGCTGTGGCCCGGGTGATCGAGCAGGTCATGACGCGCACGCTCCTGTGGTCGCCGGACCTGTACGTGCGCATGAACGCCCGCAGCCTGTTCAATTACTCCCTGCAGGATCTCATCAGCGTCGGCAAGGAAATGGTGGACCGCGCCGCCATGCGCCGCAACGAATGGCGCGACTGGATGGGCATGCCCCCGGATCCGGCCATGGATGAAATGTACCTGCTGGAAAACTACCTGCCGGTGAATAAGCTGGCAGACCAGAAAAAGCTGGAAGGAGGTGACGACCATGAAAAACCCGCCCCTGCAGACCAGGACGATCACGGCGGTGCCGCTGACCCGTGAGGAGAACGGCAAAAAGTATATCGACTGTAAGTTTGCTACCTTCGAGGGCGTCTATGAAATGTTCCCGGGCTGCACTGAATCCGTGGACAGGCATGCTTTCGATGATCAGCTGAAGGGCGATGTGCGCTGCCTCATTGATCATCTGACCCACCTGGTGCTGGGCCGGACTGTCGCCGGCACCCTTCGCCTCTGGGTGGACGAGCGCGGGCTGTGGGGCACCGTGGAGATCAACGAGGACGATCAGGACGCCATGAACCTCTACGCCCGGGTGAAGCGCGGGGACGTGAACCAGTGCTCCTTCGGCTTTGAGATCCTGGAAGAGCGCGAGGAAGCGCAGCCTGACGGCGCCGTACACTACGTGCTCGTGCGCGTGCGGCTGTACGAGGTCTCCATCGTCACCTTCCCGGCGTACGAAGACACGGCGGCCGCCGCGCGCAAGCGCGACGTGGCGGCCCTGCGCAAGCGCCAGGCGGAAGCCTGGCAGGCAAAAATGAAAGCGAGGTTGAGGAAACAGTGCTGAAGCAGCTGATGCTGGCCCGCCGGAAGGCGGAAAAAGAAAAAGCCCTGGAACAGCTCCGGGAAGCCCGGGAAGAGCTGCGCAAAAAGCGCGAAGCCCTGAAAAAGCGGGAAGAGGAGCTGGAGCAGGCGGTGCAGGAGATCACCGAGGAGACCGAGGAAGAGGCCAAGACCGCCGTGGAAGAGGCCGTCGCGGACTTTGAATCCGAGGTCGCCCAGATCGAGCAGGAAGAAACCGAGAACGCCCAGGCCATCACCGATCTGGAGGAGGCTATTTCCGACCTGCAGGAAGAGCTGGACGAGATCGCCCAGAAGGTGACCGACGCCGCCCAGCAGGTGCAGGAAGCCGCCCCTGCCGAGCCCGCCCCGGAAGAACCCATCGAAACCAACAAAGAAAGGAACGTGAGATATCCCATGAAGCGGAATATGAAATCCTTCGATACCCGCGCCTATTTCGGCGGCGACACCCAGCGCCGGGCGGCCTTCTTCGCCCGGGACGACGTGAAGCAGTTCGCCCAGCGCATGCGCACCTTCATCGCCGAAAAGCGCGCCGTCACCGGCGGGGACCTGCTGATCCCGCAGGTCATGCTGCCCATGATCCGCGAGGTGGTGGAAGCCAAGTCCAAGCTGGTGCCCTACGTGAACGTGGAGCACCTGAAGGGCACCAGCAAGCAGCCCATCATGGGCGCCATCCCCGAAGCCGTCTGGACCGACATGTACGGGCGCATCAATGAGATGAGCCTGAACTTCGCCAGCGCCGAGATGGACGGCCACAAGGTGGCGGCGTTCATCCCCATTTATAATTCCCTCCTGGAAGACAACGACGAGGCCCTGGCCGAAAAGTGCATCTTCGCCCTGGGCGTGGGCATCGCCAAGGCCCTGGACAAGGCGATCCTCTACGGCACCGGCACCCGCATGCCCCTGGGCATCGTGACCCGCCTGGCCCAGACCTCCCAGCCCGCGGATTACCCCGCCACGGCCCGGGCCTGGGAAGACCTGCACACCTCCAACATTACCAAGATCAGCGTGGCCAATTCCACCGGCATCACCCTGTTCCAGAAGCTGGCCGAGGCCTTCGGCAACGCTTCCGATGATAACGGCGATGAAGGCGAAGTTTGGGTCATGAACAAGAAGACCCGGATGAAGCTGATCGTGGAAGCCATGAACTTCAACGCCAACGGCGCCATTGTGGCCGGCCTGGAGAACACCATGCCCGTCATCGGCGGCGATATCGTGGTGGTGAAGGACGTGCCGGACAATATCATCGTGGCCGGCTACGGCTGCGTGTACTCCCTGGCGGAGCGCGCCGGCACCGCCATCGACACCAGCAAGGACGTGCTCTTCCTGGATGATCAGACCGTATTCCGCGGCAAGGCCCGCTATGACGGCAAGCCCGTCATCGCCGAGGGCTTCGTGGCCATCGGCATCAGCAACACCGACGTGGACGCCACCGCCGTGACCTTCGATCCCGACAAGGCCAACTCTGTCGAGTCCATCGCCGTGAACACCGCCACCGCCAAGGTGACCGTGGGCGGCACGCTGCAGCTGTACGCCTACACCAAGCCCGGCAAGGGCACCGTCACCTGGGCCTCCGCCACCACCGGCAAGGCCACCGTGAACGAGACCACCGGCGTGGTCACCGGCGTGAGCACCGGCTCCAGCGTGATCACCGCCACCTGCGACGGCAAGACCGCCCAGTGCACCGTCACCGTGGAAGCCGCTGCGGGCTGATAAAAACGGCGTAAACGCCAGAGAGGAGACTGCTGATGAAATATATGATCGCTGTTCCGTGTATGGACATGGTGCATACGCTGTTCTTCGCGTCCGTGGCCGGCATGCACAGGCCGGAAGGCACGGAGATCGCCGTCTGCAGCTCCTCTCTGGTGTATGACGCCAGGAACAAGCTGGCGCACAAGGCTGTGTCCGAAGGGTTTGACCGCGTCCTGTGGCTGGATTCGGATATGCGCTTCGCGCCGGATCTCATGGATCGGCTGGACGCAGACCTGGAAGACGGCCGCGACATAGTAAGCGCCTTTTACTTTACGAGAAAGAATCCCGTTCACCCCTGCATTTTCCGCGAGTGCTCCATGGTCGGGAACACGCCCACCGTGCTGCCCGTCGAGGGCTGGCCGCGGGACAGCGTCTTTGATGTGGCCGCGGTTGGCTTCGGCGCTGTCATGATGCGCGTGGACCTGCTCCGGCAGGTGCACGCTACGTTCGGGCGTCCGTTTTCGCCCATGGACGGCTTCGGCGAGGATCTGTCCTTCTGCCTGCGGGTGCGCCAGCTGGGCAAACAAATCTGGTGCGATCCCCGCATCATGGTGGATCATGTAGGGCTTACCATCATCAACGAACAGACCTATCTGCAGCAAAAAGGGGGTGGCCGGCCATGACGGACGAATCGCTGCAGACCGCCCTGGCGATCATGAAAACCAGGCTCAACCGCACCCAGGCGAACACCGCCCTGGATGAAACGGCGCTGATGCCGCGGCTGCGCGCCGCGGCGCAGGAGCTGGCCGGCGTGCGGGGCATCATCCTGCAGGATACCGACAGCGATATCCTGTTCCTGGTGGATTACGCCACATGGCGCTACCAGAACCGCGACAAGCCGGACGCCATGCCCAAGTGGCTGCGCATGGACCTGCGGGAGCGCTACCTGCACCAGCCGAGAGGAGGGTCCGCATGATCCTTGATCTGGGGCCCTGCACCGTCAAGCGCAGGACGAACACCGCCGCGCCGGGGGCCATGCCCGCGTACACCTGGACCGGGTACTTCGAATCCTGGTACGGCGAACTGTCCTTTGAAACCAGCCCCGCCAGGCCCACCGAAAACCGGGAGGACGTGCGCGTGGACGCCCGGATCCGCGTCCTGCAGAACCGGGAGATCAAAAACCTGGATCGGGTGGAGCTGCCGCTGCCGGACGGAACGCCGGCGCTGTACGAGATCCGCCGCGCCTACCACGGGCGGGACGACGAATCCGGCGAGCTGATCACCGACCTGAGTCTGGTGGTGATCACCCCATGACGATCAGTGAAATCCAGGCCTTCGTGGTGTCCGTGGATCCGAATAGCGCGCACTACTACAGCGATCACCGGGAAAGCGACGCGTACACCGAATGGCGAGAGATCCGGCTGATCACCCTGGAGGGCGACGACGCCTGCGCGGAGGAAGCGTGGGTATTCCAGATCGACCGGTTCACCAAATCCGAGCAGGACGAAATCGCGGCCGCGCTGCTTGCCGCGCTCAAGGCCAGCACCGGCATCGCGTTCCGCTATTTCGTCACCCCGCCGGAGCCGGACACCGGGTACATACACCACATCTACGATTGCGAGGGATAGCCATGGCGCGGTTTGACGTATCCGGCCTGGACGGCATCCTCACGGAGATGGCCCGCCGGCAGCAGCTGGTGGGCCCGACGGCGGATAAAATGCTCAGGCGCGGCGCGAGGGAGGTTAAGAAGGCCTGGAAGCGCAGCGCTGTGGAGCATGGCTATGAGAAACCAGGCAAGAGCAAGCGCGGCTCCGGCGACATGATCAAGTCCATCGGCTATAAAGATCCGAAGACCAGGGGAGACGTGCGGCTGATCGAGATCTACCCACAGGGGAAGGATTCCAAGGGCGTCCGCAACGCCATGAAAGCATTCATCCTGCACTACGGCACGTCAAAGATACGCGGCAGCCGCTGGGTGGACGATGCGGACCGCTACAGCGAGGAAACCGCGATCCCTGCCATGCGTGAAGTATGGGAGAAAGAAAACAAATAAAGGAGGCACATATCAATGGCAAGCATCGGCATGCGGCACGTCGTGGCCGCGTCCATCTCCGCTGAAGGTACCAACGCCATGCCCACGTACGGCACCGGCTTTATCGTGGGCCGTGCGCAGCGCGGCAGCATCCAGTGGGAGCGGAACGATAATGACCTGTACGGGGATGACGTGGTCGCCGAGGGCGACAACTCCATCACCGGCGGCCGGCTGGACGTGGGCACCACGGAGCTGACCGAAGAAAACGAGGAGAAGCTGCTGGGCTATCTCCATGACCAGACCGGCGATTATTACGAGGTGTCGGACGACGCAGCGCCCTACGTGGGCATCGGCTACGTGCAGGTGCTCAAGCGCTTCGGCGTCACCATCTACAAGGCCATCTGGTACATGAAGGCCCAGTTCGGCCTGCCCAGCGAGGAAACCAAAACCAAGGAAAAGTCCATCGAATGGGGCACGCCCACGGTGAGCGGCAAGCTGTTCGGCGTATACAACGACGCCAGTGGCAAGGCCAAGTTCCGCCGGCATAAGCGGTTTACCACCTACGCCGCGGCGCTCACCTGGCTGGACGCCCTGGCCAATTACACCGCGCCTTCGTCCTCGGCCACCACCTGAGACAGGCGTCCGACAGGCGAACAGAATCCCATGCCGCCCGTCCCGCTTCCTTAGCGCAGCGGGGCGGGCGGCGCATTGAAAGGAGAACCCCCCATGAAATCAAAGCCCACCGTTATCCTGGGAAAAAAGAAATACACGTTCGAGTTCACCATGGAGGCCTGGCGGCAGCTCGAGGAGACCGTCGACACGCTGGAAAACGTGGTGCATGGCCTGCAGCAAAAAGGCCGGCTGGCGCTGCTGCCCCAGGTGGTCGGCATCCTGGCCAGGGATGAAGACGGTGCCGCGCCGGCGCCCGGGGACATCGCTGCGGCCATGACGCCGCCGGACGTGCGCACGCTGATGGCGGCCATCAACCAGGCCATCAACCTGGGCATGAAGATGGAAGTCCGCCAGGCAGAAGAGGGCGCCGTCGTGGATGAGACGTTGGAGGAACTGGAAAAAAACGCAGCGCAGGACGGCTGACGTATCGCACCGTCACGTCCTACGGCCTGATCGCCGGGGTGCGGCTCTCCGAGCAGCGCCGCATGGCGCCGGGCATGCTGTGCGATCTTTTCGTGCTGCGCCAGCGTTATGACGACGAGCAGCACGGCCTGGAGCGGAGGAAAGAACCGATCGATTACGACGAAGGGGACTTTGCCCCGATCACTGACGACGCGGAGGAGGGATAACAACCTTGCCTGACAATACCATCAAAACCACCCTGGCGCTGGACGGCGAGCAGCAGTATACCCGCGCCATCAACGAGGCAAAGACGTCCCTGCGCAACCTGGGCACCCAGCTGACGCTGGCCAAGGCCGAGTTCAACAAAGACGGCGACGCCATGAAGCTGATGCAGAGCCGGTCCCAAACGCTGACGCAGGAAATCGGGAAGCAGCAGACCATCGTCAAGTCCCTGCAGGAAACCGTGAAGCATTGCACGGAAGTCTACGGTGAGAACGGCGTCAAAACCGAGAAATGGCAGGCAGAACTGAACCGGGCAAAGGCGGCCCTGATTGGGCTGGAAACCGAGCTGAACATGAATAACGCCGGCCTGGATGAAACAGGCCGGCAGTTCCAGTCCGCCAGTGAAAAGGCCGGGCTGTTTGCATCCTCCGTGCAGGGCATGGATAGAACGGCCAACAGCATCAACTTCATGGCCTTCAACAGCGCCATCGGCAAGGTCACCGACGGCATGGAAAAGGCCGTCCGGGGCGTGGCCCATCTGGCCTCGGAGCTCTGGGACACCATGAAGGACGCCGCAACCTGGGCGGACGACAAGATCACGCTGGCCCAGATGTACGGCATCGACGTCGAAGAGCTGCAGCGGATGCAGCAAACATCGGAGCTCATCGATACCCCGGTGGAAGCCATCATCAAAAGCCGGCAGAAGCTGAGCATGGGCCTGTCCCAGGGTTTTACGGAGGATCAGAAGGAGGTGCTCACCGTCCTGGGGCTCACCCAGGTCGGGAAGTACGGCACCCAGGTGCGGCCTTACGATTCCGCCATTGATATGATGTGGGATGTGGGCGATGCGCTGATGGCCATGGGCAACGCCATTGACCGGGACGCCTACGCCCAGGTGATCTTCGGCCGGTCCTGGATGGAAATGATGCCCATGTTCCAGAAAGGCCGGGACGAATACGAAAAAACCATGGCGTCCTGGTCCGTCGTATCCCAGGATAACGTGCAGGATCTGGCCGATCTGGACGACAGCATGAAGACGCTGGAAAACGAGTTCAGCGCGCTGAAGCTCACCGTGCTGAGCGAGCTGGCGTCGCCGCTCAAAGAAGTCTCCACCGCCCTGACCAGCGTTCTGAGGCAGGTGAACGAATACCTGCAGACGGACGAAGGCCAGGAAAAGCTGCAGGCCCTGGGCGACGCCGTCACAAAGCTTTTTGACGGCCTGACCGAGTTTGACGCCGAGCAGGCCATCTCCACGGTGGGCTCCGCGCTGGACAGCGTGACCGGCGCGCTGACCTGGATCAGCGACAACTGGGATACCGTAGTGATCGCCATCAAAGCCATCGGCGCGGCGTTTATCGGCTTAAAGGCCGCAGAAGTGGCCGGGAGCCTGGCGCAGGGCGTGGTGGCGCTCAAGAACCTGCTGGGCAACGGGAGCAGCCCGTCCATGCCGTCTGTTCCAGGCACGAACAGCGGCGGCTCGCCGTCCGTGCCGAAGGATTCCGGCTCCCCGCAGATCGACCACAAGAAGCCCGCCCAGCAAGGATCGAACGGCGATACCGTGGCGGGTGACCTGACGCTCTATGGCCTCGTCGTGTCTGCCGTGCTGGCAGCCGGGCTTACGCCCGCTTACATAGCGGACCAGGCCGACCGGCGGCGCGAACAGGAGCGCCTGGACGAAACCCTGAAAACCGCGGAAGAAGCGGCGGCGCGGACGGGCCAGCAGAACAGCAACGCCATGCTGGCCGTCAGGGCAGCGGTCGCGGCCTTCGGCGAAAGCGACAGGACGAACATCCTGGGCCAGGCCGTCATGGGCGACAAGGCCAACATCGACGCGGCCATCGGGGCGGTGCTGGGGCTGGACGAAGGCGGCAGCTTCCTGTCCACCAAAACCCGGGCGCTGCTCCAGTGGAACGGCATGAGCGGCATGGGCCAGTACATCGCCCTGGACACCGCCATGGCCGAGGCGACGGAGGCCCTGTCCAGCCCGAAAATGCGGACGGCCGCGGACGTGGTGGCGACCCTGTCCGACGCCCTGGACGAGATCACCGACATGCGGGACAAGATCCGCGAACACGAATTCGGCAACGGCAACGACGAAGCCGTGATCCGGTTGGTGGACAGCCTCATCAGCAACCCGACCATTTACGGCGCCCTGAGCGAGGGAATGCAGAGAGAGGTCGGCCGGTATCTGGATCCGGAAAGCGGATTCGGCAACGGCAGCAACAACCGCGTGGTGGACGCGGAAACCATGATGAACATGCTGTACGGCGAAATGGACGCCGCGTTCTGGCGCCAGGTTGATCCGTCCCACCTGCCCGGCAGCAGCACCCCCAACGCCGAAATGCAGGCCAGCTGGGATGCGATCGTCGCGTCCGTGAACGATACGGCGGAGGGCATAAAAACGTCCGGGAATGATGCCGCCGACGCCATAGAGGCCTTTGCCGGGCGCGTGAACAGCATCGTGATTACCGGGCCCAAGATCCACGGCCTGGCTGGGCTGCTGGATACCTGGGCAGGCGTCGACGGCATGCACGCCAACGGCCTGCCCTGGGTGCCCTACGACAATTATCTGGCCTATCTGCACCGTGGGGAGCGCGTGGTGCCCGCCGGCCAGAACAAATCCTATACAGCCAATAACTACCTGAACGTGCAGAGCATGTACATGAACAACGGCAACGACGTGCACGCCCTGGCTGAGGCCATGGCCGTGGAAACCGCGCGGATGCAGCAGGGCTTCGGCGGGTAAGGAGGCAAGCATGCCACGCAGTTATTTTATTTTCAACGGGGTCGACAGCCGGAGCAAGGGGATCCTGCTCCGCCACGCCCTGCCGGTGATCCGCCCGGAGGAGCGGATCAAGCACGTGGCGATCCCGGGCCGGGCGGGTGACCTGACGGAGCTGGAAGGCGAAGAAGTGTTCGAACCGTATATCCAGACCGCGGAGATCAGCGTGAAAGGCACGAAGAAAGAAGAAACCCTCAAATGGCTGCAGGGGGAAGGCTATTTCATCACCTCCACGCAGCCCACCCTCCGCCAGTCCGCCCGGGTGATCGGCGCGGTGACGCTGGACAAGGTCAGCGCGCACCTGGATTGGTGGCAGGGCCAGGTGCAGTTTTACTGCCAGCCGCTGAAAGAGGCCGCCACCCAGGAAAGCAATATCGAGATCACGTCCAGCCCCGGCACGGTCACGAACCCCGGCGACGTGAAAAGCAAGCCCCTGATCCAGATCAACGGCAGCGGCAGCATCACCCTCATCGCGGGCGGCCAAACGCTGATCCTCACCGGCGTGGTGAGCGGCTGGAAGATCGATGCGGAAACGGGCTGGATCCTGAACGCCAGCGGGGAGCCGCAGTACGGCGTCTGCCAGGGCAGCCCGGGAAAGATCCGCTTCCCCGTGGGCAATTCCGCCGTCCAGTGGACGGGCAGCGTAACCAAGCTGATCATCACGCCGCGCTGGCGGTATCTGTGAGGTGAGCCCCATGCTTCAGCTTTATCCGGCGTCCTCGCCGGACTATACAAAGAACGGCATCCCGCTGCATCCGCAGAAGGCCGTCGTCACCTTCCAGGATAAAGCCCGCTGGGAGCTGGACGTCACGTTCCCCGCGGGCTCGGACGAGTTCCGGCGGATCGATTACGGCATGCACATTCTGGCATCCGTGGCGCCCTATACGATCCCGCAGATCAACATGGGGCAGATCAGCTACTGGCAGATCCCCAGCGGCAGCGCCGCGGTGCCCCTGTACAAAACCATCACCCAGTCCGTCTCCTACGCGGAGTGGGACTGGACGGAGCCCTACCAGGCCGGCAGCAAGGTCACCTGCTCCGGATGGGGGAATTATCAGTGCACCCAGTACGACGGCAGCAGCGATTACATCCAGGTGCCGCCCTATAACAGCAGCTGGTGGACAAAGATCCCGGACAGGATCCCCGGCCAGGTGATCACCACGCTGGCCGCCGGCACGCAGCTGACGAAGCTGAAGGATTTCAACGCCGTCTACATGGTGGTAAGCACGCTTTCCGGGCAGAAGGGCTATATTGAAAAAAGCAAGTGCGAGCAGGTGGGCAGCGGGTCCACCCCGTACGTGATCCCGGAAAAGGAGATCCGGGAGCAGCCCTTCGAGGTGCGCCAGATCAAAAAGGACCAGAGCGGGGGCTGCGTCGTCATCCACGCCGTGCACGACAGCTACGACCTGGGCGGCGTGCTCCTGGGCGACTGCTCCATGACGGACGCCACGCCCCAGACGGCCCTGGAATTCATCTCCGGCGCCATGCAGCGCGCGTACGGCGGCGAGCTGGTCACCAATATCAGCGACGGCACGGTCACCGCCTCCTGGAGCTGGAAAAACGCCCAGAGCGCCCTGCTGGATCCCAAGGACGGCTTCGTCCAGGCCGTCGGCGGGTACGTGTACCGCGACGGAAAAAGCATCTATATCGTCCCGGAAACGGACGAGGGCACGCCCAGCTACGCCGTTTATTACGGTGTGAACATGAAGTCCGTCATCTGGACGGGGGACATCGACAGCCTGTCCACCCGGGTGTATCCCGTGGCGAAGCGCGCCGACGGCACCGACCTGATGCTGCCGGAAAAGTACGTCGAAACCGTCCGCACCCTGCCCATGGTCCGGGAAATGATGATCAAGGTCAACGCCAAGGTGGGGCAGACGGTCGAGCAGGCGGACGGCACCAGCGTGACCCTGTCCGAAGAGGACGTGCTTTCCCAGATGCGCGCCGAGGCAGGCGCCTGCTTCACCCGG
This sequence comes from Clostridiales bacterium, assembly GCA_024681215.1. Classification (GTDB taxonomy): domain Bacteria; phylum Bacillota; class Clostridia; order Christensenellales; family Aristaeellaceae; genus RUG563. The sequence goes on from JAILBG010000058.1 coordinate 30,969, forward strand.
GACCACTGTGACGAACCCGTCGTGAAGCTGGACCTGGATTATGAGCACATGCCGGACACCACGGCCTACGCCCAGTATCAGGCGATCCGCAACGCCGGGCCCCATTCCTGGCTGCTGGTGCGCCACGGCCCGCTGGAAATCGACACCGTGATCCGCATGACCGGCTACCAGTGGGACGCGCTGCAGGATCGGTACCTGAAAACATCCTACGGCCAGCAAAGCACCGGCACCAGCGTCACGTCCTACCAGCTGAGCAGCGGCGCGGTGACGGCTCGGGCGCTGGGCAGCGCTTCCGTGGGCGGCGACGCGCTGCAGATTCGCAGCATTACAGCCGAACACATCCAGACCCGCAGCATCACCGCCGTGCAGATGGCCGCGAAAACCATCACCGCGGAGGTGATTGCCGCCCAGGCGATCACGGCTGAGGAACTGGCCGCCGCCAGCGTGACCGCGGAAAAGATCGCGGCCCTGGCCATCACCGCGGAGAAGATCGCCGCCGGGGCCATCACCGCGGAGAAGATCGCCGCCGGGGCCATCACCGCCGACAAGATCGCGGCGGGGGCTATCACCGCCGCGAAAATCGCCGCGGGAGCCGTCACCGCGGAAAAAATCGCAGCGCACACCATCACCGCGGGGCTGCTGGCAGCCGGGCTGATCACCGCGGACAGCGGGCTCATCGCCACCGGAGCCATCGGCACCGCCCAGATCGCCGACGGCAGCATCACCGACGCCAAGATCGTGGGCCTCACCGCCAGCAAGATCACCGCCGGCACCATCGACGCCAGCGTGGTCTACATCAACAACCTGACCGCCGACAACATCACCACCGGCACCCTGAACGGCGCGCGGATCCCCGTGCTGGGCACGGAAAAGCTGGCCGACGGCGCGGTGACCGGCGACAAGGTGGCGCAGAACGCCATCACCGCCGACAAGATCGTGGCGGGCGCCGTCACCGCGGCGAAGATCGCCTCCTCTGCCGTCACCACCAACAAGCTGGCCGCCAACGCCGTCACCGCCGCGAAGATCGACGTGGCGGATCTCTTCGCCGCCCAGGCCACCATCAACGCCCTGAACGCCATGGACATCCGCGGCAATCAGTACCTGCGCCTGGCGGTGAACCGCACCTTCTCCCAGTGGGCGGACCCGGCGCTGACCGCGTCCAACAACGTGCAGGACGGCGATATCTGGAACAAGGATCACGGGCTGAGGAAATGGTCTGACTTTGGCGCTCTGAAATGGTCAGAACTGCCCTATACGTGGGCATCCTTTGAATCCGGCAAGCAGTACATCCGCAAAAACGGCACATGGGAGCAAATGAATGATCCCACGGGCAAGTACAGCATCATTTCCGGTATTGAGATCATCGAACCGGGCGTAGAGATCAGCGGCGGCAAGTACGTGCGCATCCGCTCCGGCGGCGTTTTCACGGTGGACAGCGGAAACTTCTCCATCGACAGCGCCGGGAACGTGAAAATGAAGGGCACGGTGGAGGCCGCCGCCGGGAAAATCGGCGGCTGGACCATCGGCGCGGATAAGCTGTCCTCCGGTAATGGAACAAGCTACGTACAGATGGCGGTATCTGGGGACTACGCTTTCATGGCGGGGAACGACAATGAACTGACGGCCCCATTCCGCGTCAAACGTGACGGCACGGTATACCTGAAAAAGCTGATTACCCTGACGGAGCAGGGCGGCGAAACGGTTGTAGACCTGCAGAATTACCCCTTCTGGAAGCTGTACTACCATACGATCAAGAGTTACACAGCATCCAGCATCACGCTTTCCAACGGTGCTGTCATAAATTTTAATAGCGCCGCCCAAACGTACCTTGACAGCGAGTGGGACGGCAACGTGTTTAACTACTATGTCAAGGATCAGGACGATCAAGTAATCCTCAGCGGATCAATTACGCTGACACCAACACCGCCGCAGACAGGAACCGGCCCCGGCAGTTCCCCGTTGACCAATTTTAATGCCCTACACCAAATGGCTATCACCGTTACAGCTACTGGAGTTTCGGGGCCGCTGTTTTATTGGACAGTTGATGCCACCGGCGAATACCAGTCCGGGCAGAACAGCGTCAGCGTTACAAAAGGCGCGTGGAGCGGCGGCAGAATAAGCTTTTCCACAAGTGCTGGAACCGGTGCACCAAAGACAGTCGAACTATCGCAGGGTACCGTCACATGGGACGGAAACACCGCGACGGTCCCTGTTATAGATACCGGCGCTGGCACTGCATATACTGTTTCCGTTGACGCCTCCGCAAGGTACAAAGCCGGCAACAACGACGCCTACGCAAATCAAACCGTTGTTGGCACATGTTATATCATCACAGCGCACAGCGGGGATTGGGTTAAGGTTCAAGAAGTCGGCACGGGATATTCCAGGGTGCCGTACATGAATTAAGGAGGAAAAAGGAAATGAAAATCACACAGGGAAAAATCGTAAATGCTTACCGTACATTGATTCGTTTGTCGGAGCAGCAGCTTCCGCTTCCGGTGGCCTACGCCCTGTACAAGGCGAAAAAGGCCCTGGATCCGCAATGGCAGTTCCAGCTTGAACAGGAACAGAAGCTGATCCGGGACTGCGGCGCGGAGCTGCACCCGGACGGCACAGTCACCTTCCCGGACGACGCCGCCCGGGAAAGCTACGTGGCCGCGGCGCTGGAGCTGAACGCCATGGAAACGGAAATCGAGGTACCGGAGATCGTACTTCCGGAGGACTCCGGGCTGTCCCTTTCCGTGAACGAGATCGACGCGCTGGACGGCATCGTGAAATGGGGTGAGTAAATGGCGACAACGAATCTGAACCTGCCCACGCTGGCATCCAGCGATACAGCATCCAATTTCCCGGCCACTTTCAATGACGCTATGGGGAAAATAGATGCGGCGCACGCTCATTCAGGGACAGACTTGACCAGTTCCATTGAATCTGCGGAAAGCGGCACAGGGGCATCATTGTATGCAACCGTTGATGGAAATGTGTGCACGCTGTTTTTGGGAACTATAAGTAAAGCGCACGCGGAAGCGAATCAAATTGCAGTTCTGCCTGAAGGTTATCGTCCCAAATATCTTGTTTATGCCGTTGGCATGGTAGCTTCTACCCCATGCATGATTCGTATCGCAACGGACGGTAAAATTGTTATTTGGATCATGGGCAATTCTGTTACTGGTAATCTTCGTATGGGTTGCACATATGTTCTTGCGTAAAAGGGGGCGAGTGAATGACCGATCATGCGATCCTGCCGGCGCAGGACAGCAGCCCGGCGGAAACCTGCATCCTCCTGGCCCGGCAGGAGATCGGCGCGCCTTACGTGTTCGGGGCCTGGGGCGGCGAATGCACCCCGGCTTACCGGCGGCAGTACGCCGGCTACAATCCGCAGTACAAGGACAAGATCTACGGCCGCTGCCCCGTCCTCAGCGGCACGGGCGCCTGCGCAAATTGCGCCTACCGGGGCCGCCGGGCCTACGACTGCCGGGGCTTCGTGCGCTGGGTGCTCCAGCAGGCGGGCGTCACCGTCGAGGGCAGCGGGGCCACCACCCAGTACGCCACTGCGAAAAACTGGGCCCAGCGCGGGCCCATCGCCGAAATGCCGGATCTGCCGCTGACCGTGCTGTACCGAAAGGACGGCGCGCGGATGGCCCATACGGGCCTGTACGTGGGCGACAGCCGGGCGGTGCACTGCTCCGGTGAGGTGAAGGAAGATCCCCTGTCCGCCGGCCGCTGGACGCATTACGCGGTGCCCAAGGGGCTGTATACCGCAGCGGAGCTCGCCGCCGGCAACGCCCGCCGCCTGCCGCCCACCCTGCGCCGGGGCGACCGGGGCGAGAGCGTGGCGCGGCTGCAGCAGCTGCTCCTGGCCCAGGGGTACGATCTGGGCCACGCCGGGGCCGACGGCGTTTTCGGCGCGGCCACCATGGCCGCGGTCCAGGCCTTCCAGCGCGCCAGCGGCCTCACCGCGGACGGCATCTGCGGCCCCAAAACCTGGAACGCCCTGGACCAGGATCAATCGCCCCGGGCCACCTACACCGTCACCGTGGGCGGGCTGAGCAAATCCGCCGCCGAGGAGCTGGCCAAGGCGTTCCCCGGGGCGGAAATCAAGGAGGAATGACCATGTACCAGGGAACGACACCGTCCATTACGCTCACCATCGCCGGGCGCGATCTGTCCGGCTGCACGGTGGAGGTGTACATCGCCCAGGCCGCCGTCAGGATCGTCAAGCGCGACGCCCGCGTCGAGGCGGACGCCGAGGGCACCACCGTCGCCTGCGCGCTGACGCAGGAGGAAACGCTGTCGCTCACCCCGGGCCCGGCCTTCGTGCAGGTGCGCTGGGTCGACGCCCAGGGCACCGCGGAGGCCACCGACGAGGCGCAGCTGAACGTGAAGCGGATCCTGAACCGCACCGTGATCGAATACGCGGGAGGCGAGGGAGATGAATAACGAACCCATCCCGCTGTACGTCGAGGACGTCGAACCTGTCCAGCTGCAGGCCGAAGAGAACGAGACGGCCCAGCTTCAAATCGAGGATCTGCGCGTGATCCGCGCCGTCAGCCCCAGCGTCCAGGTCGAGGCCATTTCCGACGGCCACCGGGTCACCATCACGGACCTGGACGGCCCGAAAGAATTCTCGCTTTATAACGGCGCCACCGGCCCGAAGGGCGATACCGGCGCCACCGGGCCACAGGGCCCGCAGGGCCCGCAGGGCGACACCGGCGAAACCGGTGCCCAGGGCCCGCAGGGCCCGAAGGGCGCCACCGGCGCCACCGGCCCCCAGGGTTCCCAGGGCCCGAAAGGCGATACCGGTGCCGCCGGCCCCCAGGGTCCACAGGGCCCGAAAGGCGACACCGGCGATACCGGCCCCCAGGGGCCGCAGGGCCCGAAGGGCGACACCGGGGCCACCGGCCCCCAGGGCCCAAAAGGGCCGAAGGGCGATACTGGGGCCACCGGTCCACAGGGTCTGCAGGGCGATACCGGCGCCGCCGGCCCCCAGGGTCCCCAGGGCCCGAAAGGCGACACTGGCGATACCGGCCCCCAGGGGCCGCAGGGCACGAAGGGAGGTGCCGGCGGCACCGGCCCCCTGGGGCCGCAGGGCCCGAAGGGAGACACCGGCGCCACCGGCCCCCAGGGTCTGCAGGGCGATACCGGCGCCACCGGCCCCCAGGGGCCCCAGGGCCCGCAGGGTGAGCCGGGCGCGGACGCCGTGATCCCTGCGAATCGCGTGTCCTCCCTGAATGACGTCCCGCTGGCCGGCATCCAGGTCATCGACGCGGTGGGCGCGCCGGTTTACGTAGGGGACGTGACGCAGTACGCAGCCTATGACCTGACGGATACCGGCTGGTATGTGTTCGCCCGGATCCTGGCCCCGGACGGCGCCGCGGTATCGCAGCAGACCGCCGTGTCCGGCGCCGCGGGCAGCATCTGCACGGTGGGCGCGGACCACGTCGACGTGGCGGTGCGGTTCTCCGTGGCGGCTGTTTCGCAGATCGTGACGGTGGCCTGGAGCGCCTCGGTGCAGGACGCTTTCGTCTTCAAGGCCACCGACCTGGCGGTGCGGAACCTGGATTACCGCAGCACGTTTTACGTGTACGACATCGCGCCGTACCGGACGTGGACCTACGCGCTCACCACGGACGCCACGTTTGTCGCCGGGAAAAACTATTACACCGAATCCGGCGGGCAGTATACGCTCGCGGAGGTGACGGCGGGGGGCACGGTTCCGGCGAACACCTATTACGTGCATACCAAGCTGACTTTCAGCGGCATGGTCCGGAATGTCACCTACCGGCTGAATGAAATCGTGGACGCCCCTGTCGAGGTCGCGCTCCCGGCCGTGCCGGACGACGGATACGGCGCGTGGTTCGAGATCCAGCTGCGGTTCGACGCAAACCGCAGCGTCACGCTGCTGCCGCCGGATAACACCGTCAAGGTCGGCGCGGCGAACACCCAGGGCCTGACGGCCGGGATCAATGTGCTGGATATGACGTTTTCGCAGGTGGACGGCGTGAAGCTCTGGACGCTACTGAACACGCATACCAATATTCCGGCATAAGAAAGGAGCGTGCGGGGATGGCCAGATGGACCTATGAAAAAATCGACCCGGAAACAGAAAAAATCAAGTACGCTCCGCCGAACGATCCCACCGGAGAGATCACCGGGCGTCACGTGTTCGGGCTCACCGCCTGGTTTGACGAGCACCCGGAGGAGCGGATGGCGCTGGGATGGATCAAACATATCCGCACGAACGCCAAAGATATTGACTACAACCGCCAAACCCAGTACCTGGCCCGGTCTGTCCGGTGGATCGATGATTACACCTGCGAGGACGTGTACCACGTGATGGACAAAAGCGAGGAAATGATGCGCCTGGAAGAGCTGACCCGCGGCGGGTTATTTGGCGATGCCGACGCCATCGAATGGGGAGGCGATGAAGTATGATGGACCTGAACGTCATGGCGGAAATCCAGTATGAAAAGGCCCGGGAGATCACCGCCGGGCCGCCGGAAATGGACGCCGAAGGGCAGGAAATGGCCGAGGAAAAACGCAAGACGTTTGACCTGCCGACGAACGCGGCCACGCTTGACCCGCTGCGGTAAGGAGGGATGCGCTGTGTATGATATCGTGCTGGTGACATCCAAAGGGGACGTGGACTGCGGCCCCGCGTGCCTGGCCATGCTGCTTAATTACTACGGCGAGCCTGTAACGCTGGACGAGATGATCGCCGAATGCGGCGCGCGGATCGGCGGCTGCACCGGTATGGACCTGCTGCGTGTGGGCCGCGCGCACGGGCTGGACATGACCAGCTACCGGATGGAAGCGGCGGAGCTGATCCGGCAGGACCGGCCCGGGATCTGCTGGTGGACCTATAATCATTTTGTCGTGTTCTGCGGCCGGGACGGCAGCGGCAACGTGGTGATCGCCAACCCCGGCCGGGGACGGTTCGCGCTCGACCCGGAGAGCTTCGGAAAACTGTTCAGCGGCGTCAGCTTCTGGAACGGCATTCCGGAAACCCTGCCGGAGGACGAGGAGGCCACCGCCCAGGATTACGAAGCAGCGCTGGAGCAGCTGGGGGTGAGCCTGTGAAACGGACGCACCTGACGAGCGCCGTCCGGGCGCGCCTTACAGCCGTGGATGAGGCGCTGGCCACGCTGCCGGACGAAAGCGCCGTGGACGCCCTGGCGCTGTTTCCTGCCTGGCGTCCCGGCGAGGAATACCCGCGGGATTACCGGCTGAAACATGCCGGGAAGCTGTACCGGGTCATTCAGCCGCATACCTCCCAGGCGGGATGGGAGCCGGACAAAACCCCCGCGCTGTTTGTGGAGGTGGCAAAGCCCGGCGAGATCCCCGTCTGGAAGCAGCCGACCGGCGCGCAGGACGCGTACATGACCGGGGACGAGGTCCATTATCCGGAAGCAGAGGATCCGGTCTGGGTCAGCACCGTGGACCATAACGTCTGGGAGCCGGGCGTTTACGGCTGGATCCTGAAGGAATAAGCAAGAATAATACGGAGGAGAAAAGCATGTGGAAAAAGCTCGTTGAGGCCCTGGCCGCCGTCGGCGGCGCCATCGTGTCATTTTTCTGCGGCCTGCCGCCCATCATCTGGGTGCTGCTGGCCGTGATGAGCCTGGATTATATCACAGGCATTATCTGCGGTCTGATGGGCAAAAGCCCCAAAACCGCCAACGGCGGCCTGGAGAGCCGCGCCGCGTTCATAGGGCTCATGAAAAAAATGCTGATCGTGTTTGTGGTGCTGCTGGCCGCCCTGCTGGACCGGGCCGTGGCCATGGGCGCCGGCATCGAATTTGACGCGGTCGCCGGCGCGACGTGCCTGTGGTTCATCGCGTCGGAGGGCATGAGCGTGGTGGAAAACGCTGCCGCCATGGGCGTGCCGATCCCGCACATTCTCCTGCAGGCCCTGGAGCTTTTCAAAGGAAAAGGCGGGGAACCGCCCGACACCGATTCGCAATGATTCGTACTGTTTCGTGTTGACGATTGCCCCGCTCCGGCGGGGCCTTTTTTATTAGCATTACCATTAGCAAAACGGATGCCTATAAGTGCCTATAAATGCACTCGCAGTCCAATCAAAAACGGCAGCAAAACGCCCGGAAACGGCTTGTTTTTCAACAAAAAACCGCCCCTTTGGGCGGTTTCTGTTTGGTCGAGGTGGCGGGATTTGAACCCACGACCTTTTGGTCCCGAACCAAACGCGCTACCAAACTGCGCTACACCTCGGAGTGGAGCCGATAAAGGGACTCGAACCCTTGACCTGATGATTACGAATCAGCCGCTCTACCAACTGAGCTATATCGGCACGCCGGCGATCTTGCCAGCAACAGGTATTATAGCAAATCGCCGGAGGAAAGTCAATCGCTTTTTTCCGGAACGGGGAAAGGCGCGGCTTTTTTACTGTTGGGGCCCTTTATATTCCAGGCACAGCATGGTCAGATCGTCGAATTGCTCGGCGTCCTGAACGAAGCCGTCCACCGCCCGGCGCACGCCCCGGAGCACCTCCTGGGGAGGGGCGTCCCCGGTTTCGTTCAGGGCGGCCAGCATCCTGTCCGTGCCGA
>JAILBG010000006.1:0-34298 GCA_024681215.1 Clostridiales bacterium
TCACAAGGGCTGGGGCTCGGAAACCAACGATTTCTTCTGCTGCCACGGCACCCTGGTGCAGGCCAACGCCGCCCTGAACCGCTATCTGTACTACCAGGACGGGCGGGATATCTACGTGTGCCAGTTCTTTGAAAGCGAAGCGCGGTTCGAGATCGACGGCCGGCAGGTAAAGCTGCGCCAGCGCATCGACCGGCAGACCGGCTCCTTCCACCTGTCCAGCGATTCCGCCGGGCGGCAGAGCATCGGGGAGGTGACCTCCCGGGTGGTGAACAACCCGGAAGCGCTCTGGGTGGTGCTGGAGGTGGAAACGGACGCGCCGGCGTCCTTCCGCCTGCACGTGCGCCGGCCCTCCTGGGCGGGGCAGGGGGAAAGCCGTTTCCTCACCGCGGACCGGGAAGAATGGGAAACGGGCGGTCATTTCATCGTGGAATACAAAAAATCCGTTTGGTGCGAGCCCCTGGGCGGCGATCCCGGGCGGGTGGCGTACCTGTACGGCCCGGCGGTGCTGGCGGGGCTGACGGACACGGAAATCACCCTGCATCCGGACCCCGCCCGCCCGGAAACCGCCCTGCGGCGCTGCAACGAAAGGGAATGGGGCTCCTGGACGGAGGAATTCATCACCGTCGCCGAGGAGAGGGCCGTGTATTTCGTGCCCCTTTATGATATCGGCTATGAAAATTACGCCGTATATTTCCGGATCGCCGGACGGTAAGCGCGCGGGAGGTGCAGCATGGATTTTACGAAACTGGAAAAATACCTGGACGGGCTGCGGCGGGAGCACGTGCCCGGATGCGATATCGCCGTGTATCAGGATCATCGGCTGCTGTACCGGCATCAGGCGGGATACCGGGACGAAGCGGGCGAAAGCCCCGTCCGGCCCGACGACACCTATTGGCTGTATTCCGCCACCAAGCTGTTCACCACCTGCGCCGCCATGCAATTGATCCGGCAGGGAAAAATCAGCCTGGACGATCCGGTGGGGGATTACCTGCCCGCCTACCGGCATCTGACCGTGAAAACCCCGGACGGGCCGCGCCCGGCCAGGCGGACGCTGACGGTGCGGCATCTGATGAGCATGCAGAGCGGCATGACCTACGATCTGGAATCCCCGTCCGTGAAAGCGGCGCTGAAGGCGCGCCCGGACGCGGACACCCGGACGCTGGTGGACGCCATGGCCGGGGAGCCCCTGGAATTCGAGCCGGGGGAGAATTTCCTCTACAGCCTGAGCCACGACGTCTTGGCCGCGGTGATCGAGGAGGCCGGCGGAAAGCGCTTCTCCGATTACCTGCAAAAGCACGTCTTTTCGCCGCTGGGGCTTAAGACGATGGACTTTTCCATCCGGCGGAAGGAAAGGCAGAGCGCCCAGTATTTCTGGCACCCGGAGGAGAAGCGCCTGATCGCGTTTTCCAATGAAGAGAACCGCTACCGCCTGAGCCCCCGCTACGAAAGCGGCGGCGCGGGGCTGACGGGGGACGTGGAGGACTACGCCCTGTTCGCGGACGCCCTGGCCTGCGGCGGGGAAACGAAGGACGGAAAAGAGATCCTGGCGCCGGAAATGATCCAGCTGTGGCGGGCCAACCAGCTGGGGCCCGTCAGCCGGGTTTCCTTCGATACCTGGAACCGCAAGGGCTATTCCTACGCCCTGGGGGTGCGCACTCGGGTGGACCTGGCCCTGGGCGGGCCGGGCAGCCTGGGGGAATTCGGCTGGGACGGCGCCGCCGGGGCCTGGACCATGGTGGACCCCGCCCGCCGGCTTTCCGCGTTCTTCGCCATGCACGTGCACAATCACCCCACCGTTTACGACGTGATCCATCCCACGCTGCGCGCGCTGATTTACGAAGGGATCGACGCGCCGTGACGGAAATCATCACCCTGAAGGTGGGGGACCCGCTGTGGCAGGCGGCGGCTGATTTTGCGGACAGCAGCGCCTGGCGCGCGGGGCCGTATCTGGCCCGGATGATGCGGGAGCGCGCCTTTCTTCCCTGGGAAAGGGTGTTCCTGGCCCGGGAGGAGGGGGAAAACGCTGGCTACTGCGCGCTGCTCAGGGACGACGAGCTGCCTCCGGAGCACGGCTTTTTTCCCTTTATCGGCTTCGTGTACGTGGACGAACGGCGCCGGGGGCGGCGGCTGTCCGAAAAAATGATCGGGCATGCCGTGGCGTATGCGGGGAAATGCGGCTTTCCCCGGGTGTACCTGATGAGCGGGGAAAAGGGGCTGTACGAGAAATACGGCTTTCGGCCCATGGGGGAATACGAAACGGTATTCGGCACGGTGGATCGGCTGTTCGTAAAAGCAACGAACGCATAAAAATACAGGCGGATCGATGCTTCGATCCGCCTGTCTGTTTGCGGTTGCGGTCAGATTTCCTGTTTGGAAGCCACCTTGTCGAACAGCGCGGTCACATTCTGATCGGGGGCTTTGTCCAGCCAGGAAACGATCAGCGCCGCCGCCAGGCCCATGAGGAAGCCGGGAATGATCTCGTACAATCCGGTGTAGCTCATGGCGATGAACCAGAGGATATCCACCGCCGCGCCGGTGACGATGCCGGCCACAGCGCCCTTGAAGGTGAGCCGCCGCCAGAACAGGGACAGCAGGATCACCGGGCCGAAGGCCGCGCCGAACACGCCCCAGGCGTTGGACACCAGGCTCATAATGGTGCCGCTGGCGGGGTTGGTGGCGATAAGCAGCGCCGCCAGCGCCACGATCAGCACCACCAGGCGGCCGATCCAGAACATTTCGGCGTCCTCGGCCTTGCCTTCGCGCAGGATGGGCTTATATACGTCGCTGGCAAAGGCGGAGGCGCTGGCCAGCAGCTGGCTGTCCGCCGTGGACATGGAGGCCGCCAGGATGGCCGAGAGCAGCACGCCGCTGATGACCGGCGGGAAGATCAGGCGCACCATCTGAATGAAGACGGTTTCCGATTCCTTTTCGGTGGCGGCCGCGATCTGGCTGCCCATCAGATGGGTGACGATGCCGGCGGCCACGGCGAAGCCCAGGATCAGCAGCGTCCAGGTGATGCCGATGCCGGCGCTCTTTTTGATGTCTTTATCCGAACGCACGGACATGAAACGGATGATGATGTGGGGCATGCCGAAGTACCCCAGGCCCCAGCCCAGGCCGGAAGCGATGTCCGTCCAGCTGGTGAACAGCTTCCAGTAGCTGCCGCCCGCCGGAGCGTCGATGCTCTGGCCGGCCTCGATCATATTCAGCGCGAAGATCGGGGCGATGAGCAGCGCCCCCAGCATCAGCATGCCCTGGAAAAAGTCCGTCCAGCACACGGCGGAGAAGCCGCCCAGGAAGGTATAGGATACGATCACCGCCGCGGCGATGTACATGGCCGTGGTGGACGGGACGCCCACGATCGTTTCAAACAGCGTGCCGCAGGCCGAGATGCTGCTGGCGGCGTAGATGGTGTACGCCACCAGGAAGATCACCGCGCAGATCACCTGCATGGAGCGGCTCTTGCTCAGGAAGCGGTTGGTCAGGTACTGGGGGATGGTGATGGAGTCCTTCGCCGCGATGGAATAGCGGCGCAGGCGCGGGGCCTCGAAGATCCAGCTCAGGGCGTAGCCGATGGCCAGGCCGATGGCGATCCAGATCTTCCCGATGCCGAAGAAATAAATGGAGCCGGGCAGCCCCATCAGCGACCAGGCGCTCATGTCCGACGCGCCGGCGGACAGGGCGGAGACCCAGGGGCCCATTTTACGGCCGCCCAGGAAGTATTCCTTTTCGCCGCCGCTGCGCGTTTTGACGTAGAAGTAGACGCCGATGCTCAGCATAAAGGTCAGGTATACGATGAATACGATCAGTTCCGTGTTCAAGAAAGCTCGCTCCTTTCTGTGGGGACGGCGGGCGGGACGATGGGCCCGCCGCCGGATGAACGATATAATTTTACAGGATCATGCAAAAAAATACAACCCAAAGCATGCCGGGAAACTGTTTTTTTTCGGTACGGAATGCCGCCGGTGCAGGACTGCCATAAAGAAATGAAGAAAAAAGAACGGCTCCTTCCGGAAAGTTTTTCGGATCCACCGCTTGACAAACGCGGACAGGGGCTGTATAATTTCTGCATATTCATGCACGATAACGCATGAATACAATCCCAGAGACGGGACGGAGGGCGGCTATGAAGCGGGTATTCATCGACGGCAGCGCGGGCACCACGGGCCTGAGGATCGCGGAAAGGCTGGCGGCACGGGAGGATCTTACATTGATCCGTCTGCCGGAGGAGCTGCGCAAGGACCCCGCCGCCCGGAAGGACGCCCTGAATGCGGCGGACGCGGCGTTCCTGTGCCTGCCCGACGACGCGGCCCGGGAAGCCGCGGCCATGGCGGAAAACGAAAGCACGGTGGTGATCGACACCTCCACCGCCCACCGCACCGCAGCGGACTGGACCTACGGATTTCCCGAACTGACCGGGCAGAGAGAAAAAATCTGCGCTGCGAAGCGCATCGCCAATCCGGGCTGCCACGCCACGGGGTTCATTTCCCTGATCGCGCCGCTGACGGAGGCGGGGATCCTTCCCTCCGGCGCGCTGCTTTCCTGCTTCTCCCTGACGGGGTATTCCGGCGGGGGCAAGAAGATGATCGCGGAGTACCAATCGGAGGGCCGGGACGCGCTGCTGGACGCCCCCCGCCAGTACGGCCTGGGGCAGACCCACAAGCATCTGCCTGAAATGAAGAAGCTGTGCGGGCTGGAAAACGCGCCGGTGTTCTGCCCCGTGGTGGCGCCGTATTACGCGGGCATGGAGGTGACGGTGCCCCTGTTCCGGGAGCAGATCAATTCCGGGATGGAGGAGATCCGGGAGGTTTACAGAAATTATTACCGGACCGGCCTGGTGCGCTTCATCGACAGCCCGGCGGAGGGGGGCTTCCTGTCCGCGGGGGCGTACGCGGGGCGGGACGATCTGGAGATCACTGTGGCCGGCAGCGGGGACCGCATCCTGCTGATCAGCCGGTTCGACAATCTGGGCAAGGGCGCCAGCGGCGCGGCCATCCAGAATATGAACCTCGCTCTGGGCATGGAAGAAACCGGAGGGCTGGTGATCGGGCATGGCGGCTGAGGTGAAGATCGACCCCATGACCGTCGGGGATTACGACGAGGTGCGCGCCCTGTGGCTGACCATCCGGGGCTTCGGCATCCGGGCGCTGGACGATTCCCGGGAGGATATCGCGCGCTTCATCGGCCGCAATCCCACCACCAGCGTGGTGGCCCGGGCGGAGGGGAAGATCGTGGGCTCCATCCTCTGCGGGTCCGACGGGCGGCAGGGGGCGCTGTACCACGTGTGCGTGGCCCGGGAATACCGCAGGCAGGGCATCGGCACGAAAATGGTGGGCTACTGCATGCAGCGCCTGCGGGACATGGGGATCAACAAGGTGGGGCTCATCGCCTTTACCCACAACGACGCGGGCAACGCCTTCTGGAAGCAGATCGGGTGGAAGCAGTCCGACGTGAATTATTATGAATTTGTGCTGAATGAAAAGAACATTACGCGATTTATCGGGGAGGATCAGTAGCATGCGGAAGATTCCGGGGGGCGTAACGGCGGCGAAGGGCTTTTCGGCGGCCTGCTGCGCCGCGGGCATCAAATATCAGGGCCGGACGGACATGGCCATGATCGTAAGCGATTCGGACTGCGCCGCGGCGGGCACCTTCACCACGAATCTGGTGAAGGCCGCGCCGGTGGTCTGGGATCAAAGGATCGTGTATGAAGAAAAGAAGGCCCGGGCGGTGGTGGTGAACGCCGGCATCGCCAACGCGGCCACGGGCAAGGAAGGCATGCGGCTCTGTAAGCAGACGGCGGCGTTTACCGGAGAAATCCTGGGGATCCCGGAAAGCCGGGTGCTGCTGGGCTCCACCGGGGTCATCGGCCCCCAGATCCCCCTGGACCGGATCACCGCGGGGGTGGCCGCCATGAAGGAGACGCTGTCTTCTTCCCTGGAGGCAGGCACCGCCGCCAGCCGCGCCATTATGACCACCGATACCGTGAACAAGGAATTTGCCGTGGAGTTTGATCTGCCCGGGGGGGACGGCAGCGTTCCGGTGCGTCTGGGGGGGATGAGCAAGGGCAGCGGCATGATCCATCCCAATATGTGCACCATGCTGGGCTATATCACCACGGATTGCGCCATAGACCAGGCCCTGCTGCAGAAAGCGCTGAAAGCTGCGGTGCAGGATACTTTCAATATGATTTCCGTGGATGGGGACACCAGCACCAACGATACCCTGCTGGTCCTGGCCAACGGGCAGGCGGGGAATACGCCCATCACCGCAGAGGACGAAAGCTACGCCGCGTTCTGCGAGGCGCTGTTTTCCGTCTGCCGGGACCTGGCGGTGAAAATGGCCGGGGACGGGGAAGGGGCTACCCGCCTGATGGAAATGCGGGTATACAACGCGGACACCAAGGACCACGCCCGGACGCTGGCCAAAGCGGTGATTGCATCCAGCCTGGTGAAAGCCATGGTATTCGGCAGAGACGCCAACTGCGGGCGCATCCTGTGCGCCCTGGGGTACGCCGGGGCGCCGTTCGATCCGGAAAAGATCGAGGTGTATCTCCACGGAGAAAACGGGGAAACCCTCACGTTTTACGATAACGGCTGCGTATTGCCCTTCGATGAAGAAAAGGCGCTTGAAATGCTCTCCGGAACCGCGGTGCGCTTTTCCTGCAATATGAACATGGGCAAAGAGGAAGCCACCGCCTGGGGCTGCGATCTGACCTATGATTATGTGAAAATCAACGGGGATTACCGGTCGTGATCCTCCTTGGTTTCTCCGTTCCGGGGCTGTGATTGCCCGGAAGCGTTGACAGGAGTGTAAAGATCGGGTCCAGGGGGTTGGCCCCCTGGTTCAGGGGTTCGGGGGCTGAAGAAGCCCCCGGAGATCCCCGTTCCGGGGCTGTGATTGCCTGGAAGCGTTGACAGAATCGTAAAGATCGGGTCCAGGGGGCCGGCACCCTGGTTCAGGGGTTTGGGGGCTGAAGAAGCCCCCGGAAGAGAAAGGAAGGTCATGGCCATGGAAACGTCCTTTTCCAACGCCCAGCGGGCGGAGGTGCTGACCCAGGCGCTGCCCTACATCAAGCGCTACACCGGCAAGGTGGTGGTGGTGAAATACGGGGGCAACGCCATGGTGAACGAGCAGCTCAAGCAGCAGGTGATGGAGGATATCGTGCTGCTGTGGCTGATCGGGGTGAAGATCGTGCTGGTGCACGGCGGCGGCCCGGAGATCACGGAGCTTATGGACCGGCTGGGGAAGAAGCCGGAATTTGTGGACGGGCTGCGGGTCACCGACAGGGAAACGGTGGATATCGTGCAGATGGTGCTAGCCGGAAAGGTGAACAAGACGCTGGTGAACCTGCTGGAAATGAAGGGCGGCAAGGCCATCGGCCTGTCCGGCATGGACGGGCGGCTGATCGAAGCGAAGGTGAAGGACGAAAGGCTGGGGTACGTGGGGGAAATCACGAAGATCCATATCAAGCCCGTCACGGACCTGCTGAATAACGGCTACATCCCCGTGGTGTCCACGGTGGGCTGCGATAAATCGGGCAACGCCTACAACATCAACGGCGACACCGCCGCGGCGCACATCGCCGGCGCCCTGAACGCGGAAAGGCTGATCCTGATGACGGACATTGCCGGGATCCTGCGGGATAAAAACGATCCCGCCACCTTGATCCCGGAGCTGACGCTGCCCCAGGCGGATGAGCTGCGACGGGAGGGCGTGATCTCCGGCGGCATGATCCCGAAGGTGGACTGCTGCGTGACGGCCATCCACGCCGGGGTAAAAAACGCGGTCATCATGGACGGGCGGGTGCCCCATTCCATCCTGATGGAGCTTCTGACCAATGAAGGCGCCGGCACATGGATCCGGGGAGGACAGCAATGACGATCATGGAAAAGGACGCCCAATACGTGGCACATACCTACAAACGGTTTCCGGTGGAGATCGTATCGGGGAAAGGCTCCCTGGTGCGGGACAGCCAGGGGAAGGAATATATCGACCTGGGCAGCGGCATCGCCGTCACGTCCTTCGGGATCGGGGATGAAGCGTGGAAACAGGCGGTGGCTGCCCAGATGGACCGGGTGCAGCACACTTCCAACCTGTATTACACTTCGCCCTGCGCGGACCTGGCGGAAATGCTGTGCCGGCGCACGGGGATGAAAAAAGTGTTTTTCTGCAATTCCGGGGCGGAGGCCAACGAGTGCGCCATCAAGGCCGCCCGGAAATACGCCCAGGACCGGTACGGCCGGGAGCGCCATACCATCATTACCCTGAAAAACAGCTTCCACGGCCGCACGCTGACCACCCTGGCCGCCACGGGGCAGGATCATTACCATGAGCTTTTTCAGCCCCTGACCCCGGGTTTCGTGCACGCGGAAGCCAACAATACCGCGGAACTGATCGCCCTGACGGAAAAGTATCCCACCGCGGGCATCCTGCTGGAGTGCGTGCAGGGGGAGGGCGGGGTGATCCCCCTGGAAAAGGATTACGTTCAGGCGGCGGAGAAGCTGTGCCGGGAGAAGGACATCCTGCTTCTGATCGACGAGGTGCAGACCGGCAACGGCCGCACCGGGGAGCTGTACGCCTACATGCATTATGGCGTGCAGCCGGACATCGTGTCCACCGCCAAGGGACTGGCGGGCGGGCTGCCCCTGGGGGCGGCGCTGCTGGGAGAAAAGGCGCAGGACGCGCTGGGGTACGGCGACCACGGCTCCACCTTCGGGGGAAACCCCGTCTGCTGCGCCGGGGCCATCAGCATCCTGAGCAGGATCGACGAAGCGCTGCTGCGGGAGGTCCGGGAAAAGAGCGCGTATCTTTTCGGCCTGTTCACCGGCGCGCCGGGCATCCGGCAGGTGACGGGCCTGGGGCTGATGATCGGGCTGAAAACGGAAAAGCCGGCAGCGGAGGTGGTGGACGCCTGCCGGGCTGCGGGGGTACTGTGCCTGACGGCCAAGGATAAGGTGCGATTGCTGCCCGCGCTGAACATCCCCATGCCGCTGCTGCAGCAGGCGGCCGGGATCATTCTGGAGGCGTGCGCTCCGATCAAAGCATAAAATTTGTGACGAATCAGTGAATCCCGCTGTTCGTTGGCCGGCAGAAACAATTATCACATCACCGCCCACGTTACCTGGAGCCAGGCGATCCTGGAAAGCTATTTCGGCGCTGAAGGCGGCGCGGAGGCCGACGAGGACTTCGGCGAGGACGAGTTTGAAGAAGACGAAGACGAGGAGTATTTCGAGTTCTGATCCGGAACCGTGACCTGACCCCGCCGCGGGCGGCAAAGCCCCGGCGGGGTTTCTTTCTGCGCGGAATTGTGGTATGATGGAAAAAACGCGCAGGAGGGCCCGGCATGGAAAGGCTGTATTATGACGACGCATATCTGACGGCGTTCGACGCCAGGGTGACCGCGGTGCGGGAGGACGGATGGATCGCCCTGGACCGCAGCGCTTTTTACCCCACCTCCGGGGGCCAGCCCCACGATACGGGAAGCCTGCGCTGGGACGGCGGAAGCGCCCGGGTGACGGACGTGGAAGCGGCGGACGGCGCCGTGTGGCACCGGACGGACGCGGCGCTGCGCCCCGGCACGGCGGTGCGCGGCGTCATCGACTGGGACCGGCGATGGGATCATATGCAGCAGCACGCCGGGGACCATCTGCTGGCCGGCGCGGTATGGCAGACGCTGCAGGGCGTGACGGTGGGGCTGCATACCGGAATGGAGGACAGCAGCATCGATATCGAAATGCCCGGCGGACGCACCCGCCTGACGGATGCGGAAAGGGACGATCTGGAAACGCTGGTGAACCGGCGGGTGCAGCGGGACGACCCCATCCGCTGCTGGTTCCCTTCGGAAGAGGAATTGAAAACGCTGGCGCTGCGCAAGCGCCCCACGGTATCGGAGCATGTGCGGATCGTGGCGATGGGGGATTATGAAGCGGTGCCCTGCGGGGGCACGCATCCCAGTTCCACCGGGCAGATCGGGCCGGTGAAGATCCTGTCCGCCGCTCCGGCCCGGGGGCTGATGCGGCTGCGCTTCCTGGCGGGGATGCGGGCGGTCAGGTATTTCCAGGCGGCGGCAAGATCCGCGGAGAAAACGGCGGCGGCCCTGTCCGTCCCGGTGCCTGACGCGCCGGAAGCCCTGAAACGGGAAAGGGACGAACAGAAGGAAAAACGATCCGATCTGGAAAACCGGCTGCTGGCGGCGGCCCTGGAGGTGCTGCGCGGCAGAAAGCGGGGAAGCGTGTACGCCGGGCATCTGCCCTTTGCGGACGCCGCGCTGCTGGTGCGGGCCGCGGGGGAGCTGATCCGGGAAAAGGACGCCGTTGCGCTGCTTTCCTGCCCCGGAAAGGCGGGCAGGGCGATCGTATTTGCCCGGGGAGAAAACGTGGACGCGGACATGGCGGCGCTTCTGCGCCAATGCGGCGGCCGGGGCGGCGGAAAGCCGGATCTGGCCCAGGGCAGCGCGCCGGACGAAGGCGTGCTGGATCGGGCGGCGGCGCGCCTGCTTCCATAAAAAAGCCCCCCGGCGGGGGAAAAACAAACGCGGGCGGCGTCAGCTTTGGCCTTTTTCCATGGTGTCTGCGTGGATATCGAAGGCGGCGGAGGAGCGCAGGGGCGTTTCGTCCTCCCGCAGCGCCCGCACCTGTTCCCGGGTAAGCGCGGTGCCGGTGCCCTGGCAGGCGTAGCAGCGGTACAGGCATTGGGGGCACACGCAGGCGTTGTCCTTTTCGGAATGGACCATCCAGGTTTCTTCCTCGCAATGGGGGCAGTGGCAGCGCATGGGATCACCTCGGTTCGGCTTCGTGCGTCCAGTATAGCACGGAGCGAGGGGATCTGTAAAGCGCCGGGCGTGGCCCGCCGGTTGCCATTTTGGGAAGGATTGGATATAATAGCTCTGTTGAAATGTAGTGTGGAGGAACGGGTATGCTGGCCGTGTTCTATTTTGCGGTATACGTGGGCTGCGGGCTCATGATCGTGCGCTTCCTGCTGCCGGGAAAGGCCCCGGCGGTGCGGGCCTGGCTGGGCGCGTGCCTGGGCTGCGCGCTGATGATGTGGCTGCCGGCCCTGTTGGCGTTTGTCTTCCGTTTTTCGGTGACGGCCCATATTTTTGCGCTGGCGCTGCTGGGGCTGCTTACGGCGGCGGCCTGGTTTTTCAGGGCGGAGCGCCCGCTGCGTCCCCTGGGGGACGAGGACCGGGCGCTGATCAAAACCCTGCTGTGGGTGGCGCTGCCCCTGACGCTGATCGGGGCGTACCTGCAATGGACCCATATCCTCTGCCCGGCGGCGGACGGATCGCTGCATGCGGGGCAGAGCACCTACGGGGACCTGCCGCTGCACCTGGCCATTGCCACCGGCGCCCGGAACGCCGCGTTCCCCATGGATTACAGCATCCTGCCGGGGCAGAGGCTGGCCTATCCCTTCCTGGCGGACACCTTTGCCACCAGTTTTATGCTGCTGGGCGCGTCCCTGCGGTTTTCGATGGTGTTTACCGGCACGGTGCTCATGGCGCTCACCTTTTCCGGCTACTGCATCCTGGCCAGCCGTATGGCGGAAAGCCGGAAGGGCGCGGTGCTGGCGGCGCTGCTGTTTTTCTTGAACGGCGGGCTGGGCTTCCTGTATATGGTGGACATGCAGGGCGCGGTGCTGGGAGAGGCGGGGCCTTATTACGGCGCCATGGGAAACAATCAGCTCCAGAGCGCATCCGGGCTGTGGGAACGGATCGGGATCGTGCTCAACGGCTGGTATCAGACCCCGGCGAACCATCAGGAATTCGCCACCTACAACCTGCGCTGGAGCAATGTGATCGCGGATATGATGGTGCCCCAGCGCACCACCCTGGCGGGCTGGGCCCTGGTGCTCCCCTGCCTGTATCTGCTCTATGATCTGCTGCGGCCCCGGGAAAGCTGGGGGCTGACCCTGGACAAAGGCGGGGACGGGCCGACGGCGGTGTTCCGGCGGCGGAAAACGGACGCGCGCCAGGCAGCCCTGCTGGGCGTTCTGGCCGGAATGCTGCCCATGGTGAACACCCACTGCTTCCTGGCATTGGGCCTGTGCAGCACGGGATGGATGGCCTGGGATCTGATCCATAGCCGCCGCCAAAGGAAAGCGGCCCTCCTGTTCTGGGTGCTGTACGGCGGTATCGCCGTGGCCCTGGCCGCGCCCCAGCTGTTCACCTGGACCTTCGGCCAGGCGGTCGGGAACAAGAGCTTCCTGCAGTTTCATTTCAACTGGGTCAACAATACCGGGAACGGCCTGCGGGACGGATACCTGTGGTTTTACATCAAAAACATCGGGCTGCCCTTCGTCCTGATCCTGCTGTCGCTGCTGGAAAAGAATGAAAAGCGGCGGTTCATCGCCAGCGGCGCGTTCGTGATCTTCCTGCTGGCGGAGTTCATTCAGTTTCAGCCCAACGAATACGACAATAACAAGCTGTTCTATATCTGGTACATGCTCTGCGCGGTGCTGGCGGCGGATTACGCCTTCGCGCTGTTGGACCGGCTCAGGGGGCTGCGCGCCAGGCCCGTGATCGCCGGGATCATGTGCGTCCTGTTCTTCTCCACCGGCGTTTTGGCGGTGGCCCGGGAAATGGTGACCGACGAATATCATTTTTCCAAAGCGGACGCGGATGCGGCGGCCTGGGTGGAGCAGACGACGGAAGAGGACGCGGTGTTCCTCACCGGGGATCAGCATATCAATTTCGTTTCCAGCCTGGCGGGGCGGCGCATCGTCTGCGGGCCGGACACCTGGCTGCTCTATCACGGCTACGATCTGGCGGACCGGCACGCGGAGGTGGAACGCTTCTATACCGATCCCATAGGAAACGGGGAGATCGTGGAAAAATACGGCGTGTCGTACATCGTCGTTTCAAATCAGGAATGGGGAAAATATCCCGTGAATACCGCCGCCCTGGACGCCCTGTACGCCCTCGCGTACGACCGGGACGGGATCCGGATCTACCAGGTGCTCCCGGACGCGCCGGAGGAAGGCAATGGTTAGGCGGTTTTTGCAGTACTCCCTGGATCATAACCGGCCCGTCCGGGTGCTGTTCGCTTCCGCCATGAAGTATAAGAACATCACCGTGGTGCTGCTGGAGGGAGACGCCGTTTCCTATCTGACCGCCGGGCGGAAAACGCCCCTGCAGGCGGACGTCGGCGATATCCTGTCCGCCTCCTATGCCCGGGGAGACGACGGGGACACCCTGCGCCATATGATGCAGGATTACGAAAAGCAGAACCGGCGGGAGGAGGAATGACGGCCATGCAGGAAAAGGGAAGGCTGCGGGAAGCGCTGCGTTTCCTGCTCACGGGCGGCGCGTGCTTCCTGGTGGAGTTCGCGTGCCTGGTGCTCCTCAGGGACAAAATGGGCCTGGACACCCTGGCCGCTGTGCCCATCGCGTTCCTGATCTCGGTGATCCTCAATTACGTGCTGTGCGTGATCTGGGTGTTCAAAGGCGCGAAGGACCAGGGGAACGCCGCTAAAGCCGCGTTCCTGATCACCAGTGTGATGGGGCTTTTGCTCAACGAAGGGCTGATGTACCTGTTCCGCTTGCTTTTTGGGGAGGACGGGCGGCTGTTCACGGTTTTTGGGTTCGCCGTGACCATGTACATGGTGAACAAGGCGCTGTCCACCATGATCGTGATGATCTGGAATTATTTCACCAAGCGGGCCGTGCTGAAACGCGGCTTTCCGGCCGGGAAGAAAAGCGGCTGAAGATGGGCCGCGGGCTCGATGCAATAAATAAACAAGGAGGAAGAACGGGCCGTGAATGAATCCCGCATGCTGGAAATGCTGATTGCCGTCCGGGATCATCGGGTGCTTTCCGCCAACGCGGAAGCATGGCTGATGGTGCAGGACAACGTGTTTTCCTCCCTGGAGCAGTTTTTGACCGAGGACAGCCGGGACGAGTTCCTGCGCCGGGCGGAAGGCGGAGAGGACGAATGGTTCCTGCTCCGGTTTTCCCATCAGCCGGATACGCCGTACCTGGCCAAATTGAAGCCCTCTGCGGGAACGGGCGGCGATCAGGAGCCGGCGCTGCAGTTGATGCTGGCGCGGCCGCAGGAGGTTATGCCGGATCTGGTGCGCGCCGTGCAGCGGAACGACGCGCTGACCGCGATGCTGTCGCTGACGGAGGATCTGTATTTTTCCTATCGCACGGCCAACGACACCATCACCCTCTACAACGCCGCCCGCAGCCGGTATCCGGAGGGCACCCAGCCGCTGGGGGACTTCATCCGCCTGGCGGAGGAAAAATGCGATGAAAACAGCCGCCCGGCCTGGCGCGGGGTGCTTTCCTCCCTGCGGGACGGCACGCCCCGGTTTCAGGTCAGCGTGCCCTGCAATCTGTATAACGACGATCCCGCCGTGGCCTGCACCATGATCAAGGGCGCCGCGGTGTTCCGGGAGAACCGGCAGTGCGGGGCGGTGGGGCTGATCCATCCCCAGCGGGCGCGGAGCGCCGGCGAAACGGACGCGGGGTACGATCCCCTCACCGGCGTGATGAACAAGACCCGGATCACCCGCCTGGCTACGGACCGGGTGGACCAGCTGCACGCGGAGGGCACCACCCTGGCCATCCTGGACGTGGACTATTTCAAGCACGTCAACGACAATTACGGCCATGCCTTCGGCGATCAGGTGCTGCGCCGGGTGGCCGCCATCATGGAGGCCGAGGTAGGCGGCCGGGGCGCGGTGGGCCGCATCGGCGGGGACGAATTCTTCATCGTTTTCTACCATATCGACGAGCCCGGGCTGCGAGCCTGCCTGCGGAGCATCAAAAGCTGTGTGAACGCGGCGTTCCCCGGCAAAGGGCCCCGGCCCGGCGCGTCCGTCAGCGTCACCATCGGGGCCGCCGCCTATCCCAAGGACGCGGACAATTACGAGGACCTGTTCATGGTGGCGGATTACTGCCTGTACCTGGGCAAGCAGAAAGGCCGCAACCGGTATATCCATTACACGCCGCTCAAGCATCCGCCGCTGGAGGAGATCCGCAAGATCATGACGGCGGGGGAAAAGGCGCTGGTGAACGGACGGGACGATACGGCCCTGGGGGACGTGCTGGCCCAGATGCAGTATCTGGTCCGGTACGGGAACAGGCCGCGGCTTTCTTCGCTGATCGCGGAATTTGCCGATCGGTTCCAGATCCCCCTGATGACGCTGTACGACCGGGAAAGCCGCCGGGTGGCGGCCGCGGCGGGGGCGCAGCGCGGGGACGAGGACGCAGCGCGGATGCGGGAAGATTTTTCCGTGCTGGCGGAATTGGATCTGCCCCAGTTCCAGCGGGACGGCATGCTGGTGATCAACAATGTGGACAAGCTGGCCAGGAACCTTTCCGGGATCCGGGAGACGCTGCTGGGCATGGACCTGCGCAGCGTGATTCTGCTCCCGTTCGCGGACTGCCGCGGCCGCGGAGCCGTGCTGGCCCTGGCCTCGCTGCACCGCAACGTATTCTGGAACGAAAGCCATTACGCCTATTACCGCCTGTTTTCCGACGAACTGGCCCGGTACGACCTGGCGGCGGAAGCGGAAACGCAATGATTTTTCCGGGATAGAAGAAAAGTGTGGGATAATTCCTGCCCGGGGGCTGTTCAAAACGGGAAAAACCGTGTATAATAAATCGGATGCAAACCCCGAATGCAATGCTAAGGAGGAGAAGAATATGGCTCTGGTTACTTCCAAGGAAATGTTCAAGAAGGCTTATGACGGCGGCTACGCCATCGGCGCGTTCAACGTGAACAACATGGAGATCGTGCAGGGCATCACCGAAGCGGCCAAGATGGAAAACGCGCCTGTGATCCTGCAGGTCAGCAAGGGCGCCCGCGCCTACGCCAACCACACCTACCTGGTGAAGCTGGTGGAAGCGGCGGTGAAGGAAACCGATCTGCCCATCGTGCTGCATCTGGACCACGGCCCCGATTTTGAAACCTGCAAGAACTGCATCGACGGCGGCTTCACCTCCGTCATGATCGACAAGAGCGGCCTGCCCTTTGAAGAGAACATCAAGGAAACCCGCCGGGTGGTGGAATACGCCCACGATCACGGCGTGGTGGTGGAAGCCGAGCTGGGCACCCTGGCCGGCGTGGAGGACGAAGTGAAGGTGTCCGCCGAGGACAGCTCCTACACCCGTCCCGAAGAAGTGGAAGAATTCGTGACCCGCACGGGCTGCGACTCTCTGGCCATCGCCATCGGCACCAGCCACGGCGCCTACAAGTTCACCCCCGCCCAGTGCACCCGCAATGCGGACGGCGTCCTGGTGCCCCCGCCCCTGCGCTTCGACGTGCTGGAGGAAGTGAGCCGCCGGCTGCCCGGGTTCCCCATCGTGCTCCACGGCTCCTCTTCCGTGCCCCAGGAATTCGTGAAGATCATCAACGAGCACGGCGGCAAGATGCCCGACGCCGTGGGCATTCCCGAGGAGCAGCTGCGCAAGGCCGCCAGCCTGTCCGTGTGCAAGATCAACATCGACAGCGACCTGCGCCTGGCCTTTACCGCCATGATCCGCAAGCACTTTGACGAACATCCCGATCACTTCGATCCCCGTCAGTATCTGACCGACGCCCGCGCCGCCCTGCGCGACATGGTGCGCCACAAGATCGTGGACGTGCTGGGCTGCAACGGCAAGGCCTGATTCCATCAGACGCAAAGAAAGACGGCACAAAAGCCGTCGCAGGGTGTCGACTAGGTCGACACCCTGCGAAGGAAAGGCCGGAAAACCGTCCTTTCCTTCGACACATCAATTTATTGTAAAAAGGCATTTCCGAGCAAGCATGCCCGGAAATGCTCTTTTTACGGCCATAAATTGATAGAGGAAGCAGTCATTCTGACTGCTCCTCGGACCGGCGAACCCGGTCCTGCGGATGGTTGATGAAGGGGCTGCGGCCCCTTCATACTACCCTAAGGCACTTTATCGACAGTCTGAGATGGCATGAAAGCCATCTTTTTTTATTTGCAATTGATGATTGATCCGTTCAGCCGCCGGATGGCCGGGAATGATTCATTCCTGCACGAATACGATCTGCTCCCCGTCCATTTTCATGCGGATCTCTTCGCCCAGGTGGATCTTGCCGGCGATGAGCTGCTCGGAAAGGGAATCCTCGATGGTGCGCTGGATCACCCGGCGCAGTGGACGGGCGCCGTACTGCTCGTCGAAGCCCGCCCGGGCCAGATGCTTCACCACGTCGCCGTCGTAGCGCAGGTCGATATCCCGTTCCTTGAGGCGCTTGGCCACCTGGGAGAGCATCAGGGCGGCAATCTGCTCGATGTCCTTCTGCTCCAGCTTGTGGAACACGATGATCTCGTCCACCCGGTTGAGGAATTCGGGGCGGAACACGGTCTTGATATCGGAAAGCACCTTTTCCCGCATGCGCTCGTAATCCATGGCGTCGCTCATGCCCGCGCCGAAGCCCACGCCGCCCCGCTGGGCGCTCTGGGCGCCGGCGTTGCTGGTCATGACGATGATGCAGTTCTTGAAGCTGACCACCCGGCCCATGTTGTCGGTGAGGCGGCCGTCCTCCAGGATCTGCAGAAGCATGTTGAACACGTCCGGATGGGCTTTTTCCACCTCGTCGAAGAGCACGACGGAATAGGGCTTGCGGCGCACGGCTTCGGTGAGCTGGCCGCCCTCGTCGTAGCCCACGTAGCCCGGGGGAGAGCCCACCATGCGGCTCACCGTGTGCTTTTCCATGTATTCGCTCATGTCCAGACGGATCAGGGCGTCCTCGTCCCCGAACATGGCCTCGCCCAGGGCGCGGCACAGCTCCGTCTTGCCCACCCCCGTAGGGCCTAAGAAGATGAAGCTGCCGATGGGGCGCTTGGGATCCTTGAGCCCCGCCCGTGCCCGGCGGATGGCCCGGCTGACGGCGGAGACCGCTTCCTCCTGGCCGATGACCCGCTTGTGCAGCAGCTCTTCCAGATGCAGCAGGCGCCCGGATTCCTCCTCCGTCATTTTTTTCACCGGGATGCCCGTCCAGCCCGCCACCACCTGGGCGATATCTTCCTCGCCCACGGTGTCCTTGACGGCGGATTTCTGCTTTTCCCATTCGGCGCGCTTTTCCTCGATCTCGGCGCGGAGGGCGTGCTCCTGATCCCGCAGGGCGGCGGCCTTTTCGTAATCCTGCTTGTCGATGGCCTCCCGCTTTTCCCGTAGCACGCCTTCCAGCTTCTTTTCCTGCGCCTTCACGTCCGGCGGGGCGGTGAAGGCCTGGATGCGCACCCGGGAAGCGGCCTCGTCCATCAGGTCGATGGCCTTGTCCGGCTGGAACCGGTCGGCGATATAGCGGTTGGACAGCTTCACCGCGGCTTCCAGGGCTTCGTCCGTGATGCGCACCTTGTGGTGGGCCTCATACCGGTCCCGCAGGCCCTTCATGATGGCCAGGGTTTCTTCTTCCGAGGGCTCGTTCACCGTGACGGGCTGGAAGCGCCGGGCCAGGGCCGCGTCCTTTTCGATGTGCTTGCGGTATTCGTCCAGGGTGGTGGCGCCGATGCACTGGATCTCCCCCCGGGCCAGGGCGGGCTTTAAGATATTGGCGGCGTCCATGCTGCCCTCGGCCTTGCCCGCGCCGATGATGTTCTGCAGTTCGTCGATGAAGAGGATCACGTCGCCCCGCTTCTTCACCTCGTCCAGGGTGTTCTTGAGCCGTTCCTCAAATTCGCCCCGGTACTTACTGCCGGCCACCATGCTGCCCATGTCCAGGGAAATGATCTTCTTGTCGGCCAGGGTTTCCGGCACGCTGCCCTGCTGGATGCGCTGGGCCAGGCCCTCCGCCACGGCGGATTTGCCCACCCCCGGCTCGCCGATGAGGACGGGGTTGTTTTTCGTGCGGCGGGACAGGATCTGCACGATGCGCTCGATTTCCGCCGCTCTCCCGATCACGGGGTCCAGTTCGCCGTGCTCGGCGGCTTTCGTCAGGTCCCGGCCGTATTTGGCCAGGGGATTGTCTGCGTCCGGGGCGGGATCGTCCGGGTGCCCGCCGCTGCGACACAGGGCGTCCTGGACGCTCTGGCGCAGCTTGTCGGTATCGCAGCCCATGGAAACGAGCACCCGCATGGCCACGCTTTCCGGGTCCTGCAGCAGGGCCAGCCAGAAATGCCCCGCGGTAACGTAGGGCTGGCCCAGGCGCTGGGCCTCCCGGATGCTGGTTTCCATCAGCTTTTTCACCCGCGGGGTCAGCTCCAGCTGGGTGGGGGCGTGGCTGCCGGTGCCGGTCAGCTGCTTTACGGCTTCCACCACGGTTTCCGCGATCACGTTGTCCGGCAGGGCCGGGGCGTCGGACCGGGCTTCCTTCAGCAGGGCGATCAGGAAATGCTCGCTGCCCACGAAGGCGTGGCCCAGGTCCACGGCGGATTTCTGCGCCGCGGCGATGACCCGCTGGGCCCGTTCATTGAAACGACCGAAAATTGCCATCAGGAACCTCCTTGGATCGCGCGGCGAATGATTTCGCTGCGGTATGCGTCCTGTTCTTTTTCATTGAGGGCCGTGCCGGCGGCCTTGATCACGTGGGCGGGCTGAGCGGCGGTGAGCAGGGCGTCGCACACCTCGGCGGACACGGGCAGCTTTTCCATGGCCGCGCCCATGCGCAGATTGCTCCAGTGGGCCATGAATTCCTTGACGCCCATGCGCCGGGCGTTGGTGAGCAGCCCGTAGGAGCGGAACAGCTGATCCTCAAAGGCTACCCGGTCCCGCTCCCATGCCCGGCCGCGGAACACCCGCTCCATTTCCGCCATCTGCCGGGCGGTGGCCGTGACGGCCTGCACCAGATCCTGCTCCGTGCGGCCCAGGGTGACCTGGTTGCTCAGCTGGTACAGATTGCCCTGGGCTTCGCTGCCCTCGCCGTAAATGCCCCGGAGGGTGAGGCCCACCTTGGCGGCGATCTGGCTGACCTTGCCCATCTGCTTGAACAGGGTCAGCATGGGCAGGTGCAGCATGACGGAGGCCCGCATGCCGGTGCCGGTATTGGTGGGACAGGCGGTGAGATAGCCCAGCTGGCTGTCAAAGGCGAAATGCTGCGTGGATTGCAGGGTATCGTCGACGGAAAAGGCGTTCTGGGCGGCCAGGGGCAGGTTCTCCCCGGGGGCGAAGGCCTGGATGCGCAGATGGTCCTCCTCGTTCATCATCACGGCGATTTTTTCATCGCCCCGCACCAGCACCGCGGCGCCCGTTTCTTCCTTCAGAAGATCCGGGCTGATCAGGTGGCTTTCCACCAGGACGCGCTTTTCGTTTTCCTCCATGCCCTCGATGGGCAGGTAGGTATAGGGTTCCGGCAGCGGACGCAGGGCGTCCAAGGTGCGGCTGACGCATGCTTCGCACTGGGCCGCGGTGATCTTGTGCCGGAAGGGCAGATCCTCGTAATTCCGGGCGAGGCGCACCCGGGAGGACACCACGATGTCGCTCATGCCTTCGCCTCCCCGGAAGCGGCGATGGCCCGCAGCTGATCCCGCAGGCGGGCGGCCTCCTCAAAGTTTTCTTCCGCCACGGCGGCTTCCATCTGCGCGCGCAGCGCTTCCATCCGGGTCAGCCGGGCCTGCTCCTCTTCGCTGACCGGGGGCCTGCGCCCCGCGTGCTGCGTCCTGCCCTGCACCCGGGTGATCAGGGGGGTCAGTTCCCTGCGGAAAGCGGCGTAGCATTCCGCACAGCCCAGCATGCCCGTCTTCTGGAATTCGGCGTAGGTTTCCCCGCAGCGGGGGCAGGTGATCTCCGGGACCTGCTTTTTTTCCGCCATGGCGGACAGCACCGCTGCCAGCACGGATTGCAGATCCCCCGTCTGGTATTTTTTCAGGCATTCCCGGCACAGGTGCCGGCTGGTGGATTCGCCGTTGATGACGGTGGTCATCACCACCTCGGCCTGCCGTTCACCGCATTCTTCACAAAGCATGGTTTCCTTCTCCTGTCGCTTTCCTTTTTCCTGATATAGTATGCGCCGCCGGGCCTGAACGCACCGGAGGCAAATTCATCCGTTTGCTTCCTGCTGCCTGTGCCGCATCACGGTGAGCAGCATGCACTTGAAGATCTTCGCCCGCAGCGCGTCCTTGACGTTTTCCGGCATGGGGGCGCTGAGCGCCTGGGGCGAGACCGCGGCGGCGATGAGCTCCGCTTCGCTGAGCGCCAGCACCTTGCGCTCCGCCAGCTGCTGGCAGAGCACCTGGGCCGTGGGGGCGTCCAGCCGGTCGCCCACCCGCTCGGTGAGCAGGTAGGTCAAATGGTCGCCGCTGCTTTGCCGCACCCGCACGATGCGGATATAGCCGCCGCCCCCCCGCTGGCTGGAGATCACGTAGCCGTGATCCGGCGTGAAGCGGGTGGCCAGCACATAATTGATCTGGCTGGGAGCGCAGTGGAAATACTCCGCCAGCTCGTTCCTTTTCAGCTCCACCTCCGGCTGATCCTCCTGGAGCATGGCCTTGATGAAGCTTTCGATGGTATCGCTCAATCGCATGCAAGATCCCTCCCGTCAAATAAGTTGCCTTTCTTTGACCAAATAAGTATAGCACATTGATCCGGCAATTGCAAGGGATTTGTGCGAAAGAAAAAAACTGGCGGAAAACGCTTGAAGATCGGCGGCGCATATGATAATCTTCTTTTGACGGAACCGCGGGGGAAAGCGCGGAGGACGGGAGGAGAAAACGGGTGTATATCGTTGCCGCAGACGGGAGCGGGGACTATGCCTCCATTCAGGCGGCGGTGGACGCCGTTCCGGAAGGGAAACGGGCCACGATCGTGGTGCGCGCCGGGGAATACCGGGAACGGGTGATCGTAAACAGGGACCGTGTGCGCATCGTGGGGGAGGACCGGGACCGCACGGTGATCACCCATTCCGCCTGCGCCCGGGACCGGGACGCCGAAGGAAAAGAAAAGGGCACGTTTCTGTCCTTTTCCATGCTGATCACGGGACACGGGGTGGAAATCGAAAACTTGACGGTGCGCAACGACGCCGGGGACGGCCGGGACGCGGGCCAGGCGGTGGCGGTGTATGCTGCGGGGGACCGGGGCGTGATGCGCTCCTGCCGCCTGATCGCCCATCAGGATACGCTGTTCTGCGGGCCGGTGATGCCCAAGGTGCTCCGGGAAATCTTGCCCCGGACGGCGGGGACGGCGGAGTGCGTGGAATCGGTGGGGGACTGCCCGGCGACCCGCAGCCGCTGGTATTTTGAAAACTGCTTCATCCAGGGAGACGTGGATTTCATTTTCGGGCCGTACCGCTGCTGGTTCGAATGCTGTTGGCTGCACATGAATGCCCGGGGCGGCTTCTATACCGCCGCCAACACCCCCGGGGACCAGCCCTTCGGCTTCGTGTTTCACGATTGCCGCCTGACCGGCGAGTGCGGGCCGGGGCAGGCGTACCTGGGCCGGCCCTGGCGGAAGTATGCCCGGACGGTATTCCTGAAATGCGAGATGGACGAGTGCGTGGCGCCCGCCGGGTTTTCCGACTGGGACGCGGAGCGCACGGTCACCGCCCGGTACGGGGAGTATGCCTCCCGGGGCGCCCGGGCGGACCTGACGCCGCGGCATCCCGGGGAAAAACGGCTGACGGAAGCGGAGGGCGAAGGGATCACGGCGGAAAAGGTCCTGGGCGGGGAGGATCGGTGGCGTCCCAAGGAAAGGGTGCCCACCTGGTATCTCTGCGGGGATTCCACCATGGCCGATTATCCCGCCTCCCGGGCGCCCATGGCGGGCTGGGGCCAGGCGCTGCCCGCGCTGACGGAGGGGGCGCATGTGGAAAACTGCGCCGTCAACGGACGCAGCAGCAAGAGCTTTCTGGACGAAATGCGGCTGCATTGCATCGAATTGTGCCTGCGGCGGGGGGACAGGCTGGTGGTTTCCTTCAGCCATAACGACGAGAAGGCCGATCCCCTGCGGCACACGGACCCCGACACCACTTTCCCCGCGTGCCTGGACCGTTACATCGACGCCGCCCGGCGCGCGGGGGCGGAGCCGATCCTGGCGACCCCCGTTCCCCGGCGGTATTTTGCGGAGGGCCGCCTGATCCCCACCCACGGGGCGTACCCGGACGCCATGCGCGCCCTGGCAAAGCGGCGGGGCGTGCGCCTGGCGGATCTGGAAAGGCGCGCCATGCGCGCGTTCCAGGCGCTGGGGGAGGAGGGCACGAAAAAGGTGTTCTGCCACGTGCCCGCGGGGGACAGAAACTATCCCGACGGCCTGCGGGACGACAGCCACCTGCAGTGGCGCGGCGCGGCGCTGGTGGCCCGGCTGTTCCTGGAGGCGCTGGAAGATCCCGGGACGGCGGAGGAAACGCCGGATGCCGGGGCGGGGCCTGCGCCCGGGGAGCTGATCGCCCGGGAAGACGACGTGATGAAATAAAAAAGTTTTTCGCCTTTAATGTTTCTTTAAGCCTCGGGGAATATGATAAGGCCATCCCAAGAAGAAAGGATGGCAGCTAACCATGAAAAAGAATGTGAAACACCGTTTCGGTTTGATCCAAAAAATCCTGGCGCTGTGCGCCGTCATCGCTCTTTGCGCGGGCATTCCCTCCGCCCTGGCCCAGACCGGCAATCAGGGAGGCGCGGCCATGCTGAACGCGGAGGAGCTGTTTTCGGACCGGGACCTGAACCAGACGCCGGACCTGAGCGATGCCGTAACGTATACGGTGCAGAGCGGGGAAGACATCCTGCTGACCGAGGCGGGGGTATACGTCCTCACCGGCAGCGCAGAAAACGTCACCGTCTTCGTGGAGGCGGGGGACAAGGACAAGGTGCACTTGGTGCTGGACGGCGTGACGGTCACCAACAGCGATTTTCCCTGCATCTATGTGAAATCCGCCGATAAGGTGTTCATCACCACCGTATCGGACAGCGCCCTGAGCGTCACCGGCACGTTCCGGAAGGACGGCAGCGTCAATACCGACGGCGCGGTATTCTCCCGGGCGGATCTGACGCTCAACGGCACCGCAGCGCTCACCGTCGTTTCCACCGATAACGGCGTCGTATGCAAGGACGACCTGAAGATCACCGGCGGCACTTACCGGATCACCGCCTCCTCCAAGGCGATCGAAGCCAACGATTCCATCCGCATCCGGGACGGCAGCCTGACGCTGCAGGCCGGCACCGACGGCCTGCATGCAGAGAACAGCGACGACGGCGCCCTGGGCTATGTGTACATCGGCGGCGGCAGTCTCTCCGTCAACGCGGGGGACGACGGCATCCACGGGTCTTCCCTGGTGCAGATCGACGGGGGCAGCCTGGAGATCACCGCGGCGGAGGGCATCGAAGGCACCTACATCCAGATCAACGGCGGCACCGTTTCCATCCAGGCCCGGGACGACGGCATCAACGCCGCCCAGAAATCCAGCGCGTACCGGCCTACGGTGGAGATCAACGGCGGGGACGTGAGCATTTCCATGGGCGCCGGGGATACGGACGGGGTGGACTCCAACGGCGATATCTACATCAACGGCGGCACCGTCACCGTGACGGGCAGCAGCACCTTCGACTACGACGGCACCGGCCAGATCAGCGGCGGCACGGTGATCGTCAACGGCCAGCAGGTATCCACCCTGCCCAACCAGTTCATGGGCGGCGGCCCGGGAGGCATGGGCGGCGGCCCCGGGGGCATGGGCGGCCAGGGCGGCCGCGGCGGCTGGGGCCGGGGAAGATGACTTCCGGACGGATGAAAACAAGAAAACGGCCCGCGATCCATCAGGACCGCGGGCCGTTCTTTGCGTGTCTTTTACTCGGCTTCCTTTTTTTCGATGGCGGCGTTCAGGGCGTTCACCACGTCGTCGGGGTTATAGCCGTGCACCCGGGCGGCGTCCGCCACGGATTCCATCTGGGACGCGGGGCAGCCCAGGCAGTGCATGCCGATGGAGAAAAGCACGGGGGCAGCCTCGGGATGATCCCGGACGATCTGGCCGATCAGGGTTTCGGCGGTGATTTTTTCGGACATGGAAGGATCCTCCTTTATGAGCATTTATTTCAAAAAGCCGTTCACGATCTGTTCTTCGGCCTCTTGTTCGGTTAAGCCCAGGGTCATGAGCTTCACGATCTGTTCCCCGGCGATCTTGCCGATGGCGGCCTCGTGCACCAGGGCGGCGTCCACACTGTTGGCCTCCAGCCCGGGAATGGCCAGGATGCGGCCCCGGTCCATGATGATGGAATCGCACTCGGTATGCCCGGTGCAGGCGGCGCTGCCCACCAGCTTGGCGTCGAACCGCTGGAAGGAATCATCCCGGGCCACGGACCGGGACACCACGTCGGCGCTGCTGTTGTCGCCGTTCATGTGCACCTCGTAGGTGCTGACGGCGTTCTGCCGCCCGTGGGTCATGAGCCGCTCCCTGACCACCAGCCGGGCGCCGCTTTTCAGCTCCGCCAGCGTCCTGCGGTCGGTGTCGTCCACGCCCTTGATCTGCACCATTTCCATTTCCACGGTGCTGTCCTCGTCCTGATACACCTCGGTGACCGGGTTCAGGATGCGCTTGCCCGCGCCGTCCCCGGAGCCGTAGTGCTTTTCCACGTACCGGATGCGCGCGCCGCGGCCCACGAAAAAGCGGTGGATGCCATCGTGCTGGGCGTCCTGATTGCCGCAGTTGTCGATGCCGCAGCCCGCCACGATGGTCACGTCCGCGTTTTCGCCGATATAAAAATCGTTGTAAACTACCTCGGTGAGGCCGCTCTGGGTCATCACCACGGGGATGTGCACGCTTTCGTTCTTCGTGCCGGGCCTGATGCGGATTTCCAGGCCGCTGACGCCCTCCTTGGGCGTGATCTCGATATTGGCGGTGGACTGCCGGCCCACGGACTGGCCGTTGGCGCGGATGTTGTAGGCGCCTTCCGGCACGGTATGCAGATCGGCCACCTCCCGAAGCAGGCGCTGCTGGATCTCATCCAATGGTTTCATTCCCCGATCCCTCCGATCCTGCCGTTTTCCCGGATGCAGCTGGCCACCGCGGAGGGCGTGCCGATGAGTGTGGGCAGGATCTCCGCCCGGGGCCCCTGGGCGGCCACCCGGCCTTCCCGAAGCACGATCACCTCGTCCGCGATGTTCAATATCCTCTCCTGATGGGAGATGATGAGGATGGAGCTGCCCTCGATGTGGGAGCGCATGTGCTCGAACACCTCGATCAGGTTTTGGAAGCTCCACAGGTCGATGCCGGCTTCCGGCTCGTCGAAAACGGAGATCCGGGCGGCGCGGGCCAGGACCGTGGCGATCTCGATGCGTTTGAGCTCGCCCCCGGACAGGCTGGCGTTTACTTCCCGGTCGATATAATCCCGGGCGCACAGCCCCACCTGGGAAAGATATTCGCACGCCTGAGCCACCGAGAGGGCCTTGCCCGCGGCCAGGCGGATCAGATCCATCACCTGGATGCCCTTGAAGCGCACCGGCTGCTGAAAGGCGAAGGCGATGCCCGCCCGGGCCCGGTCCGTCACGGACCAATCGGTGATATCCCTGCCGTCCAGAAGGATCCGGCCCGCCGTGGGCTTTTCGATGCCTGCGATCAGGCGGGCCAGGGTGGATTTCCCGCCCCCGTTGGGCCCGGTGACCACGGACAGCTTCCCTTCCTGCAGCTTGAGGCTCACGTCCCGGACGATTTCCTTGTCCTGGCCGTCCGCGTTCACTTCAAAAGAAATATGCCTCAGTTCCAGCATCCCTGCTGTGCCTCGCTTTCCATCCTTCGTTCCCACTGCCCGGCGCTTTCTTTTCACGGCGGACAGTGCGCTTCAACAGTATACCACAAAAATTGCAGCTTACAATCAGTTTTTTTCCGCGCGGGGCGTCAGCCTTCGTCTCGGAGGCCCAGCACCAGCTTTTCCACGTGCTGCCGGGCGTAATTTGCCCCGGCGGCGGCCTGGGCCGCGGTCTGGGGGGCGTCGCCCATGAGGCCCAGGAACTGGCTCACCTTGAGCCCCAGGGCCTCCTGCATTTCCTGATCGCTGCCCCGGGGGGACACCAGGTAATAGCACAGCAGGGAATCCTTCTGCCCGATGCGGTGGGCCCGGTCCTCCGCCTGGGAATGGACGGCGGGGCTCCAGTCCAGCTCGCCGAACACCACGCAGGTGGCCCTTTGCAGGTTCAGCCCACTGGCCGCCCGGAGGGAAACGCAGCACAGATCGGTTTTCCCCAGCATGAAGCGGTCCGCCGCTTCTTCCTTTTTCGCGCCGGTTTCCCGGCCGGTGATAAAGGCCGGATGCTCGCTTTTCAGCTCCTTTTTATACAGGTCCATCACCGCGTGATGGTGGGCGAACAAAAGCACCTTTTCCCCGGCGTTCACCAGCGCCCGGACGAACTGGCACACGTAGGGGGCCTTCGCCAGCCCCGTGGCCTGGCGGGCTTCCTGGCTGATCTGATCCTCCAAAAGGGCCCGGGCGGAGGCGGTCAGCTCCCGGTCGCGCTTCCAGCGGTACAGCTTTTCCCACACCGGGGCCATGAGATGGGCGTAGAGCGCGTCGTCCGCGTCGATCTCCTGCACCAGCCGGCGCTTTTCCGGCAGCTCCGGCAGCACCTCCTGCTTGGTGCGCCGCAGCATCAGTCCCTCCCGGCGCAGATGATCCCCCAGCAGATCGGGCTTCAATACGATGCGGTTGCCATACCCCGCGCACCATTCCCGGGAGAAGGTTTCCCAATCGCCCAGGAAATGATAATCCAGGATGTTGATCACGTTCCAGATCTCGCCGCCGTAATTGTAAATGGGCGTGCCGGAGAGGCCCATCACCCTTTCGCAGCTTTCGGACAGCAAACTGGCGGCGCTGTATTTTTCCGTGCCCGCCCGGCGCAGCTCCTGCACCTCGTCGAAAATCACGGTATGGAAGCGCATCTGCGGCAGGGCCTCCTTCCAGCCCCGCAGCAGCAGATAATGCAGGATGTATACGTCCGCCTCGGGCAGGGGATAGGGCTTGAGGCCCCTGACGATATGCACCCGGGGCAATCGCCCTTCCACCCGCAGGAAGCGCAGCGTTTCCGCCATCCAGTTGCGGCACAGGTGGGGCGGGGGCACGATGAGCAGGGGGAAGATCCCCTCCTGGGCGGCGCAGGCCAGGGCCTGCACGGTTTTGCCCAGGCCCATTTCGTCCGCCAGCAGCGCCCGGGGGGTCAGCAGCAGCCAGGAAAGCCCCGCCTGCTGGAAGGGGCGAAGCTGGCCGCTGAACACGGCGGGGGAGGGCTGGACGTGGAGGGGCGCGGTGCGGGCGCGCTCCCGGGCGCGGTAATACTCCCGGGCGGCGCGCAGGGCCTCGTCCCAGCGCTCTTTGTCCCGGGGGGCGACCTCCAGGGGATAGCGCAGCATCAGCCAGTTCACGTCCCCCACGATCCGGCGGTGGGCGGTGAAGCGGGCTTCGCCCCGCTTGGCGTCGCTGCCGGGGAACAGGCGCTTGGCCAGTTCCGTCACCGCGGGATCGCCCCGGATCACCCAGCATCTGCGCCGGGCGTTGTAGGACAGGGTGCCGTAGGTGCGCCCGCTGTTTTCCGCGGTGCGCAGGAAGGGCGGCACGTCCTCTATCTCAAGATCCCGCAGGATCCGGTCCTCCAGGGGGACGGCTGCATCCGTCTCCTCCGGGGCTTCCCCTGCTGCGGGGGAAAGGCGGGGCGCCTCCTCCGGCCCTTGCGGGGCTTCCTTTTCCGGTGGGGGAAAACCGGGATTTCCGTCCGCTTCCCGGGAAGGCGCATCCCCCAGGGCGTTGCTGACGCCCCAGAGCTTCTGCAGGCTGACGAAGTATACGGGGATGCCGGAAAGAAAGCCCGGCAGGGCGGGAAGGGATTTTTCGGAAACCAGGATCAGGGCGGTCAGGCGGCCCGTGTCCGCGTAGCGGCGCAGCTGCTTTTCCACCGCCTGCCGGTCCGGCCGGCCCCGCTTGATCTCAACGCCCACGGAATCGCACAGGAAATCAATGCGGCAGCGGGGGGCCAGGGACGCTTCGTGGCGGAACGCGATGTCCGCCCGCCGCAGCGCCTCGGCCACCAGGCCGTGCAGATCGTATTCATCCTGGGTCCGGGGCGAACGGATCGCCGAAAGGGCCGTCAATACCTGCTGTGCCGTCATGGGGATCTCCTTGCGTTTTTTCACGGTCTATTATACTATTTTCCCGTCCGGAAGCAAAGTTTTTTTTCCAAACGGTACGTTTTTTCCGCCCGGCCGCGTCTGTATGGGTGAAAGGGGTGAACGCCGTGCCCAGGGAAAGGGAATGCCGGGAGACAGTCGCCCGGCTGATGGAGCAGTACGGCAGCCGCATCCTGCGCCTGTGCGCCTTACGGCTGGGGGACGCGGCCCTGGCCCAGGACGCCGCGCAGGAAACGTTTTTCAGGGCATACCGGCATTATGAAAAATTCCGGGGAGACGCGTCGGAGCTCACCTGGCTGTCCCGCATCGCGGTGAACTGCTGCCGGGATCTGACGCGCTCCTCATGGCACCGCCACGTGAACCGCCGGATCGATGCGGACGCGCTGCCCGAACAAGCCGAAGCCTTTTCCTTTCCCGACGATACGGTGATTCAAGCGGTCATGGGGCTGGATGCAAAATACCGGGAAGCGGTGCTGCTGCGGTACTATCAGGGATTGAAACTCAGGGAGACCGCCGCGGCGCTGGGGCTTACGGAAGGCGCGGTGCGCAGGCGCCTTTCCCGGGCCAACGGACTGCTGCGCCAGCAGCTGAAGGAGTGGTATTTCGATGAAGAATGAACAGTTCCGGGAGCATGCGGACCGCGTCCTTTCAGCATTGACCTGGACGGAGGAAATGCGGGACCGCGTCCTCCGTTCCATGGAGAAAAGAGAGGGAAAACCGATGAAAAAACTGTCGGCAGGCCTTGTGATCGTCCTTGCGCTGATGCTGGCGACCACCGCGGTGGCGCTGGCCACGGGCGGGTTCGGCATATTGCAGTACATGATGCGGCACGCGCCGGAAAAAACGGAGAATCAGGCCTATGTGAACACCATCCTCACCGTGGGGCAGACGTACGAATGCGACGCCTTCACCCTGTCCCTCAATGAGACGGCCTTCGACGGCATGCGCCTGACCGCCGCCATGGAGCTCTATCCCAAAGCGGGGGCGGACCCGGTGTTCGTGCTGCCCGGCGTGCGGGCCACGGTGAACGGGGAGGCGGCGGAGGTCTCCTGGCTGGGCGGCAGCTATGACGATGCGGGCTTCTGGGCCCCGGATCTGAGCCGGATGGTTACCTACGATGCGTGCGGCGGGGCGGAAATCGTCCTGGCGCGGCCCGCGGACGGGCCGGTAAATTGGGAAATCGTGTACGAGATCTATCAGCCCCTGCTGCCCATCGTGTTCACCGTGGAGGATGAGCCGGGGATCGGCGAGGAGGAATGGACGGACGCGCAGTACGCTTTCCACGAGCAGCAGTTCGCCGACGCCTACCGGGACGGAAAAATCATGCTGGATCAGTACGCCGATCCCTGGTGGTACCTGGCCTGCATCCCCCAGCAGGACGGGATCGACGGCGGGGAAAAGGAAGCGAAGGACGTATGGCAGAACGCGGTGGACCTGGGGGTTTTCCGGCGCGTGGACCAGGCGGTGTTCCGGTTTGAAACCAGGCCGGCTTCCGTGTATACGGTGGAAAACCGGCCCCTGCTCACCCTGCCGGAGGGCGAGAAAGTGACGCTGGAAAAAATGGACGTGCTGGTGGACGCCGTTTCCCTGCGCCTGCGGATCAGCCGGGAGGACGGCGCTCCCGCGGCGGAGGATGACGGCAGCTGGCGCTGGAGCTTTGCGGTGCTGGCGGAGGGCGCGGAAACCAAGTGGTACGGCGGCAACTGCCGTCTTGAGGAGGACGGCAGCATACTGTACGAAGCCGATGTGAGCCTGTCCCGGCCCACGGACCGGGTATACATCGTGCCCTGCCGGGAGGAAGACGGGATACTGATGGGAAATCCCGCCACCCGGGAGGTGTACCGGCGGCAGGAAGCCGTGACGGAGGAAGAAAAAAATATGACGGCGGCGGTGGATCTGGAGTAGACGCCTGATCCGATCCCTTCGATGCATTCCCGCTGTTTTCGACAGTATAGGCCTTCCCCTTGCGGGAAAGGCCTTTTTCTTTCCTGGCGAGCGGCGGGAATGTAAACAATTTGCAACAAATCCGCAGTATTTTCTTTTCATTTATTCCGACCTGTGGTATACTGAAGCGAATGACTGCGCGAGGTGATTGCGATGCGGGAAACGCTGCTGGCGGTGGACGGGAACAGCCTGATGCACCGGGCCTTTCACGCCCTGCCGCTGATGGACGCGGACGGGGTGTACACCAACGCCGTGCACGGCTTTCTGGCCATGCTGTTCAAGGCGGTGCAGGAGATCGGCCCCCGGTACGCCGCGGTGGCCTTCGATCTGCATGGGCCCACCTTCCGCCACGTCGCCTTCGCGGATTACAAGGCGGGCCGCCGGGCCACGCCGGAGGAGCTGCGGCCGCAGTTTGGCATCATCAAGGAGATCCTTTCCGATATGCGCCTGGGCGTGCTGACCGCCGAAGGCTACGAGGCGGACGATATCCTGGGCACCCTGGCCGCCAAGTGCCGGGAAGCGGGGATGGACTGCGTGATCCTCACCGGGGACCGGGATGCGCTGCAGCTGGTGGGAAACGGAACGAAGGTGCTCTTTACCCGGAAGGGCATCACGGAAAGCACGCTGTTTGACGCCGCGGGGGTGCGGGAGTACTTCGGGGTCAGCCCGGAGCAGGTGACGGACTGGAAGGGCCTCATGGGCGACAGCAGCGACAATATCCCCGGCATCCCCGGCGTGGGGGAAAAGACGGCGGTGAAGCTGCTGGACGAATACGGCAGCCTGGAAAACGTGCTGGCCCATGGAAACGATATCCGGGGCAAGCTGGGGGAAAAGGTGCGGGAGAACGCGGAATTGGCCCGGTTTTCCAAGGATCTGGCCACCATCCGGCCCACGGCCCCCATCGTCTTCGACCTGGCGGCGTTTGATGTTTCGCATATGGGAGAAGGGCTGAAAACCCTGAAAAAATATCAGCTGAACGGCATGGCCGGGCGGCTGGAAAAGCTGGCGGGGACGGATGCGCCCGCCCCGGAGGAGGAAAACGGGGAGGAGGACGCCGCGCCGGAGGAAAGGACGCTGTCCACCCGGGAGGAGATCGCCGCGTTCCTGGGGGAGATCCGCGGGGAAACGGCGGCCATCCACGTGACGCCCGTTACCATGACCCTGGCGGGGAAGGGCGTGCTGGCACAGATCCGATTGCAGCAGGACATGCTTTCCGGCGGGCTGCTGCCAGAGGAAGCGTGGCAGGCGGTCGCCCCGCTGATGGAAGAAAAAAGGCTTTGCGTGCACGACGGCAAGGCGCTGCTTCACATGCTTTCCGATCAGGGCCTGCCCCTGCCCGCGTTCTTCTGGGATACCATGCTGGGGGCGTACCTGCGCAATCCCCAGGAAAAATCCTACGCGCTGAAGAATTTCGCCCGGGAGGACGCCTGGGGCGTTTTGACCCTTGCGCGGAAGCAGGAAAAGCTGCTTCGGCGGGAGGGCATGGAAAAGCTGATGCGGGACGTGGAAATGCCGCTTCTGTACGTGCTGTTCGATATGGAGCAGGCGGGGTTCCGGGTGGACGCGGAGGTGCTGCGGGGCCTGGGGGCGGAATTCACCAGATCGGCGGAGGAACTGAAGGAAGAGGTCTACCGCCTCACCGGGGTGCGGGGGTTCAACCTCAACAGCCCCCAGCAGCTGGGGAAGGTGCTGTTCGAGACGCTGGATCTGCCCCACGGGAAAAAGACCCAGAAGGGCTATTCCACCGACGCGGAAACCCTGGAAAAGCTGACAGATCTGCACCCCGCCGTGGAAAAGATCCTGAAATACCGCCAGACGGTGAAGCTGAACAGCACCTACATCGACGCGCTGCTCAGGAAAATGGACGGGTCCGGCCGGGTGCACTCCTATTTCGATCAGACCGGCACCGCCACGGGCCGCATTTCTTCCAGCGAGCCCAATCTGCAGAATATCCCCGTCCGCACGGAAATGGGGCGGGAGATCCGCAAGGCCTTCGTCGCCGCCCCGGGCTGCGTGCTGGCGGACGCGGATTACAGCCAGATCGAGCTGCGGGTGATGGCGCATTTTTCCGGGGACGACGCCATGGTGGACGCTTTCCGGAAGGGACAGGACATTCACGCCCGCACGGCGGCGGAGGTGTACGGCGTGCCCATGGCGCAGGTGACCAAGGACATGCGCTCCAGCGCCAAGGCGGTGAATTTCGGCCTGGTGTACGGCATCAGCGAATTCGGCCTGGCGCGGAACATCGGCGTCAGCCGCCGGGAGGCGGCGGATTTCATCACCCGGTATTTCCAGCGGTATCCCGGGGTAAAGCGCTTTATGGACGAGGCGGTGAAAAAGGGCTACGACAGCGGCTATGCCGAAACCATGATGGGCCGGCGGCGGCAGCTGCCGGAGCTCAAGTCCTCCAACGCCAACGTGCGTTCCTTCGGCGAGCGGGCGGCCATGAACACCCCGGTGCAGGGCACGGCGGCGGATATCATCAAGCTGGCCATGGTGCGGGTGCACGGGGCGCTGAAGGAAGAGGGGCTGCGCGCCCGGCTGATCCTGCAGGTGCACGACGAGCTGCTCATCGAAGCGCCGCAGGAGGAGAAGGAGCGGGTGGCCGCGCTGCTGCAGAAGTGCATGGAAGAGGTATTCGCGCTGAAGGTGCCCCTGGTGGCGGAAGTGAAAACGGGCGAAAGCTGGTTTGAAACCAAATGAGCCGGTATGTGATCGGGCTCACCGGGGGCATCGCCTGCGGAAAGAGCCATCTGACGAAAACGCTGCGGGACGCCGGGGCGCGGATCGTGGACGCGGACGAGATCTCCCGCGGCCTGACGGCGGCGGGCGGCGAAGCCCTGCCCGCCATCCGGGCGGCCTTCGGGGAAACGGTGTTCCGGGGAGAAACGCTGGACCGGCGGGCGCTGGGCGCGATGGTGTTCGCGGACGAAAAAGCCCGCAAGCGGCTCAACGACATCCTGCATCCGATGATTTTTGAGGAAATGCGGCGGCAGATCGGGGAAGCGGACGGGCCGGTGGTCATGGATGTGCCGCTTTTGTACGAAACCGGGCTGGACGCCTGGTGCGACGAGATCTGGTGCGCCTACGTGCCGGTGAAGGAACAGATATCCCGCCTCCGCAGCCGGGACGGGCTCACCTGCCGGGAAGCCCGGGACCGGGTTCGCGCCCAGATGCCCGCCCGGGGAAAAGCGCGGCGGGCGGACCGGGTGATCCGCACGGACCGCAGCCGGGAAGAAAGCGCCGCCGAGGCACTGCGGCTGTGGCAGGGCATATTGGCAAATTCATCCCCTGAAGGAGAAAATGCGCATTGATGAATGATCTTCCTCCCATCCGGACGGCCCCGGCCGCCCAGCGGAACCGGCGTTC
>JAILBG010000093.1:0-6053 GCA_024681215.1 Clostridiales bacterium
CATCAGGCCCTCGTCGTTCAGCACGCCGGCGGAGTGCATGAACGCCATGTCGGCCTCAATGGCCGCGCGCACCAGTTCCTCCGCCCGCCCGGCCAGGGGCTTGAACTCCTTTTCATCCAGCTTCCCCAGCATGTACGCCGCCGCCTTTTCCACATCGTAGCCCTGCATCATGAACAATCGACCTCCTCGCGGGTTTCTCCTTGCCCTTCATTATAACATGGATTGCCGCCCGGCGGCGGCCTGCGCGAAAAATTCACACAGAATGAACGGCAGAAGACCAGAAAGCGAAAAATAGCATTTGACAAAAACGGGTTTTGACATTATAATAAGTGGGTTGATGTATGAGGTGAATGCATGCTGACAGATATTTCACAGACACTCAGGGCTCCCGGTCAGGTCTTCCCGCTCACCGCGGAGGTGGATCTGCCGGAGCAGATCGTGCTGGATGACCCGGTGCGCTTCGAGGGCGCGCGTTTCGAGGGCAGTCTGGTGGGCGGCCCGGATCAGGTCCGCGTGAGCGGAGAGGTCCGCGGCGTCGCGCACACCCGCTGCTGCGAATGCCTGGAGCCGGCGCAGGTTGCGCTCACGGCACAGGTGGACGTGCTCTTCACCCGCGACCCGGATCCCGCCGATCCCGATCTTTACCCCATCGAGGGGTATTCGATCGACCTGGCGCCCATGGTGCAGGAAGCGCTCCTGCTGGAAATGCCCATGCGCGTCCTGTGCCGTGAAGACTGCAAGGGCATTTGCCCCATATGCGGACAAAATCGCAATGTAGCGCCCTGTACATGCCAGGAGGGCGGCAATCGCCAGAACCCCTTTTCGGCATTGAGCGAATTGCTGACAGAGGACGAGGAGGTGTAACCATGGCCGTTCCGAAGGGTAAAGTATCCAAGGCGCGCAAGCGTTCTCGCCGCGCGGCAAATTGGAAGCTGACCGCGCCGAATCTCGTGCAGTGCCCCCGCTGCAAGAAGATGACGCTGGCCCACCGCGTGTGCAAGCACTGCGGCTATTATGACGGCAAGCAGGTCGTTGTGGTGGACGAAGAAAAGAAGAACGCCTGACAGGCGGTCTGACAGGTGAAGCCAGGGGAGGGCATCGGGCCCTGCCCTGCGTTTCATTTCACAAGCCCCCAGGAACGGGAGGAGTACGCCCCGGCATTTCCCGAAAAAGAGAGGCGGTCCACGGGCTGAAAGGCCGCCGGGAAAAAGGAGCGGAAGGTCGCCCGGGAGGGCGGCGGGGGAAGAAAAAAAGTACCCCGCCGGGCGTAACGCGCCTTACAGCGTTTTGAGGCGGCGGCAGCGCCGCGAAGCAAGGTGGTACCACGGGTCAATCCGTCCTTCGGACAGATGGGCCCGTTTTCATTTTCCTTAAAACGCATCGCGTTTGATGACGGAAAAGCAGTTCCCCTGAAACAAAAAAGGAGGT
Source organism: Clostridiales bacterium (assembly GCA_024681215.1). GTDB lineage: Bacteria > Bacillota > Clostridia > Christensenellales > Aristaeellaceae > RUG563. The sequence continues at coordinate 1,429 of JAILBG010000093.1, forward strand.
TCTTATGTCGGAATTTACGATGGAAAAAACCTATAATCCCCAGGCCATTGAGAAGGAAACCTATGAAAAATGGGAGGCGTCCGGGGCGTTCGCACCAAAGATTGACAAGAGCAAGAAGCCCTTCACCATCGTGATGCCGCCGCCCAACGTGACGGGCCAGCTGCACATGGGCCATGCCATGGACGCCACCTTGCAGGACGCGCTGATCCGCTATCACCGGATGAAGGGCGATCCCACGCTGTGGCTTCCCGGTACGGACCACGCCTCCATCGCCACCGAGGTGCGGGTGGTGGAAAAGCTGCGCCAGGAAGGGCTCACCAAGGAAATGCTGGGCCGGGAAGGGTTCCTGGAGCACGCCTGGGCCTGGAAACGGGAGTACGGCGGGCGCATCACCCGGCAGCTTAGGCGCATGGGCGCTTCCTGCGATTGGAGCCGGGAACGCTTCACCATGGACGAGGGCTGCTCCAAGGCAGTGCGCGAGGTGTTCGTGCGCCTCTACGAAAAGGGCCTCATCTATCAGGGCAATCGTCTGATCAACTGGTGCCCCTGCTGCAAAACCTCCATTTCCGACGCGGAAGTGGAATACGCGGAGAAAGACGGCAATTTCTGGCACATCCTGTATCCCGTGAAGGAAACGGGGGAGAAGCTGGAGCTGGCTACCACCCGCCCCGAAACCATGCTGGGCGACACCGCCGTGGCCATCAACCCCGCCGATCCCCGGTATGCGCACCTGCACGGCTGCCATGTGATCCTGCCCCTGATCGACAAGGAAATCCCCATCGTGCTGGACGAACACGCGGACATGGAAAAGGGCACCGGCGTGGTGAAGATCACCCCCGCCCACGACCCCAACGACTATGAGGTGGGCCAGCGTCACAGCCTGCCCATCGTGCGGGTGTTCACCTACGACGGGCGCATGACGGGGCCGGAGGACAAGGCCGCGGCAGACGAGCTGTTCGCTTCCGGCAAGGCGGGCGTCAACGAGCCCGAGGTGCTGGACTGCGGCAAGTACGCCGGCATGAACACCCTGGACGCCCGGAAGCAGATCGTGGCCGATTTGCAGGAATTGGGCCTGCTCAAGGAAATCGAGCCCCTCAAGCACGAGGTGGGCACCTGCTACCGTTGCCACAGCGTGATCGAGCCTATGGTGAGCAAGCAGTGGTTCGTGAAAATGGAGCCGTTGGCGAAGCCCGCCATCGAATGCGTGAAAAAGGGCGAAACCAGATTTGTGCCCGATCGCTTCAGCAAGCTGTATTATAACTGGATGGAGAATACCCGGGATTGGTGCATCAGCCGCCAGCTTTGGTGGGGGCATCGGATCCCTGTGTGGTATTGCGACTGCGGGGAAGTTATTTGCACCCGGGAAGATCCCAGCGTGTGTCCCAAGTGCGGCAGTACCCATTTAAGGCAGGATGAGGACGTGCTGGATACCTGGTTCTCCTCCGCTCTGTGGCCTTTCTCCACCCTGGGCTGGCCCGAAAAAACGGAAGATTTGGAATACTTCTATCCTACTTCCACCCTGGTGACCGGCTACGACATCATTACCTTCTGGGTGTCCCGCATGATTTTCTCCGCTCTGGAGAACATGGGCAAAGCCCCCTTCGATACCGTGGTGATCCACGGCCTGGTGCGGGACGCCCTGGGCCGGAAGATGAGCAAATCCCTGGGCAACGGCGTGGACCCGCTGGAGATCATCGATCAGTACGGCGCGGACGCCCTGCGCTTCTCCCTGGTGATGGGCATTTCTCCCGGAAACGACACCCGGTATTCCCCCGAAAAGGTGGAAATGGCCCGAAATTTCGCCAACAAGGTCTGGAACGCTAGCCGCTTCGTGCTGATGAACCTGGACGGGGAAGAGACATTGGCGGGAAAGGAACTGACCCTGCCCGATCAGTGGATCCTCACCCGGTATAACGAGGCTGTGCGCCAGATCAGCAGGAACCTGGAGGACGCCGATTACGGCCTGGCCGCCCAGAAGATCTACGATTTTACCTGGAGCGAGTTCTGCGACTGGTACATCGAGCTGGCCAAGAGCGGCCTGCTGGGGGATGATCCCCAGCGCAAAGCCGCCGTGCGCGCCGTGCTGCAAACGGTGCTGGGCGGTCTGCTGCGGCTGCTGCATCCCTTCATGCCCTTCCTGACCGAAGAAGTCTACAAGAACCTGCCCGGGAAGGAAAACGCCTCCTGCATGGAGGCGGACTGGCCCCTGCCCCTGGACGGCTGCGATTTCACCGCCGAGGCGGACCGTATGGAGGGCGTCATGGAAATGATTCGCTCCATCCGCAACCTGCGGGCCGGCATGAACGTGCAGCCCTCCCATAAGGCGCATCTGATGGTGCGGCCCGCCGCGGGCTGGCAGAACGCCTTCGACGGCACGGAGGTGTACTTCAGCCGCCTGGCCAGCGTGAGCAGCCTCTCCCTGATCGGCAAGGACGATCAGATCACCGGCAAGACCGTCAGCGCCGTGTGCGGCGCCGGGGAGTACTTCATCCCTCTGGGCGAACTGGTGGACTTTGATAAGGAACGCGCCCGGCTGAATAAGGAAAGGCAGAATATCCAGGGCGAGATCGCCCGGGCGGAAGCAAAGCTGAATAATCCCGGCTTCGTGAATAAGGCCCCTGCCCAACTGGTGGCCGCCGAGAAGGAAAAGCTGGAAAAGAACCGGCAGATGCTGATCGCCCTGGACGCCCGGATCGCCGAGCTGGGGTGACGCGCGGGGCAGGGGGCTTCTTCAGCCCCCTGTACCCCTGAACCAGAGGATTTCATCCTCTGGACTCCGCCTTTTTGACGCTTTATTGATGCAGAAAACTGATTTCGTCAAATAGCCCAGAGGAAAATTGCAAGCTCCTGGGCAGGGGAAAATGATGAAAATCCGCTGGGAGAAAACAGGTTTTCTCCCACGGGATTTTCTCATTTTCCCGGTGCGCCTTGCGCACCGACGGCCGATTGCATCGGCCGCCCAGGAGCGATGAAAACGACTGAAAACCGCGGGTCCAGGGGGATCATCCCCCTGGTTGGGGGTTTGGGGGCAAAGCGCCCCCAAGGCCCTTGTCTCGCGGGAAAGAAAAGGTGTGCCATGGCTTTTCATCACATTCCCGTATTGCTTGCCGAGGTGCTGGACGCGCTTGACCCCCGGGCGGGGGGCGTGTTTGCCGACGGCACGCTGGGCGGCGGCGGGCACAGCGAGGAGATTCTCCGGCGCATCGGCGATACCGGCGTGCTCTACGGCATCGACCGGGACCCGGCGGCTATCGCGGCGGCGACGGCGCGGCTTTCCGGCTATCCCGGCTTCCGGGCGGTGCACGGGAATTTCCACGAGGTGAAAGCGCTGCTGCCCGGCGTCAGGCTGAACGGCGGGCTTTTGGATCTGGGAGTTTCCTCCCATCAGCTGGACACGCCGGAGCGGGGCTTTTCCTATCACGAGGACGCGCCGTTGGACATGCGCATGGACACCACCGGCGGCGTCACCGCGGCGGAATACCTGAATACGGTGAGCGAAAAAGAATTCTGCCGGGTGCTGCGGGAATACGGCGAGGAGAAATGGGCGGCGCGGATCGCGCAGATCCTGATGGAAAAACGCGCCCAAAGGCCGCTTGCCACCACGGCGGACCTGGTAGCGGTAGTAGACGCGGCGATCCCCAAAGCGGTGCGCCGCAAGGACGAGGGGCACCCCGCCCGGCGCACCTTCCAGGCCGTGCGCATCGCGGTGAACGACGAATTAGCTCCCCTGGAAAAGGCCCTGAACGACTGGGTGGATTTGCTTGTTCCCGGCGGGCGGCTGTGCGTGATCACCTTTCATTCCATCGAGGACCGGATCGTGAAGCTGGCTTTCCGCAAAATGCAGCACCCCTGCACCTGCCCGCCGAAAGCCCCCATCTGCGTCTGCGGAAAAAAGCCCTTGGGCAAAGCCGTAGGCGGAGCCATTAAGGCGGGAGAACAAGAATTGGCGGAAAATTCCCGCGCCCACAGCGCCACGCTGCGGGTGTTCGAGAAAGGATGGCCGGAACTGTGAGCACGCTCTATGTGGTCGCTACCCCCATCGGCAATCTGAACGACATGAGCCCGCATGCCATCGAAACGCTGAAAAGCGTGTCATTGATCGCGGCGGAGGATACCCGGGTCACGAAGAAGCTGACCAACCATTTCGGCATCGATACGCCCCTCATCTCCTGTCACCAGCACAATGAGAAGGGCCGCGTCCCGGAGATCGTGGAACGGATGCTGGCGGAAGATATGGACGTGGCGGTGGTCACCGACGCGGGTACCCCGGCCATTTCCGACCCCGGCGTTGGGCTTGTGCGGGCGGCGGCGGAAGCTGGCATTCCCGTTATCGCCGTGGCGGGGCCCACGGCCATGGCGGCGGCGGTTTCTGTCAGCGGGTTTGATTTCTCTTCCTTCACCTTTTATGGCTTCCTGCCAAGGGGCAGCACGGAACTCAAGGAAAAGCTGCTTGAAATCGGGCGACAATCGGAGGGGGCCGTGTTCCACGAATCCCCCCACCGGATCAAGGCCTTGGTTTCTGCCATCCGCGACGCGCTGCCGGGAGCCGTTTTGTCCGTCAGCTGCGATCTGACCAAGCTGCACGAGCTGACCCTCCGGGGCACGCCGGAAGCGATTCTTGCCGC
>JAILBG010000108.1:0-7317 GCA_024681215.1 Clostridiales bacterium
GACGCTGTTTTTCGATACACATGTTTTGCTTCCTTATTTTTCAGGGGGATCGCCCTTTTGCATGATAAAGCAAGCGCCAGCGCATTGCTATGTTTTGTTGTGTGCGGGTTAAAAATTCATGATGTGGCTGAAAAGGCGTCAGGCCGTGCAGTTTCTGCGCGGTTTTTTTCGTGGGTCGCTGACAAATAATCAAGACTTTGAAAAATCTGAAGGAAAGAGAGGGGAAGAATCGGGTGAACATCATCCTTGCCATTGCACTCATCATCGTGTGCGCGCTCATCGGCGCGTTTGCGGGATACACGTTCGGCTATAACCGCCGCAAGCAAGAGGCGGAGCAGAAGATCGGCAGCGCCGAAGAGCATGCCAAGAAGCTGGTGGATGACGCCGCGCGCAAGGCCGGCGAAATCAAAAAGGAGATGGAGCTGGAGGCCAAGGAAGAAGTCCTGAAGCTGAAAACCAAGCTGGACGACGAGATCCGCAGCCGCCGCGCCGAAATGCAGCGCAACGAGCGCCGCGTGATCCAGCGCGAGGAAACGCTGGACAAAAAGACCGACAACCTGGAAAAGCGCGAGGAGGCCATCAACAAGAAGGCCGAGCAGACCCAGGAGCTCTACGATGAGGCGGAGCAGCTGCGCGACAAGCAGGTGCAGGAGCTGGAGCGCATCGCCGGCATGACCCAGGACGAGGCCGAGCAGATGATCATCAGCCGCGTGCAGAAGGAAGCCTACCACGATGCCGCCGCCATGGTGCGCGAAATCGAGGCCAAGGCCAAGGACGAGGGCGAAAAGAAGGCCCGCAACATCATCGCCCTGGCCATCCAGAAGTGCGCCGCCGACCACGTGGCCGAGACCACGGTGTCCGTCATCAACCTGCCCAACGACGATATGAAGGGCCGCATCATTGGCCGCGAGGGCCGCAATATCCGCGCCCTGGAGACCGCCACCGGCGTCGATCTGATCATTGACGATACTCCCGAGGCCGTCATCGTGTCCGCCTTCGATCCCGTGCGCCGCGAGATCGCCCGCATCGCCATCGAAAAGCTGATCCAGGATGGCCGCATCCACCCCGCCCGCATTGAGGAAATGGTGGAAAAGGCCAAGAAGGAAGTGGACAACCAGATCCGCGAGGCCGGCGAGCAGGCCATCTTCGAGACGGGCCAGCACGGCCTGCATCCCGAACTGGTCAAGCTGCTGGGCCGCATGCGCTATCGCACCTCCTATGGCCAGAACGTGCTGAAGCACTCCATCGAGGTCAGCCACCTGGCGGGCCTCATGGCCGCCGAGCTGGGCGCGGACGTGCAGCTGGCCAAGCGCGCCGGCCTGCTCCACGACATCGGCAAGGCCGTGGACCACGAGCAGGAAGGCACGCACGTGCAGCTGGGCGCCGAACTGGCCCGCAAGTATCATGAGAACAACGACGTGATCCCCTGCATCATGGCCCACCATAACGACGTGGAGCCCCCGCCGGTGGAAGCCGTGCTGGTGCAGGCCGCCGACGCCATCAGCGCCGCGCGCCCCGGCGCCCGCCGCGAATCGCTGGAGAATTACATCAAGCGCCTGACCAAGCTGGAGGAGATCGCCAATTCCTTCAAGGGTGTGGAAAAGTGCTTCGCCATTCAGTCCGGCCGCGAGGTGCGCATCATGGTCAAGCCCGAGGACGTGACCGACGAGGGCACGAAGGTGCTGGCCAAGGAAATCGCCAAGCGGATCGAAAAGGAAATGGAGTATCCCGGCCAGATCCGCGTGAACGTGATCCGCGAGACCCGCAGCACGGAATACGCCAAATAATCCCCCTCTGGCCGAGTATGAACAAATCCGGGCAAGATTGCCCGGATTTGTTTTTTTACGAAAAAAAATCCCCGAGCGTCAGTTGAAAAATGAAAAGAAGGCGGGCAATCCGCGGATCGCCGCCCGAAATTTGCGCTTCCTCCATGAGAAAGCGTAAAGTGAAAAACCCTCCGGACAGGCGGAGGGTTTTTGATTACAGGGTTGTTTTACCGGTATTCCAGCGCCAGGGGCGATAGCTTCGCTTTTTCCAGCGCCATCACGACGGGCGGGATCAGAAGCAGGTGAATGGCCGCGCCTACCGCCGTGCCCACGAAATAATCCGCAAAGAGCATGGAAAAGAAGGTGGAGACAGTGTAGCTTTTCTGGTCAGGCAGCAGGAAGGTGAACAGCGCGCCCTTCGCCGCGCCGCCCACCACCCGGCCGATCACCATGGCGCAGAACAGGGCGATCACCAGATAGGGCCAGTGGTTTTCATGCCCCCGACGGCGCAGGAAGGCGGCGTAGATCAGCCCGCCCGCCAGGCCGTAAGCCGCCAGCTCGAACACCATGGGCACCGCCTTGGCGGGAAAGGGAGGCATCTGGAACAGGGCGCTGTTTATAAGCGGCAGGGCGATGCCCAGCCCCAGGGCCCATTTCCAGCCGCAGGTGAGGGCGCAGATGAGTACGGGGATGTGGATGGGGCTGAAAAATTTTCCGATCTCCGGCACCCGGCCCGTCAGATACGGCACCAGCATGCCCAATCCCAGCAGCATGGCGGTGATCGCCATGGAGTATACCTGTCGATTCTTCCTGATCATGGTTTTTTCTCCTGTGTCAGATTTTTACCGTGCCGTCCAGGATGCCCCGGTAATCCGTAAGGTTTTTCCGGAGCAGCCGGGGGATATCCAGTTCGTAGGGACAGCGCTTTTTGCACGCGCCGCAGTCCACGCAGCTTTCGATCTTCGCCATTTCCTCCTGCCAATGGGGGGACAGCCAGCTTTCCGACGGCGCCCGGCGGATCATCTGGCTCATGCGGGCGCACTGGTTGATGACGATGCCCACGGTGCAGGGCGCGCAGTAGCCGCAGCCCCTGCAGAAATCCCCCATCAGGGCCCGGCGGTCCTCCTGGATGAAGGCGGCCAGCTCCTTCGTCATATCGCAGGGGGTTTGGAAGAAGGAAAGCCACTGCCGCAGCTCCTCCTCCCGCTGGATGCCCCAGATGGGCAGGGCGTCGTACTGGCTCAGGAAGGCCATGCAGGCCTTCGCGTTGGTCAGCAGCCCGCCGGACAGGCCCTTCATGGCGATAAAGCCCATGCCCGCCGCGGTGCAGGCGCCCGCCAGGGCGATATCCCGATCCGTAGCCAGGTAAGAGAAGGGGAACTGCAGCGTTTCGTACAGCCCGCTTTTCACGATCTCCTCCGCCACGCCGATTTTGTGGGCGGTGATGCCGATGTGGCGGATCTTGCCCTGGCGCTTCGCTTCGCACGCTGCCTCGTACAGCCCGGTGCCGTCCCCCGGGGCAAAGCACTGCTTCGCCATATGGAACTGGTAAATGTCGATATAGTCGGTGCGCAGTTTCTTCAGGCTGGTGTGCAGATGGTCCCAGAAGGTATCCGCGTCCTGGGCGCCGGTTTTGGTGGCGATGAAGATTTTGTCCCGCATGCCCGCGAATGCCGCGCCCACCTTCTCCTCGCTGTCGGTATAGGCCCGGGCGGTATCGAAAAAGGTCATGCCGCCGTCGTAGGCCTCCCGCAGCAGGCGGACCGCCGCGTCCCTGCCGATGCGCTGGATGGGCAGCGCGCCGAAGGCGTTCTGCGGCGTGGTGATGCCCGTGGTCCCCAGGGTAATGTTTCTCATATGCGCCTCCGTATGCTCAGGTATGCCCCTCGGGATCATGATAGCAAATCCGCGGCGGTCCGTCAACGGTTTTTACGGGCGGCGGAGGGGATAGCGGGCCTCGTGGGTGCGCCCGTCGGACCGGAGGGGCGCCCAGCCGTCCTCCAGCCGCACCCCGTCCAGGGTGGGGAATACCGCGTCCCGGGCGGCGGTGAAATGATACAGGGCGCTGCCGAAGCGGTACGTGACCGTGTATTCTTCGCCCTCCGGGGCGGGGCAGGGGCGCAGCCGGGCCCGGTCGCCCCGCTTTTCAAAGCCCAGCAGGGCCGTGAGCACGCACCAGTACAGCCACGCGGCGCTGCCGGTGTACCAGGTCCAGCCCCCGCGGCCCGGGTTTTCCCCGGCGTACACGTCCCCCGCCAGCACGTAGGGCTCCGCCCGGTAGACGAGGGCCTTTTCCCGGGTGTCGGCGTGGGATTCCGGCAGCAGGGCGGAGAGGATCTCCCAGGCCAGGGCGCAGTCCCCGATCTGGCACAGCGCCGGGATCAGCCAGACTGCGGCGTGGGTGTACTGGCCGCCGTTTTCCCGGACGCCCGGCAGGTATGCGCCGATGTAGCCCGCCTCCTCCTCCGGGGAAAAGGGCGGGTCCAACAGCTTCACGATGCCGTTTTCCCGGTCGTACAGCCTTTCCACCGCCCGGCGCAGGGCGTCCCGGGCCTTGTTCCGGGGCGCGCCGGAAAGGACGGCGAAGCACTGGGTGATCAGGTCGATCCGGGGCGGGTCGGTGTCCGGGCCGGCGAGGGGACGCCCGTCGGAGCGCCAGGCCCGCAGGTACCACTGCCCGGTCCAGGCCGCGTCTGCCGCGGAGAGAAGGCGAAGACGCAGGGCGTCCAGCCGCTTACGCGCTTCCTCCGGGCAGAGGGGCGCAAATTCCCGCAGTGTGAGGCACAGGAAGAAGCAGAGCCACACGCTTTCCCCCCGGCTGCCGCCCACGGCGTTCATGGCGTCGTTCCAGTCGCCGCCGCCCATGAGGGGAAGCCCGTGGGCGCCGAGCTTTACGGAATCCACGGCCCGGAGGCAGTGGGCCAGCAGCGTTTCCGTAAATGCGGTGGGGGGCGGGCTTTCGTAGCGGTCCGCTTCCGTTTCCCGCAGCGGCGCGGCGTTCAGATAGGGAATTTCTTCGTTCAGGATTTTTTCGTCCCCGGTGACGGACACGTAGCGGGCGGTGAGGAAGGGAAGAAACAGCTTATCGTCGCTTACCCGGGTGCGGACACCCCGGGCGGGGGCGTGCCATCAGTGCTGCACGTCCCCCTCCGGGAACTGATGGGCGGCGCAGAGAAGGATGTGGGCCCGGGCCGCTTCCGGCTCGGTAAAAAGCAGGGCAAGCAGATCCTGCAGCTGATCCCGGAAGCCCACCGCGCCGCCGGGCTGATACGGCCCCATCCGGGCCATGAGGCGGGACGCGCGTACCTGATAAGGCAGCCACAGGTTCATCATCCTTTCCAGCCGTTCGTTTTCGGAAAACAGCCGGAGGGCGGAAAGCCGCATGCTCCACAGGGCCCGGATGCTTCGCTCCGCCTCCGCGGCGCCTTCGCTGAGCAGCGCGGCAAAGTCCTCCCGGGCCGCCTGTTCGCTTCCGGCGCAGCCCAGGGCCAGGGTGAAGCGCCGGGACTGGCGGGGCGGCAGGGCGATTTCCCGGGTCAGCAGCGCGGCGCTGCCCGGCCCCAGGGGATGGGAAAGGACGCGGGGCAGGCGCTCGCCCTCCGGCCGGATCGCGGCGGCGGCGCAGCTTTCCGCCTGCGCCCCTTCCATCGCCGCCCAGCACACGCCGTTTTCTCCCCGGGCGAAGGCCCATTCCCCGTCCCCGCGGCAGGGGATATCGGTCTCTCCGTCCCCCGGGGAAAAGCGCACCAGCCAGCAAAGGCGGTATACGCCGCCCGCTTCGGCCCGGAGCGTCAGCGCCCGGACCCCGCAGGCACGCTGCCGGTGGGCAAACACAGTCAGCACGGCGCCCGCCCCGTCCAGGCGGGCGCGGTATTCGGTGACGCCCGGGGCGTGGACGCAGGCCCCGGCGGTCAGTATCCAGGCGCGGCCGCCGCCGTCGATCAGGTAGTATTCCTCGCTTCCGGGGGCCAGGAAGGGATCGGAACACCAGCGGGTCACCCGGTCCAGGCGGCTGCTGTCCCGCCAGGAGCCCAGGATGCCCCGGTCGCAGACCAGGGTGCCGAAATGCTCCCCGCACAGGATGCTGTGCCAGGGAACGGGCGGCGGAGACACCACCCAGTACGCGCCCTCCGGGGCAAAGCCGCCGAAGGAATTGAACGCGGCAAGCCGCGGCGCGGGGGCGGGCTGAGGCAGGGAAAGGCGCAGGAGGGACGCGGGCACGGGCGGGCAGCGCAGGGCGGAGAGCTGATCCCGCAGGGAAAGCCCGCAGCGCAGGGAAAGCCGGGCCAGGCTCTCCGCGGCGTCCATGTCCGCTTCGCTTCCGGATACGACGTGCACCCCGCCGGCCTGCCCCCGCAGTCCCCGTTCGCCGGACGCGGCAAGCAGCGTTTCCGCAGCGTCCCGGCAGGGGCGGCGATAGTCCTCCTCCTTCGGGCAGAACAGGATCAGATCCGTCCGGATCCCCTGCATGCGCATCCAGCCGTGGGCGCGCAGGGCGTGGCGGATCAGGGGCAGATCGGGCCGGGGGGAAATCCGCAGAAAGACCGTCGGGAGATCGCCGGAGACCCCCAGCCGCCACAGGGCGTCCCGGCCCGCAGGGGTGCGGCGGGCCTGGTGCGGCTGACCCGTGAACAGCGCCGCCCCCAGCATCTGCTGGTACAGGCTCAAGGCCCGGCCGTCGATGCCGCAGGCGCGCAGGACCATCCGGGACTGCACTGCGGCCAGGAAAAAGGCGGCCCGGGCCCGGGCGGGTGTGAACAGGCTATCCTCCGGCGCTTGCGCGGAGGGCAGCGTGAGGAAATATACCGTGGCTTCTCCGCCGGCGGACAGCCGTACCGACGCCCGGAGGGACAGGCAGGGGGCGGTCACGTCCCCGAGACGGAGGGAGCAGGCGTCCGGAGCCGCGTGCAGCTGCGCCGGGTCGGCATAACTGCCCAGGGGGCCGAGAAACAAATGCCGGTCCCCCTGGCAGGCAAGCAGAGAAACGTCCCCCACGGCGGCGTGATAAACCGCGGGAAGCTCCTTTTCCGCTGCGTTCCGGGGCAGACGGCGGGCGCACAGGCCCTTTTTTCCGAAGGGGGAAACGCGCACGCTCAGATCCCGGAAGGCGGGGTGGGCATCGTCGTCCCGCCGGGAGCCCAGGGCGATTTCCAGGAAGGAAACGGCCTCCGCTTCCCGGGGCATCGTCCCCGGGTTTTCCAGCCGCAGGGCGGATACAGCCATGCCGGTGAGGGGGTCCACGCAGCAGGTGAGGAAAGCCTTCAGGCCGGCCGCTTCCTTTTCAAAGTGCGCGCAGCCCGCGTCGAAATATGCCTGTGCCCCTGCGTTCAGGCGATCCGTCCGGCCGGTCCGGGCATCCCGAAGATAGAACTGAGGACCGGTCTGGGCGTTGGCCTCGGGATCGAAACGGGTAATCATGCAGTCCCCGGTTTTCAGGAACCCCTGGCCGTTGCCGGCGATCACCCAGGCGGTGCTTTTCCCGCAGAGGGCCTGGGCGTCCGGGGGCAGCCCCAGCCGGGCGGCGCGGCGCAGGCAGCCGGGATCTTTGGCT
>JAILBG010000014.1:0-25013 GCA_024681215.1 Clostridiales bacterium
GGCCAACATTTACTGCCAGTCCGAAGACGGCGCGTACTTCCTCTTTGAACTGCCCATCAGCCAGGAAGACTATGACAAGCTGGTGCCCGGCACGAAGATCCGCGTGAAGGGCTACAAGAGCGAATGGTCCGGCGAAGTGGAAATCGTCGATGCGGCCGTTGAAGTGATCGAAGGCGAGCCCTTCTTCGCCGAAGCGGAGGACGTGACGGCCCTGCTGGGCACGGACGATCTGATCAAGAACATGAACAAGCTGGTGGCGTTCAAGGGCATGACAGTGGAAGCCTACGACGAAACCGGCGCGGCGTTCGCTTACAAGGACGCGTCCGGCAAAACGGACGACCTGTACTTCAAAGTTTCCAAGGACGGCGTGACCTACGATTTCTGCGTGGAATTCTATCTGCGGGGCAACGACACCGAAGTGTACAAGGCCGTGGAAGGCTTGAAGGTGGGCGACGTGGTCGATCTTGAAGGCTATCTGTACTGGTACAACGGCCCCAATCCCCACATCATTTCCGTGAAGGCAGTGGAAGCCGCCGCCGAGGCTGCGCCTGCGGAACCCACGAAGGCCGAAGAACCCGCTGCGGAGCCTGAAAAGGCCGAAGAACCCGCTGTGATGAGCTATGCGGAATATGAAGCCGCGGAAAAGAACAGCGAAGTGACGGTGGAAACCTACGTGCAGGACAAGCAGGGCTGGTGGCAGGACAAGGCCAACATTTACTGCCAGTCCGAGGACGGAGCATATTTCCTTTTTGAACTGCCCATCAGCCAGGAAGACTATGACAAGCTGGTGCCCGGCACGAAGATCCGCGTGAAGGGCTACAAGAGCGAATGGTCCGGCGAAGTGGAAATCATCGACGCGACCGTTGAAGTGATCGAGGGCGAACCCTTCATCGCCGAAGCGGAGGACGTGACGGCCCTGCTGGGCACGGACGATCTGATCAAGAACATGAACAAGCTGGTGGCGTTCAAGGGCATGACGGTGGAAGCCTACGACGAGACCGGCGCGGCGTTCGCTTACAAGGACGCTTCCGGCAAAACGGACGACCTGTACTTCAAAGTCTCCAAGGACGGCGTGACCTACGACTTCTGCGTGGAATTCTATCTGCGGGGCAGCGACACCGAAGTGTACAAGGCCGTGGAAGGCCTGAAGGTGGGCGACGTGGTCGACCTGGAAGGCTACCTGTACTGGTACAACGGCGCGAACCCCCACATCATTTCCGTGAAGGCCGCCGAATAATCCGCTTTTCCGAATACTTGCTTTGCGCCCCGGTCCGCCGGGGCGCTTTTTTTCGGATTGACAAATTCCCGCCCCAGGCTGTATCATAAAAACGGCATTACAGAGGAAATCAATAATCAAAGGAGAATCGCCATGCAGTTCATCAATGACAACGGTACCCTCGTCTGCCGCCGGCAGGGAGAAACCCTGCGGATCGAGCCGTGGGGAAAGGACGCCCTGCGCATCCGGGCCACCATGTTCCCCGCTTTTTCCGGCCGGGACTGGGCCCTGACGGAAGATCCCGGACACGCCGCGGCGAAGATCGAATTTTATCAGGAGGAACGCCGGGAGGGCGACGGGAACATGCACCGGCTGCCCGCGGCGTCCATCGAAAACGGGCGGCTGAAAATCACGGTGAATTTCGGCGGGGTCATGACCTTTTACCGGGACGGAGAAAAGGTGCTGCGGGAGCATTACCGCAATTACGGCGCCAGCATCACCAGGGAAAGCCACTGCCTCAAGGTGGTCAACCGGGAGTGGATCCCCTACGTGGGCGGGGATTACCGCCTCACCGTGCGGTTTGAGCCCAACGACGGGGAAAAGCTCTTCGGCATGGGCCAGTACCAGCAGCCGGACCTGGATCTGAAGGGCTGCGTGCTGGAGCTGGCTCAGAAAAACAGCCAAACCACCGTGCCCTTCCTGGTATCTTCCCTGGGCTACGGCATGCTGTGGAACAATCCGGCGGTGGGCCGGGTGGCCTTCGGCAAAAACGTGACCGAATGGGAAGCCGCGGCTTGCAAGGATATGGACATTTGGTTCACCGTGGCGGACACGCCCAAAGGCCTCCTGGAAAACTACACCGCCGTCACCGGCCGCGCCCCCATGATGCGGGAGGACGCCATGGGCTTCTGGCAGTGCAAGCTGCGCTACCGCACCCAGGAGGAGGTGCTCTCCGTGGCCCGGAAGTACCGCGAGCTGGGCATCCATCTGGACGTGATCGTGATCGACTTTTTCCACTGGACCGTCCAGGGCGACTGGAAATTCGACAGCACCTACTGGCCGGACCCCAAGGCCATGATCGACGAACTGCACGCCATGGGCACCAAGGTGATGGTGTCCGTATGGCCCAGCGTGGACCGGCGCAGCGAAAACTTCTACGAGATGGCGGAGCGGGGCCTGCTCATGCGCACCGAACGCGGCGCCATGCAGACCTACGATTACCAGGGCGACTGCGTGCAGCTGGACCCCTTCAACCCCGAAACCCGGCAATACGTGTGGGAAAAGTGCAAGGAGCACTACTACGACCTGGGCATCGACTATTTCTGGCTGGATAATTCCGAGCCGGACCTGACCAAGTACGATTTCGACAATTTCCGCTATTACATCGGCCCGGCCCTGGAATGCAGCAACCTGTATCCCCAGTGGTACAGCCGCATCTTCTTTGACAACGAAACCGCCCTGGGCAACGGCGGGGTGGTGAATCTGCTGCGCTCCGGCTGGGCGGGCAGCCAGAAATACGGGAACGTCCTGTGGAGCGGCGACGTGCCCTCCACCTGGGAATCCCTGCGGGATCAGGTGGCGGCGGGGCTGAACATCGGCCTGGCCGGCATCCCCTGGTGGAACACCGATATCGGCGGGTTCATGGAAGGCAACGTTTTCGATCCCGAATTCCGGGAATTGCTGATCCGCTGGTACGAATGGGCGGTGTTCCAGCCCGTGATGCGCCTCCACGGCGACCGGGAACCCTTCACCATCCCCGCCCTGGACGACCGGGACTGGGGCGGCGGATACCTGCACACCGGCCAGGACAACGAAATGTGGAGCTACGGCGAGGAAAACTTCGCCATCATGAAAAAGCATTACGAGCTGCGCCGGTCCCTGCTGCCGTACCTGAAAAAGATTTTCCGGGAAGCCCATGAAAACGGCTCTCCCCTGCTGCGGGCCATGTTCTATGAATTCCCCGAAGACCAAACGTGCTGGGAGCTCAAAGATCAGTACATGTTCGGCCCGGATTATCTGGTGGCCCCCGTGCTGACGCCGCGCACCTTCAGCCGCCCGGTGTACCTGCCCGCCGGCAGATGGCAGGACATCCGCACCGGAGAAACCGTGGACGGCGGCCGCACGGTGGAGGCCGACGCGCCCATCGATTCCATCCCCGTATTCAAACGGCTGTGACCGGAGGAGAAGATAGCCCATGCG
Source organism: Clostridiales bacterium (assembly GCA_024681215.1). Taxonomy (GTDB): domain Bacteria; phylum Bacillota; class Clostridia; order Christensenellales; family Aristaeellaceae; genus RUG563. The sequence goes on from JAILBG010000014.1 coordinate 3,416, forward strand.
AACGGAGCTCCTGAGCGCCTACGCGCCGGAAGCGGCCTTTCCCTGCCACGCGGAGGAGACGGTCCACGCCGCCGACGTGCCGCTGCACGCCCACCGGGATTTTACGGAGATCACCTTCGTCCGCGGGGGCAGCGCCCTGTGCCGGGACGGCGGGGGGGAATGCCTGGTGCGGCGGGGGGACGTGCTGACGGCGGCGGAGGGATCGGCCCACGCGTTCCTGCAGGTCCGGGATATGCGGGCGTTCACGGTGCGCTTCCGCCTGGACGCGATGATCCCCGGGGAGGCGGACATCCGGCAGGCGCCGGGGTTCGAGCCGCTGTTTTTGCCCCATAAAAAAACGCCCGCCCCCCGGCGGCCCCTGCGGCCGGACAGCGCCGCGTGGCTGGCATTGGAGGACGGGATGGACGCGGTGCTGGCCGAAATGCGGCAGCAGCGCCCGGGCTGGAAAACCTGTCTGCGGGGCTGGCTGCAGATGACGCTTCTGCAGCTGTGCCGCCTGAGCGCGGGCCAGTCCGGCGTGCGGCCCGGCGGCGGCGCGGCCCTGGCCCTGGCCTATCTGGAGGATCATTACACCGAGGAGATCCCCCTGGCGGAGCTGGCGCAGGTGGCCGGCGTGTCTCCCCGGCACCTGGACCGGGTGTTCTCCCAGGCGTTCCATTTTACGCCCCGGGCCTATATCGCCCGGCTGCGAATGGCCCGCGCCCGGACCCTGCTGCGCACCGACCGGCCCATCACCGAGATCGCCTTCGACTGCGGCTATGCCGACAGCAATTATTTTTCCCAGGTCTTCCGCCGGCACACGGACATGAGCCCGCAGCAGTACCGGCGGGAAACGAAAAAACAGCATACAGAAAAGGAGCCGCGCTGAAACGCCGATGCGCGGCTCCCTTTTTTTCGGAAAAATCAGAATTTTCCCCCGTGGCCCGAATGGTGCGTGCCGGAAGAACCGGTAAAGCCGCCGTGGAAGCCGCCGCCTCCGCCGGGCCGCGAGCCGCTGCTTTCCGTTTGGATGCGGCGGCGGGTGGTGGTAGTATACAGGTAAATATCCTGGCTGGTATGCAGGCGGAAGGAGCCGTCCTGGATATAATTGGCCGCGCCTTTTTTCTTCCGCACGGATTTCATGCCGGAGCGCATCGCGCCCGCGGTAACGGCGCCGCCGCCCGCGCCCAGCGCCGTCAGCAGCGGCAGCAAGCGCCCCGCCCGGCCTTCCGGCGTCACGGCGTTCAGCCTCGCCGCCACCATTTCCACAAATTTCTTTTCCGCCGCGTCGAAATCATTCTTTCCCAGCAGCGGCAGGATCTGCTTTTCGATCCTGTTCAGCTCCCCGTCGGTAAAGATTTTCTCCGCGGAGCCGGTTTTCATGATATAATAATCCCGGGTGGAGGGCACGATCAGCAGCATGATGCCGTCGTGGCCTTCCCCGTAGCCGTAGCCGACGTAATCGTAATAATCCGCCGCGAAATCATAGGTGGTATTGCTGCCGATGCCGTCGATGTTCAGGATCACCACGTCGAACTGAAACCGCTCCCCGATGTCCCGGATCTCCTCCGTCAGCGCCGAGACCGTGTCCGCCGACAGCACCTTCGCCTGGTCCACCACCCGTTCCATTTCCGGATTCTCCGCCATCGCAGGCAGGGCGCACAGCAGGAGCGCCAGCAGGAGCGCCGGCAGAATGAACGCTTTTTTCATTTCACAGCACCCCCGTCTTCAGCAGCAGATACAGCAGCCCCGTGCCGCCTGCGCCGATCCCCAGGGCAATGCCCAGCAGCCAGCCCCAGAACCTGCCCCTGTCCACCGGCAGATCGCCGATGAACCTGCCCGTCTGCCCGTTCATGGCGAAGGTATAAATTTTGTCCTTCCAGCGGGTGTTGAGCAGCCACACCGGCAGGAGCACCTGCCTTACCTGGCTGTGATGGAGCGAAATGCGGGACTGGGCGCGGCTCACCGTGGCATACCCGTGCACGGTGCCCGCCATCACGGCGTTCACGCTGTCCCGGATGCGCTCGTTGGCCCGGGGCTCGCAGGCCGCGGCGTCCAGATCGTGGCGCTGGGCCTGGAAGCCGCTCAGATACCCCACGTGGAAGGGCTGAGCCGCTTGCTGATCGAAGGGCTCGATGGCTTCCATCAGGGTATCGTCCGTCTTCTGGGAACCGTTCACCGGCACCTGGCTGAACGCCATGCTGCCGCCCCGGCGCAGCAGATAATGCTCCGTCCTCGTCACCATATACTGGCCTTCCCGGTGGGTATGGCTGCGGGTGGCGTTGTAGGTGCAGTCCGCCTCCGCGTCGGCCTGGAACAGCCAGAAGGGGATATACACCCCCGTGATCTTCTCCAGCATGCCCCCGTTCAGAAACCCCTTGGGCAGCAGCTTTTTCCCGCTGCAGTGCTTTTTCAGGGCGGCCACGGCCTCTTCCTTGCTCTTCTGGAAGGGCAGCACGGCGTCCGGCCGGTACGCGCCTTCCAGCACCCCCGGCAGGATGGACGGGTTCCCGCAGTATACGCAGGACGTGGCGGCGACCTCCGCATCGGTGACGATCTGCGCGCCGCAGGCTTCGCACCGATAAGCCCGCAGCGCGCCGCTTTCAGCGCCGGAAAAGCCAGCGCTTTCCTGGGGCGCCCAGTCCATCTGGTCGCCCTGATCCTGCCAGGCCTGAGCCTCCGCCACGGCCTGCATGGTTTCCGGCGGGAAAGAATTGCCGCAGGAATCGCAGTGCATCTGCTGGGTGTCGCTGGAAAAAACCAGGGCGGCGCCGCAGCAGGGGCAGCGGTAACGGGATGCGGTCTGCATTTCAGCCTCCTTGAATCATCAAAGCAAAAGGGGATGTTGCAGAAGCCAATCTGTAATATCCACTTTGTTTACAGGGATATTGGTTTTCATAAAAGAATGAGCAGCATTGAATACCGGGAAATCGAAACCCCCCGGGGTGGTTTGGAGGGGCCGCAGCCCCTCCAAGTGGAATCCGCAGCAGCGGCCTGTGCGCTGCGAGGAGCATTTTTGCTTTCGCAGAGCATGCCCTGCGAGAGCAAAAATGCTTTCCTTCCGCCTTTTCCGCCCTGGAGTCCCGCAGGGACGAGAGGAAAAGGCGTTCCTGTCGATCAAATGGAGAATCCATTTGATCGAAGGGGCTGTGCAACAGCCCCATCATACCACAATCATCGCGGCCTTGCAACTGCGTCACCGGGCGCTTTCCCGGGGCTTCACCGCCGTCACGTGCCACCGGTCGTCCCCCGTTCGGGGCGGGGACAATCGCATCCGGCCGAAGAAGGCGATCTGGCAGAACCCCGCTTCCTTGAGCAGCCTCCTCAGCTCCGCCCGTTCGTAGGCCCGCTGGGTCTGCGCTTCCTCCAGGCGGTCATACGCCCCGTCCGGGCGCCGGACGAACAGGGAAAGCGCCATCTGCACGCAGGCGGTCTTCTCCTGCCAGCGGTTGCGCCAGATATAGGAAATTTTTTCGTCGTCGGAAAACAGCGTATTGTTCCCCAGGGTGTTTTTCATCTTTTCCGGGGTGGACACATCGAAGATCAGCGCGCCGCCGGGCCGCAGCGCCGCAAACGCCGCGGAAAAGAACTGCGCCGCCCGCTCCGGCGAGGTCAGGTAATTCACGCCGTCGCAGGTGGCGATCACGCAGTCCGCCCGGCGGGGCAGGCGCATTTCGCACATGTCCAGCCGCACGAAGGGAATATCCAGCCCGTTGGCCCGGGCTTTTTTCATGGCTTCCTCCAGCATGTCGGCGGACAGGTCGATCCCCGTCATGCGGTAGCCCATCCGGGCCAGGGGCACCGTAAGGCTCCCGGTGCCGCAGGCGCACTCGGCGCATCTGGCGCCGTCGGGCACGCCGCAGCGCCGCATCAGCGCCCGGTAATGCCCGGCCCACTGGGCGTAGGGCACCTCCCGCATCAATTCGTCGTAGACGTGGGCGAACTGGGTATACATGCTTCTTCCTTCCGGCGCCGCTTCCGGGCGCCCACCACTCCGCCGATGCGCCCGCTTTCCGCTGTGCTGAGCCCCGCCCAGCCCACGCTTTCCAGCCTGGGCAGCAAGCCCAGGTCCCGGGCCACCTCGTATTTCAGCCGTTCTTCCTTGGTCAGCGTCCGCATCCCATCGCCCCCTCCGGTTTCAAGGATGCCCCGCCGGCGCGTCTTCATTCGCTCCGGGTTTCTTCTTCCGCGCTTTCGTCCTCGTCGCCGCCGTCGTCCTCCTCCGGCTCGGCCAGGCCGCGGTTCACCTTCACGCCCGCCAGCCTGGGATTGATGAACCGGTCGAACACCGCGTTGGTGTAGCTGGCCATCACGAACCGGGACAGGGCGTACCCGACCAGGACATAATAGATCCCCAGGATCAGCGGTGAAATGGCGATGCCCGTGAATTCAAACAGCGCCCACGCGATCGCCGCCGGCACCAGCAGCAAAAGCCGGATCCCCGCGGTCTGGGGCAGGCGGCCCAGGGCCAGGATCAGGCTGTTTTTGATCAGCTGGCTGAAGGTCACCTTATACGTCACCAGCATGGGGTACATGAACGTAGCCGCCATGGCCCACACCGCCCCCAGGATCACCATCAGCATCTGGGGCACCACGAACAGCAGCCCGCCGGTCTCCGCCTGCTTCCCGTAGAACATATAGCCGATGTACAGCACGTAGGGCAGCACGCCGGTAATGGCCGACACCCCCAGGGCCTGCTTCCAGTTGGCCTTCACCGCGTCTTTGAAATCGGCCCACATAAAGGCGTGCTCGTCCCGGGCCCAGTTCCGCGTGACGTACGCCATGCCCGCCTTCACCGGGCCGGTAACGGCGATGCAGGGGATCATCCACAGGAACAGCCAGGTCAGGATCGCCTGCCTGCCATCCTGCTCAAAGCTGATCAGCGCCGCCGCCTGGGATTCCAGATCGTCCCCGGCATTGTAGCGCTCCTTCATCTCCGCGGCAATCTGCGCGGCGTTCTCCTGGGAAAACTGCTCCGTCGTCGCGTCGTATACCAGATAATTGCCGTAATTGACGTAAACCGTCCGCAGATCCACATACATGCTGAACGCGCGGCCCGCCACGATGAACAGCGGGATCCACACCGCGATGGCCACCAGATTCAGCCGCATCAGGCCGGCGAAGCGCACCCGCAGCATTTCCCAGAACAGCTGCCAGCGGTTCCTGGGCAGGTCTTCTTTCTTATAATCCCCTTTGCCGCTTTTTCCATAGTAATAATTGTTCATCATCCTGCCAAACATATTCCGTCCCCCGATCCTGATGGATTCACCCGATCATTATAGCATACCCGCGGCGGATTGAAAACACCCGCCTTATCCCCCGAAGGGGATCACGAAGGAAAACTCGCTCCCCTCCCCCGGCGCGCTGCGCAGAAGGATGGTCACGTTCATTTTGCACAGGATCTCCCGGGCGATGGAAAGGCCCAGGCCGCTGCCCTTTTCGCTGTGGCTGCGCTCCGCCTGATGGAAGCGCTCGAAGGCCAGGCGGCAGGTTTCCTCGTCCATGCCGATGCCGTTGTCCCTTACGAAAAAGCGCACCCCCGCCGCCGTGTTTTCCGCCCCCAGGGTCACGCAGCCCCCCGCCGGGGTGTATTTCCTGGCGTTGTCCAGGAAAATGGTGAGCACCTGGGCCAGCCGGTCCTCGTTGGAAAGGACGCAGGGCAGCGTTTCCTCGGGCAGCGCCAGGGAAAACCGCAGCTCCGCCTGCCCGAACAAACGCCGGTCCCGGCCGTGGATCTCCTCCAGCAGCTCCCGGGGGTCCACCCGTTCCGTTTCAAAGGCCGCGGGGTTGGCCTGGAGGGAGCTGAGCTCCAGCAGATCGTTCACCAGCCGGGACAGGCGGGTGGATTCCTCCGCGATGATGCTGTAATAGCGTTCCCGGTCCTTTTCCTCCGTCACCATGCCGTCCCGCAGCCCTTCCGCCAGGCCCCGGATGGAGGAAAGCGGGGTGCGCAGCTCGTGGGAGATATTGGCCACGTAATCCCGGCGGGTGCGCTCCAGGTGCTCGTCCTCCGTCACGTCCCGGATCAGCGCCACGGTGCCGCGGCTTTCCTTTCCCTCCTCCCGGGGCAGGCGGGACACCGCGCAGTGCAGCACCCTGCTCCCGTCCGGGAACCGCCGGAACCACTGCTCCTCCCGGCAGTCTTCCCGCAGCGCCGCCATCACCGCGCGGTAGCTTTCCGTTTCCCCGCAGCCCAGCAGCCGCCAGGCCGCCGCGTTTTCATGCAGGATGTTGCCGTCGCCGTCGATGGCCAGGATGCCCTCCTGCAGCCCCTCCAGGATCAGCGCCATGGTTTCCTTTTCGTATTTCAGATCGCCCATGGCCCGGGCGACGGAAAGGCTCATTTCGTTGAGGGCCGCCGCGATCTCCCGGATGTCCTTGCCCGGCAGGTTTTCAGGCACCGCCGCCCTTTCCCCCCGGGCCACCTGGGTGGCCATCTGCCGGATGAGCGCGGAGGGCCTGGTGGCCTGCTGGGCCAGCAGGGTGTTGAGCAGCAGGATCAGCGCCGCGGCCAGCAGCATGGAAATGAACAGCCGGTTGCGGAAGGACATCGCCGCGCTGTCGAACGCCCGCAGGGTCCGGCCCGCCGCCGCATACCCCCAGGGCGTCCTTTCCGCTTTCACCAGGATCGTCACGTCGTCCTTTTTCGCCCGGACAGAATTCCCGCCCTCCGGCGGCAATTCCTCCAGCATCCGCGTTACCGCGTCCACCGTGAAGCAGTCCTCCGCCCCTTCCGTGCAGGCCAGCGTCCGGCGCTCCGGGTCCGTCAGCAGGTAAAAGCCGTAGTCCACCGAAAGCGGCGGATTCACCATCGCGCTCAGGTCCTCCCGCCCCACGTCCCCCCGGGCGTACCTTTCCAGGATCGTTTTCTCCTCCTCCAGGGCGCCGTCCAGGCTGCTCAGATGAGCCTTGGCATAAATGTCCCCGAAAAAATAGCTGCTCAGCGCGAAAAAAACCACGCTGATGCCCAGGATCGTCCAGAACATCAGCCACAGCACCCGGGAAAGGGCGGATGAGGATTTATACATCTTCCGTTACCTCGGCCTTGTAGCCCACGCCGTATACCGCCCTGATCTGGATGGAGGTGCCCTCCGGCAGCTTCCGGCGGATGCGCTTGATGCTGGTGTCCACCACCCGGGGATCGCCGCTGAAATCAAAGCCCCAGATGTTGTCCAGCAGCTGTTCCCGGGAAAACACCTGCCGGGGATGCCCCGCCATCAGGTGCAGGATCTCCACTTCCTTGGGGGACAGGAGCACCGTCTCCCCCGCCACCCGCACTTCATAGCACTTCAGATCGATTTCCGTGTTCCCCACGGTCAGCTTCCCCTGGTCGGGGGAGGTGAGCATCTGGTTCATCCGGCGGAAGATCACCTGGATGCGGGATACGATCTCCCGGGGGGAGAAGGGCTTCACGATGTAATCGTCCGCCCCCAGGGCGAAGCCCAGCAGCTTGTCCACCTCTTCCCCCTTGGCGGTGAGCATGATCACCGGCACCATCGACACCGCCCGGATATCGGCGCACACCTGGGTACCCGAGCGCCCCGGCATCATGATATCCAGGATCACCAGATCCGGCCGCATGCGCTGGAACGCCTCCATCACGTCGTCCCCCCGGAACACGGAATACACCTCGTAATCCTCCCGGGTGAGGTAGATGCGCAGGGATTCGTGGATGCCGATTTCGTCGTCCGCGATGAGGATCAGTTTCTTCTTGTTCATGGGCGCCCCTCCTCCGTTCCGTATAATTATACCACGGCATGCGCCCGCCCCGCAAGTATCGACATGACGCCGCCTTTTCCGCCGCGTTTGAACAATTTTCGATCAATCCGGCGCTTGTTTCGGGCCGCGGAACATGCTATAATCTTTTTTGTGTGTGATTTTTTGTACCTGGGGGGGGGATGAAGGGCATGAAAATCGGGTTTGACCACGACAAATACACCGCCATGCAGTCGGAGCACATCCGCCAGCGCATCGCCCAGTTCGGCGGCAAACTGTACCTGGAGCTGGGGGGCAAGCTGTTCGACGATTACCACGCCTCCCGGGTGCTGCCGGGCTTTAGGCCGGACAGCAAGGTCAGCATGCTGCTGAACCTGAAGGACCAGGCGGAGCTGGTGATCGCCATCAACGCCGACGACATTGAAAAGAGCAAGGTCCGGGGCGATCTGGGCATCACCTACGACGCGGACGTGCTGCGCCTGATCGACGCTTTCCGCTCCATCGGGCTGTACGTGGGCAGCGTGGTCATGACCAAATGGCGGGAGCAGCACAACGCCGTGCACTTCAAAAAACGCCTGGAATCCCTGGGCATCCGGGTGTACCGCCATTATCCCATCGAGGGCTATCCCTACAGCGTGAAGCTCATCGTCAGCGACGAGGGCTTCGGCTGCAACGAATACATCGAAACCACCCGTCCCCTGGTGCTGGTCACCGCCCCCGGCCCCGGCAGCGGCAAAATGGCCACCTGCCTCAGCCAGCTGTATCAGGACCGGGCCCGGGGCATCCAGGCCGGCTACGCCAAGTTTGAAACCTTCCCCATCTGGAACCTGCCCCTCAAGCACCCCGTCAACGTGGCTTACGAAGCCGCCACCGCCGACCTGGACGACGTGAACATGATCGACCCGTTCCACCTGGAGGCATACGGGATCACCACCGTGAATTACAACCGGGACATCGAGATCTTCCCCGTCCTCAACGCGCTGTTTGAATACATATACGGCCAGTCCCCCTACAAGTCCCCCACGGACATGGGCGTCAACATGGCCGGGAACTGCATCATCGACGACGCGGTGTGCCGGCAGGCCGCCTGCCAGGAGATCATCCGCCGCTATTACGCCGCCCGGTGCCTGGTGCGCCAGGGCCACGCGGAAATCAGCGAGGTGGAAAAGCTGGAGCTGCTGCTGCAGAAAATGAACCTTTCCGACGACGACCGCCCCGTGGTGGACGCCGCCCGGACCCGGGCCGGGGAGACCGGCGCCCCCGCGCTGGCCATCGAGCTGCCCGACGGCCGCATCGTTACCGGCAAGACCACCGACCTGCTGGGCCCCTCCGCCGCGCTGCTGCTCAACGCCCTGAAGGCCCTGGGGGGCATCGAGAAAGCCCACAAGCTGATCTCCCCCTCCGTGATCGAGCCGATCCAGACCCTGAAATGCCAGTACCTGGGCAATCACAACCCCCGGCTGCACTCGGACGAGATCCTGCTGGCCCTCTCCATCTGCGCCGCCACGGACGAATCCGCGGCCCTGGCCATGGCCCAGCTGCAGAAGCTGGCGGGGTGCGAGGCCCATTCCACGGTGATCCTGGCCCCGGTGGACGAAAACATTTTCCGCCGCCTGCGGGTGAACATCACCTGCGATCCCCAGTATCAGACCCATAAGCTGTATCATCCCTGACTCCAAAGCGGCGGAGCGCTCCTGCGTGCCCCGCCGCCTGCTTTTTCCATCGGGCGGGGCCGCCGGCCGGCCGGAAAAAAAGATTGTCATACCGTATGCATTATGGTATAATCAGAAAGCACGCACAGCGGACAGACGCTGACTGAACAGGTATGGAGGCGAGGCAATTTGTACAAACTGCTGCTTGTCACGGACCGGACGGACATCCAGGCCATGTTCCGGGATAAGATCAACTGGGCCCGGCTGGATTGCCGCGCGCCCTATTTCGCCTACGGCCCCCAGGAGGCCATCGACCTGCTGAACTCCAAGGCCATCGACGCCGTGGGCTACCGCCTGGAAAAGCAGGACGCCTTCCCCCTGACCAAGTTCCTGCGCTACGGCCGGCCCAGCCTGCCCATCTTCGAGGTCAACGACGACCCCCAGAAACAGATGGTGGCCCTCCGGCAGCTGACCGCCGTGCTCAACCGCCTGCATTCGGATATTTACGACGACTACTACGACGAAGAAGCCATGCTCACCATCCAGCGGGACGAACTGGTGCACCAGCTGCTGGCCGGGGAGCTGACGGACTGGGAAAGCGTGAAGCGGGAAATGAAGCTGATCCGCTCCCACGTGAGCCTGGATCAGCCCTGCGTGCTGTACGATATCGACATGCCCCAGGGCGAGGTATACCTCTCCGAGCACCGCGGCCACGCCCAGCAGCGCCTGGAAAGCGCGCTGCGCAACAATTTCTTCGGCCGCTACGTGGAGGGCATTTACTACGCCGTGGCGGTGCTCACCCCCCGGCACATCCGCATCGTCTGCATGCCCATGCACGGCCAGGAAAAGGAGACGCCCGAGGCCATGGGCAAGCGCACCGACACCCACATCGCCGAATCCATCCAGCGCATCAAGGAATTCCTGGACCTGGATATGGAAGTCACCCGCTCCGCCTGGATGGAAAGCCTGCAGGGGCTGCTGGGCGGGCAGGAGCAATCATCTACCTGAATAGGAGGATAACGAAATGGGCATTTTTTCCGTGATCTCCGGCCAGTTCATCGACGTCATCGAATGGAAGGATTCCTCCCCCAACACCATGGTGTACCGCTATGACCGGGGCGGCAAGGAAATCATGATGGGCGCGCAGCTCACCGTGCGGGAAAGCCAGGTGGCCATCATGGTCAACGAAGGCCGCATCGCCGACGTGTTCCAGCCCGGCCGGTACGAGCTGTCCACTCAGAACATGCCCGTCATGACGCTGCTGCAGTCCTGGAAATACGGCTTCAACAGCCCCTTCAAGGCCGAGGTGTATTTCATCAACACCCGGCAGTTCCTGGATCAGAAATGGGGCACCAGCAGCCCCGTGATGATGCGGGACAGCGAATTCGGCATGATCCGCCTGCGGGCCCACGGCGCGTATTCCTTCCGGGTGGCCGATCCCAAGGTCTTCCTCAAGGAGGTTTTCGGCACCGCCGCGTACATGACCACCGAAGGCGTCACGGGCCAGCTCAAGCGCATCCTGGTTTCCGGCTTCTCCGACGCCGTGGCCCAGAGCAAGATCCCCGCGCTGGATCTGGCCGCCAATTACGACGAGCTGGGCGAATTCGCCCTCAAGACCCTGGCCCCCCGGATCGAGAGCCTGGGCTTGAAGCTGGAATCCTTCGTGATCGAAAACATCTCCCTGCCGGACCAGGTGGAGCAGGCCATGGATCAGCACACCTCCATGAACGTGGTGGGCGATCTGCAGCAGTACGCCCAGTACCAGGCCGCCACCGCCATCCACGACGCCGCCAACAACCAGAACGGCGCGGCCGGCATGGGCGCGGGCATGGGCGCCGGCGCCATGCTGGGCCAGATGATCAGCCAGGCCTTCCAGCAGGCCCCTGCCGCCGCCCCCCAGGCGCAGCAGGCCGCCCCCGCGGAATACACCGGCGAAACCAAATACTGCTGCGAATGCGGCCAGAAGATCCCCCGCAGCGCCAAATTCTGCCCCGAGTGCGGCACCAAACAGCCCCAGTAAATCAAAAGCATCTCCGCCCGTTCCAAAATGGAACGGGTTTTTTCTGTTCTTCGGCGGTTTATTTCGTTAAAGTATTGCCCCGGTCCCCCATGTGTGGTATAATAGGCCCGGTGTGAGACCAAAATAACGAAAGGGATGACATGTAATGGCTTCCAAGTTCATCAAGGAATTCAAGGAATTCGCCGTCAAGGGCAACGTAGTCGATATGGCGGTCGGCGTCATCATCGGCGGCGCGTTCGGCAAGATCGTCACTTCCGTGGTCAACGATCTGTTCATGCCCGTCATCGGCCTGATCACTGGCGGCGCCAACGTCAGCGGCATGTTCGCCCTGCTGGGCAAGGTGCCCGAGGGCGAAGCCGTCCCCAAGTCCATCGAAGAAGCTGCGGAACGCGGCATCGCCACCTTCAATTACGGCAACTTCATCCAGACCGTCATTGACTTTATCCTGGTGGCCCTGTGCATCTTCCTGGTGGTCAAGGCCATCAACAAGATGAAGAAGAAGGAAGAGCCCGCCCCCGAAAAGGAAGCCCGCAAGTGCCCCTTCTGCTGCTCCGAGATCGCCGACGACGCCACCCGCTGCCCCCACTGCACCAGCGAGCTGCCCAAGTACGAGCCCGCGAAATAACCGCCATGCGATACCGTCATTTCTTCTGGGATTTTGACGGCACACTGTACGATACCTACGGGCGCATTGCCCGGGCCTTCCTGCGGGGGCTGCATGAACTGGGCGCGGACGCCTCTTACGAGGATGTCTACGCCCTGAACAAGCGGTCCAACCTGGAATGCGCCCGGGTTTTTGCTGCCCGGGGCGCGGGAACGGAGGAGGAGCTCCTCGCCGCCTACCGCCGCCATTCCGAGGAGGAGCCCATCGACGGCGTGCTCATGTACCCCGGGGCCAAGGACGTGCTGGAAACCGTCTGCCGCCTGGGGGGAAGCAATTATCTCTACACCCACCGGGGCGCCAGCCTGGAAGGCTATCTGCAAAAGGACGGCATCGAAGCGCTGTTCGCGGACCGGATCACCAGCCTGGACGCCTTTCCCCGCAAGCCCGCCCCGGACGCGCTGAACCACCTGATCGAAAAGCACGGCCTTTCCCGGGGGGACTGCGTGATGATCGGCGACCGGACAATCGACCTGGACGCCGGAAAAAACGCAGGCATCGCCTGCGCCCTGTTCGATCCCGACGGCCTCTGCCCCGGGTATGACACCCCGTGGCAGTTCCGCACCATGGAGGAGCTACAAGCTGCCCTGTGCGGGGAGTAATAAATATTTTACGGGGGAAACCGCTCTTTGTAAGCCAAAGAGCGGTTTCCCCCGCGCCCCCTTCCGAGAAAGCTGTTTTTTACCTGTCGTATCTTCCGGCCATTCTATCCTCTACGCAAAGCAATCCACAAACGAGATTTTGCATTTGCCATAATTATTTTCTCCCTGTTTACATTTTTACACATTATGTGTTAAAATAGTTATAGGCGGTCACCATGGCATGAGCCGTTCGCGGGTTGTGCGTTTCGGCGGGCAGTCCGTATAAGTAAGTCATCCGTATGGATGGCTTGCTTACTTTTTATACCTTTTTATGCAAATCAATTCACGTTTATTAAGAACCATCAGATCAATATTGAACCCACAAACAGATAAAATTCGATCAGAAATGCAAAACACTCAAATTATCCGTAGGGGCGGCTATCAGCCGCCCATTTTTCTTTATGAAAACGCACGTATTTCAGCCCGCAGCAGGAGGGTTATCAATGGGCAACCTGATTCTCTAACAAGTATCACACATGGAGTGCTTTTTCCCGAGCAACCAATAGTCATTCATAGATTTCTCGGCTTTCATTTTTATTTTAATAAGGTGAGCATCGATTACCTCCTGTGCCAGACGAACAATCCGAAAAGAAATCTATAATTTCCCCTCTCCCCCAGCCGCCCTTCCCGGGCGTTTTCTTTTGCCCAAATTATACAAAAATTCTTTTGCATTTATTATGAAGAAACCCTTCCCAAATTGTCAGATTTGTGTTATAATAAATTGATGGACAGTTTTCTGTCCGCCAAGGAAAAATCGCCCCGGGATCAGGAGGAAATTATGGCAGCGGATTTGGAAAATCTGGACGCGGAACAGCGCGCTTCCGCCCGGCAGGAGCAAGCCCCGGCGAACGAAGAAAACGCGCCCCAGCAGAAATATGACGAAACGCAGATCCAGGTGCTGGAAGGCCTGGAGGCGGTGCGCAAGCGCCCCGGCATGTATATCGGCTCCACCGACGCCCGGGGATTGCACCACTGCGTCTATGAAATCGTGGACAACGCCATCGACGAGGCCCTGGCCGGCTACTGCACCGAGATCCTGGTGACGCTGTGCAAGGACGGGTCCTGCCGGGTGAAGGACAACGGCCGCGGCTTCCCCGTGGGCATCCATCCCAAGATGGGCCGCCCCGCGGTGGAGGTGTGCCTGACCATCCTGCACGCCGGGGGCAAATTCGGCGGCGAGGGGTACAAGGTCTCCGGCGGCCTGCACGGCGTGGGCGCCAGCGTGGTGAACGCCCTTTCCCGCCACATGCGGGTGGAGGTGCGCCAGGACGGCAAAATCTACGAGCAGGAATACAACATCGGCAAGATCGAATACGACCTGCGCGTCATCGGCGAAACGGCGGAAACGGGCACCACGGTGCAGTTCTGGCCCGATATCCGCACCGAGGACAACCCCGAGGGCGTGTTCGATCCCGGGATCGAGTTTTCATTCGACGTACTGAAGGCCCGCATCCGGGAAATGGCGTTCCTCAACAAGGGCATCAAGATCGTGCTCCGGGACGAGCGGCCCGAGGAGCCCATTGAGCGCACCTTCCACTACGAGGGCGGTATCCGGGAATTCGTCAAATACCTGAATAAGAACAAGGAAGTGCTCTTCCCCGAGCCCATTTACGTGGAAGGGCTGAAAAACGGCGTATCCGTGGAAGTGGCCATGCAGTACAACGACAGCTACTCCGAAAACATTTACGCCTTCGCCAACAATATCCACACTCCTGAGGGCGGCACCCACCTGATGGGCTTTCAAAGCGCCCTTACCCGGGCCGTCAACGATTACGGCCGCCGCTACAAGATCTTAAAAGAAGCCGACGCCAACCTCAAGGGCGAGGACACCCGGGAATCCCTGGCCGCGGTCATTTCCGTTAAAATGCACGAGCCCCAGTTCGAGGGCCAGACCAAATCCAAGCTGGGCAACAGCGAGGTGCGCCCCATCGTGGACAGCCTGGTTTCCGAAGGGCTGAACACCTTCCTGGAGGAAAACCCCACCGTGGCCCGGATCATCCTGGACCGCTGCCTGGGCGCCGCCCGGGCCCGGGAGGCCGCCCGCAAGGCCCGGGATCTGACGCGGCGCAAGAGCGTGCTGGAATCCGCTTCCCTCCCCGGCAAGCTGGCCGACTGCACCGAGCGGGACCCGGCCAAGTGCGAGATCTTCATCGTGGAGGGCGACAGCGCCGGCGGCAGCGCCAAAACGGGCCGCGACCGGCATTACCAGGCCATCCTGCCCCTGCGCGGCAAGATCCTCAACGTGGAAAAGGCCCGGCTGGACAAGATCCTGATCAATCAGGAAATCAAAAACATGATCACCGCCTTCGGCTGCGGCGTGGGCAGCGAATTCAGCATGGAAAAGCTGCGCTACCACCGCATCGTCTGCATGACGGACGCCGACGTGGACGGCGCGCACATCCGCATCCTGATGCTCACCTTCTTCTACCGCTACATGCGGCCCCTGATCGAGAACGGGTTTGTGTACATCGCCATGCCGCCGCTGTACAAGGTGACGAAAAATAAGCAGGAATACTACGTTTACGACGATAAGGAGCTGCAGCAGCTGCTGGATCGGCTGGGCAGGGACAATAAGGCCGAGATCCAGCGCTACAAAGGCCTGGGCGAAATGAGCTCCGAGCAGCTGTGGACCACCACCATGAACCCCGAGACCCGCACCATGATGCAGGTGAAAATGGAGGACGCCATGGCCGCGGACGAGATCATTTCCCTGCTGATGGGCGACAAGGTGGAGCCCCGGCGGGAATTCATCGAGCAGAACAGCGAACTGGCGGTACTGGATTTCTGATGAAGGGACGCAGTTTGCTGGGGGAAACCGCTCTTTGGCGCCCAAAGAGCGGTTTCCCCCAGACCCCCTTCCGAGAAAGGCGTAAAAGGCGTATCTTTATTCGTAACAGGAGTTGACTTGCGTTGAAAAAGCTTTTATGCGCGGTGCTGTGCGTGATGCTGGCTTTCTGCTGCGCGGGCTGCGGCGGGCAGGAAATGACCGACAAATGGCTGATTCAAAAGAGCCTGGAGGCAGCCGCGCGCCTGTCCGATCTGGCTGGATGGGCCTACATCCGTTTGATCAGCGAAAACTGGTCCGCCACCACATCCGCCGCCCTCAAGGGCAGACCGGTGAAAGTGCAGATCCTGTCCTGTTCTTACAGAGACGAGGAGCGCCTGTGGACGGAAGCGATGAAATCCCTTCCCCAGCCTGGCCTGACATACCAGGACATGTTCCCGGACGACGCGCCGGAGGTGATCAAATCGCGCCGGCACATGGCCATCAGCGTGATTCCCTCCTACGTTGTCTCCCATGCCATCAACAACACCGCAAGCGATAACAGCGGCGGGCCCACGATCCCCCAGGTCGTCAACGGTACCATGACCTACGGCGAAGCCGTTACGCTGTATAATCTGTGCACCGACGGCTGGACGTGCGAAGGACCCAGGGCTATGCAGGAGTCCATCGGCGTTTATCTGCAATACGACGAGCATACGGCGGTACTGGTGCTGTTCCTGGAGGGCGATGCCGCCCACGTCAGCATTCAGTCCTGCGTCGTGCCTGCCATTGATCTGCCTCAGATGCTGAAAAGTCTGGCGGAATCCTTTCCGACAGTACAGGAGGCGATAAAAACCCGCTCCGTCTACACCGCGGAGGATTTGCAGTCCATGGGTTTATAAACCCTGATTCTCACCGATTGATTTTTCGCCAACATCCCCAGAAAGGACGTACTTTCCATGAGCGATATCAAAGACCGGCTGATTCCCACGGACCTGGAACACGAAATGCGGCAGAGCTTCATCAGCTACGCCATGTCCGTCATCGTGGACCGGGCGCTGCCCGACGTGCGCGACGGGCTCAAGCCCGTGCACCGGCGCATCCTCTACGACATGAGCGAACTGGGCATGACCCCGGACAAGCCCTACCGCAAGTCCGCCCGCCTGGTGGGCGACGTGCTGGGCAAATTCCATCCCCACGGCGACAGCAGCGTGTACGACGCCATGGTGCGCCTGGCCCAGGATTTCAACATGCGCTACATGCTGGTGGAGGGCCAGGGCAATTTCGGCTCCGTGGACGGCGACGGCGCGGCGGCCATGCGTTATACGGAAGCCCGCATGAGCAAGATCTGCACCGCCATGCTCCAGGATATCGACAAGGACACGGTGGATTTCTACCCCAACTTTGACGAAACGCTGATGCAGCCCGCGGTGCTGCCCAGCCGTTTCCCCAACCTGCTGGTGAACGGTGCCAGCGGCATCGCAGTGGGCATGGCGACGAACATCCCGCCCCACAACCTGGGCGAGGTGATCGACGGCTGCATCTGCCTGATCGACAATCCGGACGCCACGCTGGACGACCTCATGGAGCACATCCAGGGCCCGGACTTCCCCACCGGCGGCATCATCCTGGGCCGCAGCGGCATCCGGGAGGCCTACCATACCGGCCGGGGCCGCATCATCACCCGGGCAAAGACGGAGATCGAATCCATGGCCAACGGCCGGGACCGGATCATCGTCACCGAGATCCCCTACGCCGTGAACAAAGCCCGGCTGGTGGAAAAGATCGCGGAGCTGGTGCACGAAAAGCGCCTGGAGGGCATCAGCGACATCCGCGACGAATCCGACCGCAACGGCATGCGCATCGTGATCGAGCTCAAGCGCGACGTGCAGGCCCAGGTGGTGCTCAATTACCTCTATAAGCACACCCAGATGCAGGAGACCTTCGGGGTCATCATGCTGGCCCTGGTGGACGGGGAGCCCAAGGTGCTCTCCCTCCGGGACGCGCTGTATTATTATATCCTGCATCAGGAGGACGTGGTCACCCGCCGCACGAAGTACGACCTGGACAAATCCCTGGCCCGGGCCCATATCCTGGAAGGGCTGCTCAAGGCCCTGGATCACATCGACGAGATCGTGCAGCTGATCCGCAAGAGCAAGGACACCGCCGCCGCCAAGCAGGAGCTGATGGACCGGTTCGGCTTCTCCGACAAGCAGGCCCAGGCCATCCTGGACATGCGCCTGGCCCGCCTGACCGGCCTGGAGCGGGACAAGCTGACGGAGGAATACACCGAGCTGGAAAAGACCATAGCCTACCTCCAGTCCCTGCTGGCGGACAAGCATCTGCTGCTGGGCGTGATCAAGGACGAGCTCACCGAGGTCAAGAACAAATACGCCGACAAGCGCCGCACGGAGATTTCCGCCCTGGAGGGCGAGATCGATATCGCGGACCTGATCGCCGTGGACGACATGGTGGTGACGCTGACCCACTTCGGCTACGTCAAGCGCCTCTCCAAGTCCACCTACCGCGCCCAGGGCCGGGGCGGCAAGGGCGTATCCGCCATGACCACCCGGGAGGACGATTACGCCGAGAACATCCGCATCGTCAATTCCCACGAGCCCATCCTGTTCTTCACCAACAAGGGCCGGGTATTCACCCTCACCTGCTATCAGATCCCCGAGGCCAGCCGCACCGCCCGGGGCACCGCCATCGTGAACCTGCTGCAGCTGGCCGGCGGCGAAAAGGTGACCACCATGATCCCCATGCCCGAAATGGCGGAGGGGCGCTATCTCATCATGGCCACCCGGGACGGCCTGATCAAAAAAACCGCCCTGTCCGAATTCCAGAATCTGCGCCGCACCGGCCTCATCGCCATCGTGCTCAACGAGGGCGACGAGCTGATCGGGGTTGAAATGTGCCACGACGGGGAAGAATTGCTGCTGGGCACCCGCCAGGGCAAGGCCATCCGCTTCGCGGAGCGCCACGTGCGCGCCATGGGCCGGGTCAGCCACGGCGTCCACAGCATGCGGCTGGCCGAAGGCGACGAGGTCACCGATCTGTGCGTCATCGAGGAAGGCTGCCACGTGCTCTCCATCACCGAGAACGGCTACGGCAAGCGCACCGAAGCGGACCAGTACCGGGAGACCGGGCGCAACGGCAAGGGCATCATCGCCATGGCGCTCACCGAAAAGACCGGAAATCTGGTGGCCCAGCTGATGGTGCATCCGGAGGAGGACATCCTGCTCATCACCGACGACGGCACCATCATCCGCACCGCGGTGGACGAGATCCGCGTGTGCGGCCGCGCCACCCAGGGCGTGCGCCTGATGCGCGTCGCCGAGGGCAGCCGCATCGTGGGCGTCGCCCGGGCCGAAAAAGAGGAGGAGCCGGAGGCGGAGGAAGCCCCCGACGCTGAAACCGCCCCGGAGAACGGCGGGGAAGCCCCTGAAATCTGATCCCGCTTTGCAGGGCCTTCCCCCGCGGAAGGCTTTTGCATTTTCCGTATCCAAGGAGAAAACCGCATGCATTACAAAGTGATCGCCCTGGTGATCCTGTTCCTGGTCTCCTGCTATCAGGCGGCGCTCAAGGCGCTGGCCTGGCGCTCCGCCCGGAACCCCATCCCCAAAAACGTGGCCGACGTATACGACCCGGAAACGTATGCGCGCTGGCGGAAGTACCACGCGGAGAAGTGCCGCCTGGGCCTTGCGGAAACCGCCGTATCCTTTCTGACGCAGTTCTGCCTGCTGGCATTCGACGCTTACGCCGCCTTCGCCGGCCTGTTCCCGGAAAGCGGCTTTTCCCGGGCGTTCGCGGTGCTGCTGCTGTTCACGCTGTCCGATCTTTTCCTGCTGCCCGTCAGCTATTACGACACCATGCGGATCGAGGAAAAATACGGCTTCAACCGCACCGGCAAAAAGACGTTCTGGCTGGATCAGGCGAAACAGTTCCTGATCAGCCTGGGGTTCATTTCCCTCATCGGCTATCTGCTCATGGCGTCCCATCGCTGGCTGGGGGATTGGCTGATCCCCGCGTTCGCCGGGGGCATGACGGCGATCCTGCTGCTTTTCGCCTTCCTTTATCCCTTTTTCAGCAGGATCTTCAATAAGTTCACGCCCCTGGAGGACGGCGGGCTCAAGGACAGGCTCACCGCATTGCTGGAAAAGCACGGCTATCGCGTCCGGGCCATTCAGGTGATGGACGCGTCCCGCCGCTCCACCAAATCCAACGCTTATTTCACGGGCCTGGGCAAAATGAAGACCATCGTGCTCTACGACACCCTGGTGCAAGCCATGACGGCGGAGGAGATCTGCGCCGTGTTCGCCCATGAAATGGGCCACGGCCTGCACAAAGACACGCTGAAAAACCAGATTTTCACCTTCGCGCAGATGCTGGTCCTGGGCACGCTGGCCTTTTTCACCCTGCGGACGCCGGAGATCTTTCAGGCTTTCGGCTTCGAGGGGGTGAATTACGGCTTCGCCATCGTGCTGGTGATGAGCGTGGAATTCGCCCTGCTCTCGCCGCTTTTCGGCCTGCTGGTCGGCCTGTATTCCCGCCGGGCAGAATATCTGGCGGATGAACAGGCGGTGCTGGAAGGGTACGGCGGGGCGCTGGTGAGCGCGCTCAAAAAGCTGGCAAGGGAAAACTTTGCCGATCTTGCGCCGGATAAACTGCTGGTAAAGCTGGAATATTCCCATCCGCCCCTCAGCGAGCGCATCGACGCCATCGAAAGAAAGCGGTGGACGGCGCGCTTCGTCACCGGGCTGTGACCCGGGCCGGCGCGAAATAAAACCGTATCTGTCGGATAGGAGCCAATATGACTGAAAAGCAGAAAACTTTAGTGGGCGGCGTGTCCATCCTGGGGGTGGCGGGCATCATCTGCAAGGTGGTGGGGGTGCTGTACCGCATCCCGCTGACCAACCTGATCACCCAGAACGGCATGGGCGTTTATTCCACCGTCTACCCCACCTATAATTTGCTGCTCACCATCTCCTCCGCCGGCTTGCCGGTGGCGATCTCCCGCATGATGGCCCACCATATCACCCGGGAGGACCCGCAGAACGCCCGGCGCATTTTCCGCGCGGCGCTGCGGATCCTGTTCGTGCTGGGCATCGTCACCTCCGTGCTGATGTTCGCCCTCTCCGGCGCCCTGGCCGCCTCCCATAACGACCCGGACACCCGCCTGGGCTTCATGGCCATCGCCCCCAGCCTGTTCTTCGTCTGCGTCATGAGCGCCTACCGCGGTTTCCTGCAGGGGCAGCGGAACATGGTGCCCACGGCCATTTCCCAGCTGATCGAGCAGATCGGCCGGGTGTTCGTGGCCCTGCCGCTGGCCTATCTGGGCATGCGCCGGGGCGGCATCGCCTGGGGCGTGGCCGGGGCGCTGCTGGGCTCCACCACGGCGGAGGGCGTGTCCCTGATCTATATGCTCCTGCAGCACCGCCGCAGCGCCCGGGCCCTGGAGCAGATGCCCCAGCGTCCGGATGCGCCGGCGCTGACCGACCGCATGATCCTCAGGCGCCTGTTCGCGGTGGCCGTGCCCATCACCCTGGGCGCCTGCATCGTGCCCCTGGCGGGGTTCATCGACAGCCACATGATCCGCCCGCTGATGGAGGGCGCGGGCATCGCCTTTGAGGAGGCCCGCATCCTTTTCGGCGTGTACACCGGCCCGGTGATCACCCTGATCAACGTGCCCACCGCCATCGCCATGGCCATGGGCACCAACCTGGTGCCGGATATCGCCTCCGGCCTGGCCCGGAACGACCGGGCATACGTAATCAAGGAAACCGGCATCGGGCTGCGCATGGCCGCGGTGGTGGGCTTTCCCTGTTCGGTGGGCATGAGCCTTTTAGCCAAACCCATCCTGTATCTGTGCTACCGCAGCGGGTATGACGCGGTGTACCTGGACACCGCGGCGGAGCTGTTGCAGATCTCCGCCCTCACCATCGTGCTTTTCACCATGGTGCAGGCCACCAGCGGCATCCTCCAGGGCGCGGGGAAGCAGCGCATCCCCATGTACACGCTGCTCCTGGGCGTGGCCCTGAAGATCGCCCTCAATTACACCCTGGTGCAGCGCATCGAAATCAACATCCACGGCGCGCCCTGGGCGTCGCTTTTGTGCTACACCGCCAGCATGATCCCCAATCTGTATTTCGTCAGCAAATACAC